>NZ_JAMYUV010000078.1:0-15862 GCF_040323405.1 Mesorhizobium sp. M0048 | reverse complement strand
CTCGTAACTCATCAGCACGAACCGGGGTTTCCGGTGCTTGGTAAGAATAACGGGTTCGCGGCTGGCAACGTCGGTGACGTCGCCAACCTGCTTGTTGAGATCCCCCGTCGTGAACTGGCGCATGGCTAGACTCCTTGATCGATCTCCATATTATCTGGATTCGCCAGATTTGCAAGAAAACGGCGCTCACGCGCCGCCCTCCGCGAACCGCCAGACGGGGATGCCGAGCCGACGGGCCTTGTCGGCAAGGTTGTCGGTAATGCCGGAGCCGGGAAAGACGATCAGGCCGTAGGGCACCACGGAGAGAAGCTGGTCGTTGCGGCGGAACGGGGCTGCCTTGGCGTGCCGGGTCCAGTCCGGCTTGAAGGCGATCTGGGTGACCTTGCGGTTCTCGGCCCAGCAGGCGGCGATGCGTTCGGCGCCGCGCGGGCTGCCGCCGTGGAGCAGGACCATGTCGGGATGCTTCTCGCGAGCCTTGTCGAGCGCGTCCCAGATCCTGTCGTGATCGTTGCAGTCGAGGCCGCCGGCGAAGGCGATCTTGGTCCCTGCTGGAACGAGCACCTCGGTTTCGGCGTGTCGGCGGGCGGCGAGGAAGTCGCGGCTGTCGATCACCGAAGCGGTCATCGCCTGGTGGCTGACCTTGGAGCCGGTGCGCGGTCGCCATGCCGATCCGGTTTGTGCCTCGTAGAGATCGGCGGCCTCATCGCGCATGATTTCGAGCACGTTGCGGCGCTCGATATAGCTGATGCCTTCCGCGGTCAGCCGCTCCAGCTCGACCGACTTCACCTCCGAGCCGTCCTGCTCCTGCTGACTCGAGCGCTGCGCCTCCTCGTTGCGGTCGAGGCTGCGGGCGACACGCTCGGCGGCACGGTGGAAGACGTTTGCGAACGACCAGAGCAGGTCGTCGAGATCGGGTTCGAGCCTGGTGTCCCCGAGCATGCCGGCGAAGGTTTCTACGATCCCGGCGAGGCCGGCCCGGATCACCTCGTCGTCGGGAAGTGGCCGAGGATCAGGTTCGTCCTGATGCGGTCGATGGCCGTACATCTGCAGTTCGAGGATGACGCGGTCGGTCGGCGAGGAGGCGTGGTAGGGCTCGTAGGCGTCGTCGAGAGGATGGTCGTAGGTCATGGCGTGTCTCCGTCGGTGGTGGCCGCGCCTATCGCGGCCTGACAGCGCATCCCGGCCGCGCCCCGGGCGCGGCCGCCCCGAAGGCCGGCGCGCGAGCGCAGGACGGCGCAGCCGTTGCGGCCGTGACCGGGGGGTGGCAGGGGTCGCCTCTCAGGCAGGCCGCGGGCGCGGCCTCTCCGGTGGAGCGCCGCCATGTCTGCGGGCTATCCGGCGACGCCGTCCCGGCCCGCGTGTCGGCCCGAACCCGTTCACCCGGGCGGCAGCAAGAGACGGACATCCTCCGGGACGAGCTGGTCGCTGAGCCAAGCCGCGAGGGGGGCCGGGCCGAGATGACGCAGATCGTCGTTGAAATCGCCGAGCTGCGGCCGCAACACCAGGGCGAGGATTCCGGCTTCGCCGGCTCGCTGGCTGAGACGCTCGATGCCGTGGCGGCCGGCCGCATCGGCATCGGCCGCGATGTAGAGGCGACGGCATCCAGGTGGGAAGGTCAGGCCGGCGAGGTGATTGGCCGAAGTGGCGGCGGCAACCGGCAGCGCCGGCATCACCACCTTAAGCGACGCCATCGTCTCGAACCCCTCGCCGGCGGCCATGACCGGGGCCAGCGCGCCGGGCTCAAGGCCAAGCCAGATGGCGTTGCCCAAGAGATGACCCAGTGAGCGGCGTGGATCCGCGAGTTGCGCCTTGCCCTGACCCGAGGGATCAAGCCAGGTGCGTTGCAGGCCGGTGATCTTCCCGTCGAAGCTGGTGACAGCGGCAATCAGCGCCGGAAGCGTCCGCGTCTCGCCCGTCACGAAATCCCGGTAGTAGCAGCCGGGATGGAAGCGCAGCGCGCGCTCACGCGGGGAGAGCAGAATGCCGCGGCCGGCGAGGTATCGTTCGGCCAGCGTGCCGGCGATCGGCTGCGACATGGCGAACAGGCGCCGCGCGGCGTCGGGGGAGCCGCGTTTCGCGGCTGGCTGGCACTGCGCGCCAAGGGGCTGAGGTTGGGGCTGGGGCGGTGGCAGCGGCATGGAGAGGAAGCGACGTGCTTCATCCGCGATGTCACGGAAGTCGACGAGGCCGCAACTTTCACGGATGACATCGAGCAGATCGCCAAATTCAGACGTCGCCTCGTCGACCCACCTACCCGCCGGGCCCTTGGCGTTTGCCCTCAGCCGCACATGCATGGAACGGCCGCGCGTGTTGTGGACATCGCCGACCATCCAGTAATTGCCGGAGCGATGGCCGTTGGAGAGATATTCCCGGCACACCGCCTCGGCGTGTTCGCCAAGGCGGCGTGCCAGCTCGGAGGCCGAGACGGTCATGATCGTTTCCCCTCACGCCACTGACGCGCGGTCGGTGACGCCGACCAGCCTGTGGCGGTCGAGGAGCGCGGCGAGGATGGACGGCCCTTGCTCGCTCGTCGGGATGAACAGCCGGAGCTTCCAGGAGATGATCTCGGAGATCAGTCCCAGCGCCTTCAGCCGAGGGACCATCGCGTCGGTGAAGCCGATCAATTCGACACGGTAGTCGTTCATGATCCGACTGCGGCGCAGGATCAGGCCATCGGCGAGTTGCAGTCCAATCCGTCCATCGGCGAGCCCGGTCCAGGCATCTTCCGGCGCCAGCCTCGGCACATCGTCGAGACCCAGATTGCGGAACATGGTCGCGACCAGCGTCGGCGCGATGTGGCGGCCGATGATGCGCTCCCCGGCATCGGTCTGGATTCGATAGACTCGACAGTCGCCGTCCGGCAGCCGACGCCAGATCGGCAACAGCAGACCCGTCACGATGTGAAAGGTGCTGGTGGTGAACTCCGGGACGGCGGCGACTTCCGAGTCCCACAGCTCGCAGAACAATTTCCGGTCGGCGGGCTGCCAGAGTGTTTCGGCAAGCGCGCCGAGGCCGAAGCGCAGCTCGTCGGTTGGCCGCAGGAGCCTCACACGGTGCTCGACGGTCCCGTCGTCGAGCATCAGGCTTGCGGTCGGCAGCCGGATCGCCGCGCGGCTCGATCGCGTGTTGACCAGCAAAGCCGATTGCGGCTCCGCCCGGACGATGGCCAGCGCATCGACCAGGCCGAGCGGCCGGATGCGGTCCTTGCGCGCGACGGTGAGCACATGCGACTGCGCGTCGGAGACTGGATGGGTATAGACGGTCCTACGATCGGTGACGACGATGCTCTCCGCCGTGATCGTCTCCAGGCCCTTGTCGTAATTGCCGGCGGCGATGGCGCCTTCTATTCTTACCGCCATCAGCTGCTCGAACACCTCGAATAACAGGTTCTGGGTTTCGATGCGCAACGCCAGCAGCCGATTGAGCCAGGTCGTGATCGGCGGCAACTCGTCGCGCAGCCCGCCCTCGTCAGTCGTCAGCGACAGCCCGGTCACGGTCTCGAAAGTCGAAAGCGAGCAGCCCTCAATCTTGCCTTGGTGCAGCAGATGATAGAACTGGCGCAGGGCCGCGCGGGCATAGGGGCTTTCAAGATTGTCCTCGGACCGGAACAGCCCTGCCCCGCCGGTCTGGCGCTGGCCGCGCGTGATGGCGCCGAGCGTGTCGAGCCGTCGCGCGATCGTCGACAGGAAGCGCTTGCCGGCTTTCACGTTGGCGGCCATGGGCCGGAACAGCGGCGGTTGCTTCTGATTTGTGCGGTGGGTCCTTCCGAGACCCTGGATGGCGTTGTCGGCGCGCCAGCCGGCCTCGAGCAGATAGTGCTTGCGCAGCCTCTGGTTCCTGGCCCCGAGATCGGCGTGATAGGAGCGGCCTGTACCGCCGGCGTCGGAGAAGATCAGAACGCTCTTGTCGTCATCCATAAAACTCTGGGTCTCGGCCAGATTGGCCGAGCCAGGGCGGTTTTCCACGGCCAGCCGGTCGATGCCGTCGCGGCCGGTCTTCTCGACGATGCGGCGCGAGCGGCCGGTCACCTCGGCGACGGTGTCTGTGCCAAAATGATGGATGATCTGGTCGAGGGCGCTGCCGACCGGCGGCAGCGATGCGAGTTTTTCGATCATCTCGCCGCGCCGGCGAACCGCCTCGCGGCACTGGACCGGGTTGCCATCTTCGTCGTGGACAGGCCGCGAGTAGACGTTGCCCTCCGCGTCGGAATACTCCTCGAACAGTTGGGTCGGGAAGGAATGCATCAAGTACCCGCCGACATACTCGCGCGGCGTGATGTCGACATTCAGGTCCGACCATTCCTCGGTTGGGATCTCGGCCAGCCGGCGTTCCATCAGCGCCTCGCCGGTCGAGACGATCTGCACGACTGCCGAATGCCCATCGGCGAGGTCCTGCTCGATCGCGCCGATCAGGGTCGGCGTCATCATCGAGGTGATCAAATGCGAGAAAAAGCGTTGCTTGGTACTTTCAAAGGCTGAGCGCGCCGCCGATTTTGCGTTGCGGTTCAGCGTGCCGGCCTCGCTGGTGATGTTGGTGGCCTCGAGTGCGGCGGTCAGGTTGTTGTGGATGACCTGGAAGGCGTCTGCATAGGCGTTGTAGATGCGGATCTGCTCCTCAGTCAGCGCATGCTCGAGGAGGTGGTATTCGACGCCGTCATAGGAGAGCGAACGCGCCGTATAGAGGCCGAGCGACTTGAGATCGCGGGCGAGCACTTCCATCGCCGCGACACCGCCGTCCTCGATCGCGGCGACGAATTCGGCACGGTTGGCGAATGGAAAATCCTCGCTGCCCCAGATGCCGAGACGTTGGGCATAGGCCAGATTCTCGACGGCGGTCGCACCGATCGCGGAGACGTAGACAATGCGGGCATCGGGCAGCGCGTGCTGCAGCCGCAGTCCCGCCTTGCCCTGCTGCGAGGGCGCGGCGTCGCCACGCTCGCTTTTGCCGCCAGCGGCATTGGCCATGGCGTGGGCCTCGTCGAAGACGATGACGCCATCGAAAGATTTTTTTGCCCCCGACGGGTTCTCTCCAGCCCCTTCGGCCCCTCTCGCCTCTTGTCCGACCCAGTCGAGGATCTGGGCGATCCGGGATTTCTTGCCCTCCCGTTCCTGCGAGCGCAGGGTTGCGTAGGTCGTGAACAGGAGCCTTCGGCAAGGCGGATCGGCGTGCCCTGCCGATAGCGTGAGAGTGGCTGCACGAGGAGTTTTTCCTGGCCAAGTGCTGCCCAGTCTCGCTGAGCGTCTTCCAGCAATTTGTCGGACTTGGAAATCCACATCGCGCGGCGCCGCCCCTGCAGCCAGTTGTCGAGGATGATGCCGGCGACTTGCCGTCCCTTGCCGCAGCCGGTTCCGTCACCCAAAAACCATCCACGCCGAAACCGGACAGCGTTCGTAGCTCCTTCTGGCGCGGCCGAGACGACATCGCAGGTCTCGTCAACCGTCCAGGCGCCGGTGAGATGACCGCAATGGGCCTCGCCCGCATAGATGACGCTTTCGAGCTGGGCGTCCGACAGCAGGCCCTCATCGATGATCGCATCAGGAAGAAGGGGCCGATAGGAAGGTTTTGGTGGCGCGACGGCGGCCATTGCGGCCGACTGTACGAGGGGCGTCGGATGGGGTTTGGCGCGGGGAATGTCGATCGACTGGAGCGCGTAGGGTTCGTAGATTGACTCGGTGAGCCGGCCGCCCTCCTCCGGCATCCAGTCGCGCAATTCGTAGGCAAGGGGAACAGCCGGCGTGCTGTTTGCCATGACCTGGCGAGCGGGCTTCGCTCGCGCAATCGGACGGACCGATTGCATTGCCTTTGGAGCAGCCGTTGAGACAGCGAGGGGTGCGGCTCTCCGGGATCGGGCAGCCATCTGCATGGCGGCATTGCGCAGGATGCCGCTGGACAATGCACCGATCGAATTCGGGAATCCACCCAAAGTCCGGGGCGGCAGATCGGAGATCCAGGAGAGCAGCGTTTCGACATCCTTGGCCTTGCCCGGCAAGGCGACGAAACGCGACGGATCGACGGCCGGCACCTTGTCGATGATCGTCAGGCGGGTCTCGGTGGTGGTTCCGTGGCGGGCATAGACGCGGCCGTCGATCGCTGCGGTGAAGATGACCGTGCCCTGCTGCTGCAGGCGTTCGAAGGCGAGCCGCCATTTCGGGTTTTCGGGAGACAGCCCGGCGCCGGCGATGGCGACAAGACGACCGCCCGAACGCAGGCGTGCGAACGCGGAAGAGAGGTGCCGCCATGCCGCATCGGCGACATGGCCGTCGACATAGGCGCCGACGCTGAAGGGCGGATTCATCAAGACGAGGGACGGCTCAATGGCCGCGTCGAGATGGTCGTCGATATGGGCGGCGTCGTGCCGCGAGACGGGGAACTGCGGAAACAGCAGGCCGAGCAGATCGGCCCGCGTTGCGGCAAGCTCGTTAAGCGCGATCGAGGCGCGCGCCATCTCGGCATGGACGGCGAGCAGACCGGTGCCGGCCGACGGTTCGAGAACGAGGTCGCAAGATGCGATCGCCGCGGCGTGCGCCGTTACGAAGGCCAGCGGCAAGGGCGTGGAGAGCTGCTGCATGGCCTGGCTCTCGTCGGAGCGTCGCGTATGGGTTGGAAGAAGGTCGGCGATGCGCTTTATCATCGCTAGCCTTGCCCGCGGCGTGGCGGACCGGGACAGGATCGCGGGGCCGAACCGGCGCAGAAACAGAACCTGGGCGACTTCGAGGGCCTCATAGGCGTCCTTCCAGACCCAGCACCCTTGCGCATCGCTGCCGCCAAAACCTGTTGTCATGGTGGTGCGCAGTTCCGCAGTGGTGACAGACTTGCCCTGCTCGAGGAACGGCAGAAGCCGCATTGCCGCTCGGTAGATCGCCTGGGCGGTGTCGAGGGCGTCTTGTGCCGGCGCGCCGAGGGGAGCGGCCGTCCGGGCAACGGCAGATGTGGTCGAAACAATGTTCATGGAGATGTCCTTTGCGAGAGGGAGTGGCGCCCGCGCCGGCACTCTCTCCGCGCCAGCCGGGCCGCACTCCTCCCGGCTCCCCTCTCCCTCTGAGGCCGATGCACCAAACGGGTTGCGCTCTGCGCAAAGCCATGACTTGAATGCGCGCACAGGGGCGCGGCGGCGACCTGGAGCTGCGGAGGTGATGCGACGGTTCAGAATTGGCAGTGCGGTCTACGAGGAGGGAGCGCCTGACCTGCAGGCGACGCTGGCGAACGCCTATGGCCGCACCGAGCGTCCGCTATGCCTGTGCCGCGAGCCGGGCTGCCCGATGTACATCGCCCGCATCGGCGACCTTCACCTGATCAAGCGCATGCCGCTGAGCGGCAGCGGGCATGATCCATCCTGTGATTCATATGAATCGCCTTACGAGCTGTCCGGCCTGGGCGCCTTGATGGGCAGCGCGATACAGCTCGATCCGCAAAGCGGCTTGGCGGCTTTGAAACTCGATTTCAGCCTGTCGAAGACGGGGAGCCGGGCAGCATCCGCGCCTGCTGGCGAGAGCTCCGCCAGCGTAACTGGAGACCCCAGGAGGATGTCGCTGCGTGGCCTGCTCCATTATCTATGGCAGGAGGCCGAATTGACGGTCTGGACATCCCGATGGGCTGGCAAGCGACATTGGTGGAATGTCCGCTGGCATCTGCTTGAGGCTGCCGGGCAAATGACGGTGAGGGGCGGACCGCTCGCGGATATCCTGTTCGTGCCCGAGCCGTTTCGCGCCGAGAACAGGCAAGCGATCGAACATCGCCGCAATGCGGCTCTCGGCATGGCGCTCCCGCCGAAATCCGGCCCACGAAAGCTACTGGTTCTGGTCGGCGAGGTGAAGGAAATCATGCCCGCCCGATCCGGTCGGAAACTCGTCGTCAGACATTTGCCGGGCTTTCCCTTTGTCATCGACGATGCATTGCATCGGCGTTTGCAGGCACGTTTCGAGAGAGAATTGTCGCTGTGGGGAGCGGATTCCAGCTCACATCTGATAGTGATCGCGACCTTCGGACTGAACCCGGCCGGCCTCGCCGTTGTTGAGGAGGTCGCGTTAATGGTGGTATCCGAGAACTGGATCCCTTTCGAGACGGTCTCGGAAAAGCGGCTCGTTGACGCGCTCGCCCGCCTTCGCGAGAAGAGCGTGAAGGGATTGCGCTATGACCTGCAAACCGACCACCCGATCGCCAACGCTTTGCTCCAGGACAGGCAGCAGCCGACCGCACTCTTTGTCGTCCCGGCCGGCGCGGACGAAGCGTTCGAGGCTTCGCTCGACGAAATGATCGCCGCGCGTCCGGAGATCGGCTTCTGGGTGTGGCGGGTCGGCGAAGGCGATATGCCGCCGTTGCCGCTCTGAGCGTCGGCGGAATTTCCGACGAGGCTCAGTATGTCTTACCCCAGGCCCAGCTTCTTCTTGAGCTCGGCATTTTCCTTGCGCAGACGGTCAGCAAGCAGGTTCTTAAGGCGCTTGTTTTCTTCCTCGAGCGCGAGCAGGTCCTTCAGATCGCCGCTATCTGCGGCTGGCGCTGCAACCCTCTTCCACTGATAATAGGTCTGCTCCGAAATGCCGGCTTGGCTGACCGCACTCTTGCTGGTCGCACCCCCAGCGATCGACTTCTCGATCTGGGCAAGCTTCTGGGCGCGTTCCTTCTCAGAATAGGTCTTCCGGGCGGTCCGCACCACCACCGCAGGTTCAGCCGCCTGGGGCCCTGGTCTCGCCCCGTTCTTGCGGGTCGGCTTGGCGAGCTCTGCCTTCGCTTTCTTTGCTCGCGGAACTTTCTTCTTCGCTTCAGGGGCTTCCACTTTGGCTGGTGCTACTGTTGTCTGAACCGTTTGAGCTTCCTGAGAATCGGCCATGATATGCTCCGCTTGTGGATTGTCACCGTCTTCAGCATCGATGGGTCTTATACTGGAGTCAATGAGCTCAGAACCTGGCAGCTGAGCACCATCAGACAGCTGCGTCATCTCGGTGACAATTTTGGACAGGTCGAGACCACCCCAGATCGACTGGCTTGGCTTTTGCTTGCCGCGCTTCTGTTTGACTTCCACGATAAATGGCCGGATCTGGCGCTTCATAGTCCCTTCCTTGATGTGAGGACGACTTGCAAGCCAAGTCGCTGTTTCGCGTCGGCGAGTATCCTACGCCAAGGCATCTTATCGCTCTTGCCGAGCTTTATCGGAGAAGGCCCGCGACGAGCAAGCGAGGTTTCGCTGATCTCGGGGACTGGCTCGATCACCGGGACGCAAACGGTCTATTGCGAGCCGAGGTCTCATTTGACGCGACCTTCAGAGCGTTTCTATGCCCGCCATCCACAGGCGCCACTTCGCTCGATCCACCGGCAGCTGACAAATTTCGACATGCTGACGAGGCTCGCATGCTCCAGCTTCGGTAAAGAACCCCTCCCTGCATCGAGCGCCGCCTACGCCGTCATTCGTTGCCGCCGGGCAAACGGACAAGGACTAACAGCCGTCCGCATCCGATGACTGTGCACAACCGACTGCATCGATTGCAATCCTGATTTTCTTGGGCGCAAATCTTCTCATGGCGGCGGATGAGCTGGACGCGATTGTTTTCGGGATGGCGGTCGAAAGCGTCCGTGCGCTTCCTCTTGGATTCACGGAAAAAGTCGCAGAAATTGCCATCCGAAGCCACGGCGTCCTGCTTTTTGATTTGCGCATCGATGGCGACTTGGAAATGCAGCGGATCGCCGCCGTCCGATATCCAAGCAACCAGACAGGCATTCTGGCGCTGGACAAGCAGGGCTCGGCGATCAGCCATTGGATGATCAACGGCACTTTCTCCTGCTTTATCGCTCCCTTGGAAGACTGGAACACTCTGCCGCTCCCGATGCAGGCCAGGACGAGTATCGCCGGCCCGGCCAGCCTCTTCATCGGCGCCTTACGCAATGCCGGATACATCCCGCGCGGCAGGTCCTGATCCGAAGTTTTGCGCGGCGACTGGCCGATCATATCGTCGAACCAGTCGGCCACACGGCCTCGCTGTGGGCGATTACCCACGGTGATCAGGTGACCAGGATCATCCGAGTTGAAGTCTGACCCTGATACGTGGCTCGCTGGACTACGAGCACCTGGTCAGTGCTGGCCTCAAATACCGTGAAAATGCGCCGGCCGGCGGCGACGCACTGATCGAGCAATGTCGGTCGCCGTCACGGTATCTTGGAAAGCGATAGGGCTGTGTGCAAGCGATCGTAATGTGCGGGAGCGTCTCGCCCGTCGGCGTCCGATAGAACGCCTCCTTCCATAGACATCGCGCCGCATAGCCTATCCGACGCGCCCATTTCAGCGGAGTAGGCGGGCCATGCTAACAGGGATGTTTCGCTTCCTAGCGGCCGCTCTCAGGGATAGCCTTTATCGTCGCCTCCCTTTTTCGAGCTCCGGCTTGATCAGGCGGAGGACAGGAGTTCGTCAATCTCGAGATCCGACAGATCATCGAGCAGCTTGAAGACAGCATCCTGCCTTCCGGCGTTAACGAGAACCGTGCGTTTGCCGCGATGTTCGGCCCACCCGGTCTCGGGATCTGCATTGCGGGCGATGCCCCTGAGTTCGAGGGGGGTCATGGTCCAGATCGCCTCAAGCTTTTCCGCGCGGGTCATGCTGTCGCTCGCGCCGGTCTCGTGGGCGATGATGGCGGCGCGCATCTTGTCCGGGGACTGCCGATCCGTGAGGTCGCAAAAGCCATGAAACCAGCGTTCGCGGCCCCGGATCCGGATCGCGAAGAATACGCTGGTCACGTTGCCGGCCTTGAACTCCGACATGCCGAACATGCCGGTGCGCATGAAGAGCGGCGGCAGCAAATCGATCATGAAGTGGTATTCTGAGGCGTTGATCTGGAACCACTCGCCTGAGTAGGGAGTGCCGGAAAGCGGATCGATGCCGGGAGTGTCTTTGTGTCGGCTGAACAGTTGGAACATCTGCTCGCGGGTGGCGACGCCGTCGAGCACCTTCCCGAAGGGTGGATGTGCGGTCATGGGGTTCTCCTGAACGCAGGCCGGCCACGCGCGGCATGAACCGCGTCGTCGCAAGTGTTGGTGGTGTTGTGGCTGTCGACTGGCCGAACCTGCGGTCGGCGCGTGCACCGGCGATGAGGGGGTTTGCAGGGTTCAGGCGGCGCGTCGTTCGGAGGAAGGCGAAGCGTCTCGACCAACCCCGGTGATGGCACGGACGGCGGCGGCGAGCGCCGGGATATCGTCGAGCATGCCGAGCGCAACGAAGTGGTTGGCCCCGCCGGTATAGTCCTTGCGGTCCTTGCAGGTGCGGATCAGGATGCCGTGACCTGAGGACAAACCGAACTGGCCGACCTGGATGTAGGCGCGGTGATGGTGCAGGGTAATTTCACCGGAAACGGCTATGCCCGCCTTGTTCGAGCGCAGGTCAAAGCTTCCCTGCGGCAGGGCAAGTTCGGCGGCGAGTTTCTTCAGCCGTGAACGGGCTGTCATGTGGAAACGTCTCTTGTGCTGCTCGTCATAGGGGCAGCTTCTGTTCCAGTCGAACATGTCGAACTCCATGAATTGGAACAGGCCGGGATCGCTCGCGCGATCCCGGGCCCGTGGTCGGGTGGGTTAAATGGTGAAACGGTCAGGCGGCCGCGCGGCCCTCAATGACGTCGGCGCCGACCTCATCGGCGGAGACCTCTTCGAGATAGGCCCGGCTGTACGAATTGCTGGCGAGCCAGCGTTCGGCAGCCTCGCGATCCTTGGCGAGATAGAGCAGCTCCGGGCTGTCGCCGAGTTCCTGCAGGACGCGGACCATGCCGATCGTGGGACGCTCGACGATCTCGAAACCCAGGTCACTCTCGACGGACCAGGTGCGCCTGACCGAGACGACGATGATGCCGCCCTGCCCAAAATCGCCCTCATGCAGGGTGAAGTAGGCGGGCGAGCTATAGGTCGCGCGCTCGCGCGGCGGTTCCTTCCTGACCAGGCGACCGACGCCGTTGCGGCTTTCCCAGGCCGCGAGTTTTTTGGTGAAGCGAGCCGGCGGTTTCGCGGTGCCGTCGCTGTACCGGATAACGCTCCCCAGAGGAGCGGATTCGTACACGATATGTGCGGACATGCGGGTTTCTCCATGCGGAAAACGAAAAAGGGCCCGGCGGGAGTGCCGGGCCCGGTGCGAGCGTGAGGCCGACTATTCAGCGGCCTGGAGGTGGTCCGCCTCGTCGCCGTCGATGGTCACCGGCTCATCGGAGGACGGATCCGCATCGTCGGCGAGAAAGGCCGGCAGCTCGGCGGCATCGCCGTCGCGAGCCGCCTCGTCCGACATATCGCCGGCGACCGCGTCGCCAGCATCGGTAGTCACTTCATCGACCTCAAGACGCAGCGGCTCGGGCAGCCAGTTCGACCCTTCGAGAAGACGCGCGGCCTCACGCGCCATGATGTCCTTCTTCATGTGGTCGATCAGCTGCGCGGAGTCTGCGCCACGAGCTTCATGGACTGCCTGTAGAATCCGCGCCTTGGTGAGCCGCCCGAGGAACGCGACCGTAGGCGTCCAGCCGGCGTCGACCATGTCGAACTGGAGGGAACGGCCAAGCACGTCTGCATGCTTGAGCGCCTTCGGTCGCCTGTTCCAGGGTTCGACCACCGCATTGAGGGTCAGCGAGACGCAGTGCGCGAACAGCGCGTTGCGGCTTGCTTCGTCGAGGCCGAGAAGGAAGTTCCACAGGCCATCCGCCTCATCGGGCAGATCGCGATCCCAGGCTTCGTGGCGCTCGGCGATCTCCTTCGCCCAGGATGTCTCGGCAAGACCGTCGACCTGGCTGAAGCCGCCGCTCTTCAGGCTGATCTCCAGGCACGTGTCCGGCGCGAAGCGATAGAAGACCTGCAGGACGAAGGCATGGAGTGCGGCGACAAAGGCGATGTCGACGTCACCGGCGAGCGCGTTGCGCAGTGCAAGCGTCCGCTGCGCGGTCAGGTCGAAGACGAGCCGATCGGGCAGTGGCTTGATGCCATCGTCCTCGCCGTCGTCGCCGGAGGCGTCGTTCACCGGCTTGCCGTTGACGACAACACCATCGCCATCGGCTTCATAGGCTTGGGCGCCGACATAGACGGCCCGGCGATCATCGGCCCGCACCGTGGTTTCCGTCAGCAGGCGCCTGATGTAATAGGGTTCCTGCATCTGCGAGCTGGAAATCCGCTCCCAGACCTGCTCCTGGCGCGCGTGATCGTCCGAGATCGAGAAGGCCATGATCTGCTCAAGACGGATTTCGTCCTTCTCGTAGAGACCCAGAAGTTTGGGCGACACCGATGCTAGCCGCAGGCGCTGCCTCACCGTCGCAGGCGATACGAAGAAGCGGGCACCAATCTCCTCCGGATCGAGGCCCTGATCGCGGAGCGTCTTGAAGGCCCGGAACTGGTCGAGTGGGTGCAGGTCGGCGCGCCGCAGGTTTTCAGCAAGCGAGTCCTCTTCGGCCGAGGTCTCCTGCCTGCGGTTGACGATGCAGGGGATCGGCTCGTTCTTGGCCAGGCGCTTCTGCTTGATGAGGATGGCGAGCGCGAGATAGCGACGACCGCCGGCCGGCACCTCAAACGTGCCGGTCTCCTCGCCCTCGCCGTCGAGCATCGGACGGACGTTCAGGCTCTGGATGAGCTTTCGCCGCCCGATGTCCTCGGCGAGCTGCTCGATAGACACGCCGTCCTTGATGCGCCGGACATTCTTCTGCGACAGCCTGAGCTTGTCATAGGGAATGTTCTCCGCGGCGTTCATCGCGATCTTCTGATTGGCGTTCTTTGCCATGGTCAGGTTCTCCATGACGGGCGGCCCGGGGCCTCTCCCCGAACCTCCAAGCCCGTCAGGAATCTCCCCTCCCCCTCTGCCTCCAGGCCTCACACCGGCGCCGGCCGCCTGCCGCAAAGCTTCGCGGGACTGCGGACGGCAGAGTGACTATATATCTTCCATGAACGTGGAAGGATTATTGTCATGCCAGGATTTAGTACCGAAGTGCTCACCGCCAATGAGGCGGCGGCGGTAACGCAGGTGCCGCTTAAGCAGGTGCATCGCATCATCGATGCCGGATTGCTACGCGGCCGTGTCGAGACACGCCGCGGCAGCCGCGTCATCATCGGAGCGGGTCTCGTCGGCCTACGCCTCGCCTGGCTGACGGCGGAGACGCTGACGCCTGCCGCGCGGCGGCGGATCGTCGAGCACGCCATTGCCGATGATGCTGCGCCCGTGGTCGCGGACGATCCGCTTAAGGTCGACCTAAAGCCGATCACCGCCGGGGTAAGGACCGGCCTCAGCCGGCTGAGGAAAGCCAAGGCCATGGTGGCGCGCGATCCAGCGGTACTTGGCGGTCAGCCGGCCTTTGTGGGAACACGCGTGCTTGTTCATGACGTTGCCGACATGCTCGCCAATGGCGATACTCGCGAGACGATTCGTGCCGCCTATCCGCAACTGACTCTCGACCGGATCAGGCTCGCGGCCGACTATGCGCTGGCCTATCCGCGGCGTGGCCGTCCGCCGGTCAAGCCGGCGTGGCGCAGCACGGCGGCGAAGTCGAGCCGCACAATCCGTCTCGACGATCTGCCGGCCGTTTCGTGAAATTCCTGATCAACGAATGCCTGAGCCCAGAGCTTGCGAAACTGGCGCGCGAACGGGGTTTTCCAGAGTCGAGCCATGTGCGCTGGCTGGGCCTCCGCCAAGGACCATATGGTGACCCGGCGCGCGGTCGATGACGGCTATGTGCTCGTCACGCACAACACGACCGACTTTCGCGGCCTCTATCGCCGCGAGGAGCTGCATGTCGGGCTGGTCGCCTTCAACACCGCCCTGGCCTGATGAGCCTCGATCTCCAGCACAGGCTCTTTCATCTCGCCCTTTCGGACCTCGGTGGGGAGGAGGCATGAAACGAAGTGCTGGAGATTACGGTGGATGTCGCGCGTACCATCACCATCGAACGGTTCAATCTACCCGACTGACGGACCTCCGAATTCGTTTCCTGCGATCGGGCTGCCAGAAGCCGCCGCTCGCATAACGAAAAAGCCCGCCGCGGGAGGAGGTGCGGCGGGCTTGATTTGGACGACAGCATTCGGGAGGAATAAATGCCGTCCCTGATCGCCAAGGTCGGGAGGAGGTGACCCGGACGAACTCGATACCGACAGGCTACTCCCTTCCGCGCAGCCGAGAAGCATTAATTGTGCATAGCAGCATTGCGGTTTTGTGCGGCGCACATCCGGGCCGGAGAGATGGGTTTTCCCGGGTACCAGCGCAGGCCGTATGCTGCGCGCCGCAGCGATGCACATGTTGGAACACTGGCAGCATCAGCAGCCCAGTGACGTTCATACGCCTCGGCGCGCAGCATTGCGGTATCATGCTGCCAGATCGAGCAGCTTCTTGGCCTTGCCCTCCAGCTCCAGGCGAACGTCCTGATGCGGCTTGTCGCGCGCCACCCGCGTAATGCCCTGCACGAAGTCGAAAATCGAGGCGGGCGGGTGCCCTTCCTCCGAAAGCACGGCATCGATGATCCTCGTGGTCTCCGCCTTGGAGAAGCCGCGCTTGCGCAGGAAGCTCTGGCGATCTTCATCGTCGCGAGCGACGATCCGCTCCCGCGAAGCCTTGATGCCATTGACGAACGGCATGGGCGAAGACTCCGCGAACTGGATCAGCGCTGGTTCGGCTTCCAGGGCAAAACGCGAGGCGGCATATTTGGAATGCCGGATGGTGATTTCCTCGAAATTTTCCACGCCCCACAGACAACGATTCTGGCAAACTGCACGTAGATAGAAGCTGGCGATTCCGAGCGTTCGGGCGCCGACTTCGGAGTTCCAGCAATAAACCCCCCTGAAAAAGACGTCGGGCGAGCCATCGGGCAGCTTGCCGGCTTCGATCGGATTCAGGTCGTCGACGAGGAAGACAAAGACATCACGGTCGGACGCATAG
>NZ_JAMYUV010000077.1:0-16117 GCF_040323405.1 Mesorhizobium sp. M0048 | reverse complement strand
TCTGCAGTCCGCGAGTGGCCAAATCGGGCAGTCGCAGGACGTCAAGGGATCGGTGGACCAGAACACACGAATGCAGCTGGAAAACGCGCGCGCGGTCAACGAACTGATCGGCGTGCAGAACGGTGCGGTCGCGGCCCTGAATGAGAAGCTGAAGGGAGATCTTCTTCGCCAGAGCCAGGTGCAAAAGATGATGACGCCGCGCACCGTCAATCCATTCGCGGAATTCGGCAAGAGCGGGGGCTGAGCGCTTGTCGAGGCGAGTCCTGCGCATATGCGTTGTGATTGGGCTCGGCGCGGGGCTTTTTGGATGCGCTAATCGCGAACTGAAAGCTCCGTGCGGGCCTTTGGCGTATGCCCACACCGACGAATGCGGCGCGCTGAAGCCGGTCAATTCAACGCCGTTCGCCAGCATCATTGACGAGGATCCATGAACGGTCTCGCCGCAAGCATCCTCGGTGGCATTGACAACATCGGCGAGGACTTCGTTCGCACCGTCTATATGCAGTTGGGCAATGCGATGGGCAACGTCTTCACGCTGATGCTGACCCTTTATATCGTGTGGTGGGGCTATTCGATTTTGAGCGGGCGTGAGTCGATTTCGCCAATCGAAGCGGCCTATCGCCTCGGCCGCGCCGTCATCATCTATCTGCTGCTGACCAGATGGGGCACATTTTCCGCGACGATCTATCAGCTCGTGCAAAGCATTCCAGACGAGGTCGGTAAGGTGATCGTCGGCGCCGTGTCGCGGGCCACCGGCAATCAGCTCAGCGATCAGGCGGCAATTCCAGCGCTGATCGACAATCTCTACCAAGGGGCGCAGGACGTCGCCAATCAGGTCTATAGCGGATCCTTCTATGACATTTTTGGCGCGCTCTTGTCGCTGCTCGTCCTGCTGTCTGCCATCATCTTCGCAGCGCTTGCCATTGCCGCGATCATCGCCGCCAAGGTGATGTTGTTCATCACGCTGGCCTTGGCGCCGATATGGATCGTTCTCTGGCTTTACCGATGGTCCTCGCGCATGAGCGAAGGCTTCCTTTCGCTGAGCACCTTCCTGATGATCCAGCAAATCCTGATCTACGGCTTTCTCGGTTTCTACTTCTCGCTCGTCAATGCGGCGCTGAACACCGCCACGTCCGGCGGAGCGACCATGGACAGCAAAATGTCGCTGGTGCTGCCGTTGGTGCTGGTGACGATCATCGGCATCTACGTTCTCATGCAGATACCTTCGATTGCTTCGATCCTGAATGGCGGCGGATATCTCAGCACCGTGGGAGCATACAATCCTTATAGAAACTTCGGCAGAAACGCTGTGCGCTACTCCGGTGCACGATGGGTCGCCGGCCGCGCCGCTCTGGGCGCCCGGCAGCTCGCGGCAAACAGTTTTCGAACTTCGCGAGCAGCGAGGGCGGATGCCGCAACCCGGTCCGCCATCCAGCAAGGTGCGCGCGATAACTCCAGGCCTCTGGCCTAAACGAGAACACAACGATCACCGATCGCGGCGTGGATCAGAATGCGTCGCGCAAACGAGGCAATAGTAACGTGACAATGCCAGTGGAAACGGCTGCTGACCGCAGCAGCGAACTCGTCGACAAGCGCTATTACAGGGCTGGCGCGACCTGGGAAGATGACACGCACCGGTCAATGCGCCGATCGCGCACATTGGCCTGGATCGTCAGCGGCGTTTCCGGATTGGTTGCGATGCTGTCGCTGCTGGCGCTCGTGCTGATCCTGCCGCTCCGGCAGTTCGAACCGTATGTTGTCGAGGTCGACAAATCGACGGGCTACCTCGAGATCATGCGCGCGCTGAAGCCTGGCGATTTGTCCCAGAACGAGGCCGTCACGGCGGCCAATCTGGTGCGCTATATCAGGGCCCGCGAAACCTACGATTCCCGTGAACTGAAACAGAATTACGACCTGGCCCAGCTCTACTCCACCGACGCGGCATCCAAGGATTTGACGTGGCTTTATACGCCTGCAAATCCACAATCGCTCGACAAGATTTTTGGCCGCAATGTCACTGTCTCGGTCGAGATCAAGTCCGTTTCCCTGCTCAATCGCAACACGGCCTCGGTGCGCTTTGCCACGACGACGCGCCGGGACAATTCGTCCACCGCCGACAATTGGGTGGCGGTGATAAAGTTCCGCTACACCTCAACGCCGCTCAAGAACGAATGGCGTTTCGACAACCCGTTGGGATTTCAGGTTACGGATTACCGCCGCGACCAGGAATCGGCGCCGGCCGCGGGAAGCCTGCAATGAGATGGCGCATGGGCCTCGCCCTGTCGGCCGCCCTTTTCCTCGGCATTACCCACAACGCGGCCGCACGCGACGGCCGCATCCGATATGTCACCTTCAACAATGACGACGTAACCTCGGTGCGCGCCGCTCTTGGCATTTCGACGATGGTCGAGCTCAGCCCGACCGAAGTCATCGAAACCGTTTCCGCCGGCGACACGAAAGGCTGGTCGATCATCCCCAAACGCGGATCGCGATTTCTGTTCGTCAAGCCGCTGGAGCGCGATGCGTGGACCAATGTCAACGTGGTCACCAACCGGCGCGTCTATTCCCTGCTGCTGCAGGCGACTGACAACAGCCGTGACCGGGCATCCTTCCAGGTTCGGTTCAAATACCCGGACGAGGATATCAACGCGCTCCTGCTCTCACAGGCCAAGGAGAGCGCCGCCGATCCGGATTTGAAGGATCTGAATTATGCCGATCTCAATTACGACTACGCCTACAAGGGCGACGACAGCTTGAAGCCGCGCACCGTATTCGACGACGGCACCAAGGTGTTTCTGGAGTTCAAGGGCGACATTCCGGCTATTTTCGTTGTCGACGACAAGCGCCATGAGTCGCTGGTCAACGTTCGCACGCAGGGCAAATACACAGTCATCGACAAGGTCGCGCGGCAATTCACCTTGCGGGCCGATGGCAAGACGCTCTGCCTCTACAACCGGGCGCGACCCAACGCTATCGATCCCGTCGAGCAAGTCTACGGTCCAACGAAACTGACACGCGGTTCCACCCTGTTCGGATCCAGCGGAGGGCGCTAATGTCCCAGATCGATTATAACCAACTGGATGGTAGCCCGACGGTCGCTCGCCGTGGTGCGGGCGTCGGTACCAGGATCGCCCTGGTCAGCCTCGGCGTAGTGCTGGTAGGCGCGCTGATATGGCTGAACTGGCCCCGGGAGCCTGTATCGCGCGATCTTCGCAGCGATGGCGAGGAAAACTTCAACCCGCCCGAGTTCCGCCCGCCGGCGTTGAACGAACCGCCGCAACCTGCCGACGGCACGGTCGACCAGATCGTGGTGCCGCCACCGGCCGCCGACCAGGGCGGCACGCAACAGGCCGATAATGTCGATCAGACCGTGCAGGAGGGCGTGGATCTCGATGCGCAGCGGCGCGCGCTGGAGGCGCAAATGGCGGCCGAGGAGGCTCGCCGCAAGGCAGAGGCGGAAGAAGCCCGCCGCAAGGCCGCGGCGGAGGACGAGGCTCGCCGTAAGGCAGAGGCCGCCGAGCGCGAAAAAGCGGTGTGGGAACGCCTGCGGTCGAACCAGATGGTGACGAGTGATCAAACCGCCTCGACGGATGCCGGCGCCCAGGCGGCGCAGGTCGAAATTGCTCCCGACGGTCAGATCATCCCGGTCCCCGGCGCCGACAGTGATCCCAACAAGGCATTCTTGGCGCAGTCTGAGGCAAGTTCTTCCGGCATCGTCAAAGCCAGGGCGTTCCGACGTACCGACGCGTTGATCCCCGAAGGAACGATCATTCGCGGCTATTTGGAAACCGCCGTCAACACCGACCTACCTGGCGCCGTGCGCGCTGTCGTGCGTGAGGATGTCTTCTCGCTCGACGGCAGGCGGATCCTCATTCCGAAGGGCTCGCGCCTGACCGGGGAATACCGCTCGGGGCTTGCGCGCGGTCAAAAGCGTGTTTTCATCGTCTGGAGCAGGGTCATCCGCTCGGACGGCATTTCCGTTGATATCAAGTCGCCCGGGGCCGACGCGCTCGGCCGGGGTGGCATGGCCGGCCGTGTCGATACGCACTGGCTTGAACGCTACGGCAACGCCATCATGCTTTCCGTCGTTGGTGGTGTCTCTGAATATCTGTCCTCGCTTTCCGATAGCAGCCAGAATGGACAACAGCGCCAGGTGTCGACGGTCGATCCGGTAACCGGTGAGACCACCACCGTAACTTATGGTGGCAATGGCTCGCAGCGCGACGCCCGCAGCATCGCGTTCGATAAGTCATCGACCGCCTTGCAACAACTCACTCAAGAGGCGTTTCGCGACACGCAGAATATTGGCCCGACAGTCTACGTCGACCAGGGCACATCGATTGTCGTGCTGGTGCGGCGAGATCTCGATTTCTCGGATTTGTACGCCGATCCCTTTCAGGAAGAAGTTGCCCGTCTGAAGGCCGGTGGGCGACCGAAGACGGCGATCGATCCGACGCCTCTCTACGGGACGCCGAAGGATCATTTCTATCCCGGCTACGGGAGCCCGGTGAAATGAATGCCGTGCATCCCCTCTCCGATCCATGGGCGAGAGCCCCGGTCCTGCGCGCTCATCTAGAGCCGATATGGTCCTATTTGAACGAAGATGCGGTGTCCGAGATTGCGATCAACAGGCCCGGTGAATTGTTCATCGAACGCCTTGGCGCGAAGGAAATGGAGCACGTCGTCAAGCGCGAGGTCACGCCCGGCTGGATTAGGCATATCTCGACCGGCGTTGCCTCGGCGACAAATCAGGTCATCAACGAAGAAAAGCCGGTCCTGTCGGCCGCGCTACCCTCGGGTGAGCGCATCCAGTGCATCTTGCCGCCAGCGGCTCCCGAAGGCGGGGCGATCTCGATCCGCAAGCAGGTCATCATGGATATGAGCCTCGCTGCCTACAAGGATCTCGGCGCATTCGAAAACACGGCGATGGGCAGCGGCCTGGCGCTTTCGGCCGAAGAAAAGCGGCTTGTCGAGATGTTGCACGACACGTCGCCGATGGACTTCCTGCAATATGCGGTGCGCAACCGTGTCTCGATCGTCGTTTCAGGCGGCACGTCGACCGGCAAGACGACGTTTTTGAATGCGCTCCTGAAGGAGATCCCGGCCCATGAACGGATCATCACGATCGAAGACACCCGCGAACTGAGGCTGCCGGCTCCCAACAACGTCACCCTGATAGCCTCGAAGGGCGACCAGGGCCTTGCCAAGGTCTCCGCGCAACAGCTGCTTGAGGCGTCGCTTCGCATGCGACCCGACCGTCTGCTATTGGGCGAGTTGCGCGGCGCTGAGACCTTCGCGTTTCTCCAGGCGATCAACACCGGCCATCCGGGTTCGCTCACCACCGTTCATGCCAATTCCGCCCGGTCCGCCTACGAGCGGCTGGCGCTGATGGTCATGCAGGGCAGTTCGGGCCTCTCACGAAGCGAAATCCTCGACTATCTGCGCGAGGTCATTCCGGTGGTCGTTCAGATGGTCCGCACCGAAGGCGGACGGCGCGGCATCAGCGAGATCAAGTTCACCAAGGCGGAGACAATCTAGCGGGGGCCCATCCATCCAGAAAGTCGCAACAGCAATTTTCATGATGCTTATGGCGATGGCCCTAGGCGTCCTGCTCTTCACGGTCGCCTATGCCGCGACTGATTGGTACCGGACCGGCTCCCACGTCCTGTTCGACCAGCTGAACGTCAATCCCTTGCCGGTCGTTCGTCAGGCCTGGGCGGACACGATGGCGAGGGATCTTGGCCGGGTGCAATACGCCGTTGCCGCAGGGGCATTGGGGTTTCTTGCGCCACTGGTCGGCCTGATTCTCATGCGCCCGAGAAAGCGCAATGACTCTCGCTTCATGACGATGAGCGACGTATCGAAAACCGGCCTGACGAAAGTTGGCGGCGTCTTCGTCGGTCGAGCCGGCGGCAGGCTTGCCGGAATTCTGTCGCCCAGCCGCGATCAGCGCTCCGGCAAGATCCGCCTGACGCAGCGCAGGCTGATCGGCGGTAAGAAATTGTGGATTGAGGGCGATGATGTCGGCGGCTTCGTCATAGGGCCGCCGCGCTCCGGTAAAGGCACTTCTCTCATCATCCCGAACGCCCTGACCTGGCCGCATTCGCTCGTCGTTCTCGACCTGCGTGGCGAGACCTATGCGGCCACCGCCGGCTACCGTTCAACCATGAGCCGCGTGGTGCGTTTCGCGCCAGCTGATCCCGACGGCAATACCGCATGCTACAATCCCATGGACTTTATTTCACTGGATTCGGCGCAGCGCGACATTGACCTTCGCAATGTCGCTGCGGCGCTGTTTCCGCGACCGCCCTCAAATTCAGACCCGTATTGGGTTAATGACGCCCGCCTCCTTTTTACCGGCATAGCGTCCCTCGTCATGGAATCGCCAGCGATCCCGAACGACAAGAAGACCTTTGCCACAATCCTCGAGATCATGAACGGCGCCGAGCAGCCGCTGCTGGAGTTCATCGGCTCGCTGCGCGAGGAACGCCGCCGCGAATGCTCGCATTTCACCCTGCAAACCCTGCTGCCATATTTCGAGATGTCTGAGCGGCAGTTTTCCGGAATCTACGCCGGCGTACGTACCGGCATGGCCCCCTTTCTCAACGAGCGCCTGATGCGAGCTACGTCGCGCAGCACGTTCGATATTCGCAGGCTCAAGTGCGACCGGATGTCTCTCTACCTCGACGTGCGGCGCGAGCAGATTACGTCGCTTGGACCGTTGTTCAACGTCCTGATTACGCAGATGATGAACTTCATGTCGGAAAGTCTGCCGCAGCCGGGAGAGCATCCGGTGCTTGTGCTGCTCGACGAGTTCCAGAACCTCGGCAAGCTCGAGAACGTCACCGAAATGGCGAGTGTGCTCGGCGGCAACGGTGTTTCGATGTGGTTTTTCGTGCAGTCGCTGAAGGCTGTAGACGAGATCTATCGCCAGGAGGGGCGCAAGACACTTATCAACGCGGCTCGCGTGCAGATCTTTTTCGGTGCGCAGGACGCGGACGATCTGCGCTACGTTTCCGAGCAGCTCGGCGAAACGTCGGACGTGCAGAAGGACGTGACGCGCACCAAGGCAACGTTGTTCGACACTTATTACACGCGCTCGGAGCACCGCAAGGAAGTGCGGCGGCCCCTGATGCGGCCAGATGAAATCCGTACGCTCGACAAGAACAAGGTCATCATATTGCCGCGTGGCGAACTGCCAATCCTCGGCACGCGCAATTTCTATTTCGCCGACGGCCAGCTCGCAAAACGCGCGTTCATGCCGCTGCCGACCTCTATCGAGGTTTCCCGCACGAAAAGCCCAGCGTTCAACGCTTCTGCGGCGGCTCCAAGTCCTGCGCTGCCGACGATTGTGCCGACAGCACCTGCGTACCGCTCAGGCCTCTTACAGATACGCCTGCGGCGCGGCGCGACATTCGCCGCAAAAGCTGGCCGTATGGCTCCGCAGCGGGGCCGGCGCGCAATCGCAAAAGAACGGCCGACAGCCGACGCCGCAGCCGTACCAGTCTATGCAGCCATAGATTTTTCCGCTTTGGCGGCCAAAGCGGTGACAACACGCATAGCGCCCGACAAGGAAGCGGCGGTTGCAGCGATCCTGAATAAGGTGCGATCTCTGCGCGCCAACGCATCCGACACCGAGACTTTCGATCGAAATCTGAGCATCGTCGAAGATGTTCTGCCTGATCTAGTCGATTAGCCCGAGCAATCCACGGCGATCGCCGATAGTGAGCCTCCCGCGCAACCGTAACAGGGCGCATTTTTGATGCGCCAGCCGCCACGTAAAGCGGTGCCAGAGATGCCCTCCACCTCGGGACTTGACCCCCTCGCTCCCGCTACTCGTCGCGAGGCAGTTGTTCAAGAGATTCTTTCAGGTTCGCCAAAGCAGGAGCCGCAGCCCCGCAAAACCAAAGGCGACGGCTAAAACAACTTCAATGCCTCGCCGCGCACGCCGGTAGATTCTGACCATGGGCTGCGTGGAAAACAGGACGGCATACCCGCAGAACATTGTGACGCTAAGCGCTGCGCATCCTGCAAGGATGACGGTGACATCCGTAGGCGAGGCGTCCGGTCCAAGCCCTAGCGTCACCAGTGCAATCCAGGCGAGAATCGATTTCGGATTGCTGAGGTGCATCAGCAATCCGCGCCTGTAGAGACGGAGCCCTGAGATCGGCCGGCGCGCTGTACTGGGCGTGGCATCATGCTGGTCCGGTGTCAGAGCACCCCTTCCTGCCTTGAAAGCTAAATAGAGCAGATAACAGCCTCCGAGAACCTTTACAATCACGAGCGCCTGGGCGTAGCTTGCCAAAAGCGCGGAGATGCCTGTCGCCGCCATGATGCCCCAAAAAATCGATCCGGTGACGACGCCGGCTGACAAAGCAAGGGCTGCTTGGCGCCCTTGCTGCATTGCCGTTCCCATGATCCGCATTGTGCTGGGACCCGGGCTCCCCGCTGCAACGACGTAGGCCGTATAGACAATTAGCAGGTGGTTCAGGTGGTCGAGCATCTTGGATCTTTCGCCGGTCTCTTACGCCTGATTCATTTCGGGGACTACGCCCCCAGACGTCGCACTGAGAGCCTGCATCAGGTCGTCGATAATGTCCTGATGGTGCTCGAGCCCAACGGACATTCGCAGCAATCCGCCTGGCGCCTTGGACTTCGCACCCTCGACAGATGCCCGATGCTCGATCAGAGAGTGCGTCCCGCCCAGGCTTGTCGCCCGGACGACAAGCTGGAGGCTGCCGGCCACCGCCATCGCGGCATCGGTTCCACCTTCGACGATAAAGGAAAGCATCGCTCCGTAACCGCTCATTTGCCGCTTAGCGAGATCGTGTCCCGGATCAGTTTGCAGGCCAGGAAAGAGTACTTTTTCGACGCGCGGATGAGATGCCAAGGCGTCAGCAACCTTCTGGGCGCCTTCGCAATGCGCGCGCATGCGTACCGGCAATGTCTGCAGGCCCCGCAATGCAAGCCAGCAGTCGAAGGGCGCTGCGACACTGCCCTTGTGTTTCTGGACCATCCGTAGCGGCCGTCCGAGTGGCGACGGTTGCGGGACAACAACGACGCCCGCCATCAAATCGGAATGGCCGCCAATGTACTTTGTTGCCGAGTGCATGACCGCGTCCGCCCCAAGTTCAAGCGGCCGCTGAAGCACGGGCGTGGCCCACGTGTTGTCCACCACCGCCAAGGCACCTGCGTCGTGCGCGATTTTGCAGATGGCCGGAATCTCGACAACGCGGATCATCGGGTTTGACGGCGTCTCGACCCATACGAGGCCAGTCCGCTGTGACGTGACCGCGGCGCGCACCGCATCCAGATCGCGCATATCGACCGCGGCGAAGTCGAAGCGAGACCCGATATCGGTTTCGTCAATCAGCGAGCGGATGCCAAAATACATGTCGTCAGGAAGAACGATCCGTCCCGTCGAGGGATGGCTCTCAAATACCGCAGCGATTGCAGCCATGCCCGACGCAAAGGCGATGCCTTCGTATCCTCCCTCGAGCGCGGCCATCGCCGACTCGAATGCATTGCGCGTCGGATTTGCATCGCGAGTATACTCGAACTCAAACGGAAACGAGCCGTCGGCACCGCGCTCAAACGTCGTGCTGGTATGAAGCGGTAATGAAACCGCGCCGGTCGATGGATCGACAGCTCGACCGCTATGGATAGCCTTCGTTTCAAAGCGCACTGGCCAATTCCTGTTTATGGCGCGGTTGCAATTTTGCGCCGGTCATTATATTGACCTTAGGCTACGAGCGAACCGAAGTCAATATAATGACCGACACCCCGACACCTTTAGAGACTGAGCAGGCGCTCGGCCATGCGATTGCGATCCGGATTCAGGATCTGAGACGCGATCAAAACCTGACTCTTGATCGACTGGCCAAACTGACCGGCCTCTCGAAAGGGACGGTTGTCGCGCTTGAACAGGGTAAGGCAAACCCGAGTATCGGCATCCTTTGCCGTCTGGCGGCGGCGTTTTCGCTATCGGTTGCCGATCTGCTGAACGAGGCGCCTTCCATAGCCCCCGACCTTCCGATCGAACGGAGCGTGTCCAGGACGCTTTGGACAAGCGGCAAAGGCGGCCGGGCACAGCTTCACACATCGACCTCGGGACGCACGATGTTCGAACTTTGGAGCTGGGTCCTCATGCCGGGTGATGTGTTTGCCGCCGATGCGCACAGTCCCGATACGCGCGAACTGCTCTCGGTTACCCAGGGTTCGCTTAAGGTCACGGTAGGCAGCCACGAGATCATTCTAGATGCAGGCGAGAGTGCGCGCCTCGTTACAGATCAACCCCACTCGTATGCCGCGGCATCTGACGTGCCCGCCCACTTCTCGATGGCGGTTCTTGAACGCGGCGGACAGCGGGTTCCGGCACCCTCGTCGCAGGCAGCGAAGTCGCCCGTTGCTGTTTCGCAAGACCTCGCCGACCACTGACAACTGCCCTTCAACAGGAGATCCACCTTTGTACGTTCCTCCGCATTTCGCCGTGCCCGATCAGAACGCCCTCTTCGATCTTATCGAAAAACACCCGTTTGGTATCCTGATCACCCACAGCAATGGCTCACTCGACGCCAACCATATCCCCTTCGAGCTCGACCGCTCAAAGGGCGACAAGGGCGTCCTCAATTGCCATGTCGCCCGTAAAAACCCGGTCTGGACTGAGGTTGCCAATGGCGATGAGGTCCTCGTCGTCTTCCGAGCGGCCGACGCCTACATCTCGCCGAACTGGTATCCCAGCAAGCACGAATTCCATAAGCAGGTGCCGACCTGGAACTATCTCGTTGCCCACGCCCATGGTCGCATCACCGTCCGGGACGATGAGCGCTATGTGCGCCGCAACGTTGCGAAGCTCACTCACATGCACGAGGCCAACCAGCCGGCCCCGTGGAAGATGGGCGACGCGCCGAAGGATTTCATTGACACAATGGCCAAAGCGATCGTGGCCTTGGAGATCGAGATCACCAGCCTGGCTGGAAAATTCAAGCTCAGTCAGAACAAAGAGCTGCGCGACATCCAGAACGCCGGCGAGACCCTGACCGCTCAAGGCGCTGTTGAAGTGGGACAGGCGATGCTCGCGGCCGCGGCAGCCAAATCCCAATAGCATCTAACTTGTCCCGACGAAGCTGCCGATGCTGGATCCCAACGGGTGACCTCGAGAGACAAATGCTTCGGCTCGCCGGAAACGCGACCAGCATCTGACCACCCGCGTTGCGGCAGGTAGCAACATTTCAATATAATGCGCCGCAATGACATGCGTGACCCTGAACCTTCAAAGCACGAACGAGCCTCGGCGACATTTGCCTGCACTCTCCCGCGCCTTAAAGGGCCGGCAAGCGATCTTTGTTCAGCGCTCGTAATCGTTATCATTTGAGCGCTGGGTCTTGCGGTCCTGCTCTTCCGCCTGCTGAGCCTTCTGTTTGTTCGCGTCCTTCTGCTTGGCTCTCATCTCCTGCTCGGTGCCGGCGCGCGGCTGCTCCGGCTGGCGGGGATCGTCCCGAGTCGGAAGGTCTCGCCCTCGCGCCTCGCGCTCGGGGATCGGCTCGCCGCCGCCACCACCACGACGCTGTTGCTGCCGCTCGAATTGCAGCCGCGCCAGACGGTCATGCATCTTGTCGTTGACCTCTTCACGATACTGTTCGAACTGCCCTTGATGCGCCGGCGGCAGCGTCTCGCGCATGTTGTCCAGAGCCTGATTGACGCGGGCCATCTGACGCCGCATTTCCAAGGGGGTTTGCGCCATGTTCAAATCTCCTATCAGTGCATTCAATTCTCTCATACCGGGATGGGACAGGAAAGACTTCTGCCCCGATTGATCCGCTCCGCGACCCGCGGCAGGACCTGGTTGCCCCTCCCCCGTCCGATCGCGACGGAACTGCAGAAAATTGTTGCCGATCGACTCCGCTGCCGTGAGAGCCTGACCGACCACGCCCGCGGTCTGCATCGTCGTCACAGTCTTTTGCCATGCGGCAGCGATTGCATCGCCGTTCACGACAAGGGATTGTCCATCCAAACGGCGTTGCCGCTTGGCCTCCACCCGCTCGATCGTCCTGGCGCTGACCTGGTAGCGCGGATCGCTCTGGGCACGGTTGTAGGCTCCGGCATGCTCCCTCGTGAATGGCCGCGTCATCGCATGATCCATGCGCCGCGTCGCCACCATCGCGATGCCGTTCTCGCGTGCTTTTTCCGCAAAGGTCTCGCGCCAGGCGACCAGATCTGGCTTATAAAATTTCAGGCGCTCGCCGTCGGCCGACCGTGCCTGCACCATCGCATGGATATGGACGTGCTTGGTGTCCTTGTGATGCGCTAGGACGAACTTGTATCCTGGCGCTCGCTCCTCCATCACGGCGCGCGCCGCGGCCATGACGGCGTTGGCATCGGTGCCGGCTCTTGCCGAGAAAAGCAGGTGATAGGCATTGCGGCGCTCACGCCCCGAAAATTGCGGGCGCCATTGTTCGTAGACCGAAGCCGCCGCCTTGGTGGAATTCTTCGCCCCAGGCACAGGCTCGCCATTTGCGTTGCGGACCTGGTTGTGGGTGCGGATGAACTTCTGCAGGAAATATTTCGCTTTGGGTTCACGGCTGACGGCCGCCACCACCTCTGCCTTGGCGACCACCCCCGCCGCGCCCATAGCCTCAGACAAACGCGCCTCGATCTTGTCGAGCGCCTTGCTGCGCGAATTCTCCCGACCACCGGCCAGGACTCTCGCAAGCGGTCCGGCCCGCTCATCGGTGTGCGCGTAAACCTGCACCGTCTGTTCATCCTGCGCATAGACGAACGCTTTTGCACCGAAGGCCTTGTTCAACGCCTCGCTCAAGGCGGCATCGGTGACCTCGCCGGCGAGATCGAAACGAACCTCAAGAAAATTGGTGTTTTCCAAGGGCGGTTCGAACGTCTCGCAAAACGTTTCCAGGAACGCCTTTCGTGCGCCGCCTGTCGCAAGAACCTGTCCATCCTCGTCAAAAATCTCGATGTCGTGCTTCTCGCCTTTTTCGTCCTCGCGCTTTCCGATGTAATTGAGCAGCCGAGCGGCGGCTTCCTTGGTCGACGGAGGATTGGGCATGACCTTGAACACAGCAGGCTGCGCACCCGCCGCATAGCCTGCCCGTGCCGCCACGGCCCGCGCCTGATAGCCCGCCCGCGCCGCTCGTCCGGTCCCGCTCGGGCGATCGGTATCACGGCCGCCGCCGCCGCGCCGCTTCCAGTCTTCCTCCTCCTCCTCCTCTTCCGGCCGGAAACCGGCGAGCGTGGCGCCATAGACCATGATCGGCGCGCTAGCGGCGTTGGGCGAGCTAGCCGCAGCGGACTTCGGAGCACTGCTGGAGACGGAGTTCCCCACCACACCTGTCCCTCCCGGCGAAGAACGAGGGGCGTTCCTGCCACCACCTGCCGGCGAGCCGGCTTGTCCTTGCCCGAGGCGTCCGCCGCCACCGGTCTGCTCATGACTCTTCATCGCCTGGAGTTCGCCGGCCCAGCGCCCGGCGCCTCTCACGGACCTGTCATCGTCCAGGTCCTCCCACCTCCCGCCGGACTCGCCCCGCAGATAGCGTTCGATTTCGGCCGCGTAGCCGGCAAGACGACCGCTCATGGCCTGGCCTCCCTCACCTTGCGGGACCCCCCGGTCATCGCCTTCAGTTCGTCGCGGAACTGCCGCACGAGGTCCCCCACGGCGATCAGCGCCTGCTCAAGATCCTCATCATGGGCAACACGGCCGTCGTTCATCGCGCGTATGGCCTGATTGAAATTGACACCGACCCGCCGCAGCTGATCGGTCATGTCCACGATCGCCGGCCGCAATGCCTCTGACGCGATAGGCAGGTGCCCGACCCCTGCCCGCACGAGACGCCGGACGACCTCGCTGACGGTAACCCCGTCGCGCTTCGCAATGGCTTTTAGACTGGCCAGCTCGTCAGCCGAAAATCGGATGTGCGTCACCTCGCCATAGCGTCGTGACGCGCTTTTGACCGCGGCTTTCTGGGGGTCTGCATCCATCTCAAGCCCGCTTGCGGGCGCTAAGGCCCGCCAGGGCCGCGCCGCCTATTTTGTGTGTATCACAAAATAGGCTATCCTGCCAATTAAAGAATGAAAATTACGGGCGCGCGTTTTCTCACCAGCGCGGGCGAAATGTTCCAATCGTCATTTGATGCGATGTGTCTATGATGCGTTGACAACTTGTTTCCATGTTAACATGGAAACATCAGCCCTCTGATGCGCAAGCCGGAATGCGCAGTCGATGGAAAATGCGCAGTCGATGGGCCACCGGACCTGATAGCAGCTGCGCAAAAACTGGACCTTTAGCGAGCCCTTATCGATGCGCGCCTGGGTTGCCAAACCGGTTCTCCCCGTCGACAATGGCTCCATGTTTTGACCGTGATTTTGTTTCATGTATCCATGATGATTTGTTTCCATGTTAACATGGAAACAAGGAGACAACGCCGGAACGAGGCCCCCATGATCATCTCCGCTGCGATCCCCAAGGGCGGCACTGGCAAATCGACGATGCTGCGCGCCCTCGCATCCGTCGCGCTGCATCGGGGCTATTCGGTCACTCTTATCGACGGAGACCGGCGGCAGAACATGCACCGCTGGTTCCAGATGCTGGGCGAGGCTGGCAATCGTCCTGACAGGCTCACGATGGTGAGCGCGATGACGCCGCAGGAAATCCTCGACGCCGCAGCCACTCACAACGGTGAACGCTCGGTCGTCTTGATCGATACGGAAGGCACCACAAACGATAACCTCATGGCCGGGCTCTTCGCCGCCGATATTGTCGTCGTGCCGGTCTATTTTGCCCTCGACGATGTGACCGCCGCCATCCAGATCACCGACCACTACATCCCACTGGCGGTCGAGAGCCGGGGGAGACCGTTGCCTGCGATATTCGTGCTGACCAAGCAGACCATCATCGATGGCAGGGCGCGAGCCCTGACCGAACTGCGCGCCATCATCCAGGCCAACGGCACGCCCATTGCAGAACACGTCCTGCACAATCGCGTTGCCTACCGCGACCTTCAGACCGGGCAGACCCTTTACAGCCCCGAGCTGCCTGACGCGAAGGCGGTTGCCGAGAGCGAAGGGGTCTTTGACGACCTTCTGCAAACCTTCATCGAAGCCACAAGGAACGCGGCATGAGTGAAGAAACCGCGCCGAAAGCCGGTGACGACAAAAAAGCCCGCATGATGAAGGCCATCTCCACGCAGCCGCCAGCGCTGCCCAGCATGTTCATCCCACCGAAGGCCGAGCCGTCAGGGATCAAAGAGCAAGCTGCGCCACAGATGCAGGAGCCGTCCCCGGCAGTTGGGCCCGATTTCCGCAAGCTGCTGCGGCAGGGCCAGAAAAAGGACCCGATCGCCGGAAAGAAGATCCGCGAGGAGGAGATGATCCGCTGCGGGTACTATTTGACGGCGGTGGAGCAGCGGCAGTTCAAGTTGCTGGCGATCAGCAACGGGCACAGCATGACCGAACTGCTGCGAAAGGCTGTCCAGGACTATATCCGCATGCATAAGCACAAACTGCCGAAGGAATAATCGGCGGTTCGGAGTCGCTGTCTCTTGCTGTAGCGGGTGATGTTCGTGGCTCTTTTGCAACGTGCAAAAAAAGGGCCCGCGACGGAGTGTTCCGTCGCGGGCCCTGAGACGTCTTGCCTACTTGGGTTGGTTGAGGTGTTTCAGCACCTCGCCGAGGATTGTGTCTCGCACCGGACGCGCGCTGCCTGCCGCTTTGTCGTCGACCAGCTTTGCGGCCAGTTTGGGCGACAGCGGCATGAAGTCGTAGCCGTGTGAGATGGCTGCGCGGCGAAGATCCTCAAGCGTTTTGAACGCGCGATCGTGGGTGCCGAGCCAAAGACCGGGCTCGTCGGTTTCTTGGTGCGGGAATGCTTGCAGGAAGTAGGTTCGAAGTGGTGGATCGTAGCCGATGACAGCGTCTGGATCCGAGCGGCCCTGTCCGGTGACGGTGCCAGTGACAGTGATGGTGTAGCGGCTCATTGCAACCTCCTTTTGCCGGTGGGGGGGCGGGGCGGGCGCGGAGCCCCGGCGGCCGCGCCCCAAGGGCCGCAGAGTGGTGATATCGGTGGTGACCGATTATTTTTAAAAACCCACGCCGCGGGGGCGGGGGG
>NZ_JAMYUV010000076.1:0-16629 GCF_040323405.1 Mesorhizobium sp. M0048 | reverse complement strand
AGAATCCAGCCTGGCCTCGCATCCAACGCCTCCGTGCAAATCACCAGGCGAAGTGAATCAAAATGCGGTCTCGATTGCCAGGTTTTTCGAGGTGTCCGATTGTTGAAACATGCTTGGGCGGACGGGGCACTAAGCATGGAGAGGAATATTGACATTCCCTAATGCGGCGGCCCCCGCCGGGAGCGTTCCCTCCGACGTTAGAGATTACGACAACCATCGGCTAAGTCGTCGAATGCGTCGCCCACAGCCTGGCTCTCGTTCGATGGCCGGCGAAGCTTTGCCCTCCTCCGATTGGCGCCAGACTCCGCGGCAAAGGCGGGGATCGCCGCCTGCAACGGCCTTCCGACATCGACGATGTCCGCCAGCCAGTCGGAGGAATGAACCATGAAATTCGTAATCTGTGCGGCCTTGGCCACTGCTGTGATGGCGATCGCCGGTTGTACCACCGACGATTACGATGATTGTCGCGGAAAGGGCTGCCTGGTTGATCCGCCCCACAAAGCCGGCCGAAAGATTGATGACCGGCCGCAGTTCGACAGGAACGGCAATCCCAACTTCGATACGCGGGGCCGCTACATCGGCTGCCATGGGCTCGGATGTAAAGTCGATGATCCTGATGACGGGGATCAAAGCATCGACGACAGACCGCAGTACGACAAAGAAGGCAATCCCAACTTCGATACGCAAGGCAACTACCAAGGCTGCCGCGGTATCGGCTGCGAGGTCGATACACCGGACGATGACAGTTCATCGAACGATGACGATTCCGAATAAGGGACTCCGGGGCGAAAAAGGAGGAAGCCAATTATGCCTGAATTCAGCGGCCTGGTCCGGCGACATTTCAAAATCGTTATGGTCGGCCTCGCGGGGCTGGGAATGACGCTGATCTCCGCTTTCGCTGCGGGTAACGCCTGCGACGGCATAAAGGTCGAAGCGACGAAGGCGCGCAAGCAGGAATATGCCACGCTCGTCGCCTCGGCGTTGAACAACAAGGTCAAGCCCGCTCGGGTGAAGTTCATCACGATCATGGAGAACGGCAACTGGAGCGCCGCTTACGTCTCCACGCCCGTGAGCGACGACGGTGTGATGTTCTTCCAGACAGTCGATGGAAAAAAGCAGTTCCGCGACGTCTGGGGCGGCTATGCCGAGCCGTCGGAAAAACCTGAACTGGTATCCTGGGCGAAGAAGCTCGGAGCGCCGCAAGATCTGGCAAAGTGTTTTGCCGAGCAAGTTACGGAATGATGGTGATCGGTGGAGATTTGCCGCCGACGCCGTTGGCGCATGAGGAGAACAACTATTCCGGCGTGATGGAAGTCGTGTCACGGTCTCCGAAGGTGACAAAGCTGATCCAACGAAAACCAGATAATCACGCCATGGGCACGGCTGACCGTGGCAATGACGGACAGCTGAAGAGGACATGGGGCGGGGCTGAGCAACTTAAGAGCTTGACTGCAACCGGAAAGGGAAATCGATGAAAACCGCAATACTGATTGCTGCCGTGGTTCCGGCCATGCCGACTTTCGCCTTCGCCGAGGACAAGTGCGCCGATGCCAAGGATCAGGCCACCATGAACCAGTGCTTCGGTGCCGAGTTTCAGAAATCCGACAAGAAGCTCAACGAGCTTTACAAGCAGATCGAAGCCCGCCTGAAGAACGATGCGGATACCAAGAAGCTTCTTGTTCAGGCACAGCGGGATTGGGGCAAGTTTCGCGACGCGGAGTGCAGTTTCCAGACCGCGGGAGCGGCCGGAGGAAGCATGATGCCAATGCTCATCGCGCAGTGCATGGACGGCCTTACGCAATCCCGTGCCAAAGATTTCGAAGGCTATCTGAACTGCCAGGAGGGCGACATGAGCTGCCCTGTTCCGGCCGCGAACTGACACACGCCACAGCTGATCTGATCACGATGACGCCGGCGGCGAGCGTGGCGTCGCCACCGGGCATGAAAGGATGCGAGGCGCGCCAGGGCAGTGCGGACAATTGGCTCAACGGCGATTTCATCGACGGTCCACTGTGCGCTACCGCAACGACAGATCGCTACCTAACCCGGACGGATAGGCATAACCGGAGACCAGTGACAGTCAGGAAATGGCGCCTCTCTGAGCAAGACGCTGCGGTACTGTGCCGACGATTTCTTCAATCCCTTACGTTTTCGAGCCCGACGCCGAGGCCCGTTTCGGCAAGGCACCAGGCGGATTGGCTGGCGTGATGGCGGCGCGCCTTACTAGTGGTCGCGACAAAGGCAAAACTTCAAGTTGCTCTCACCAAATCTGCAACGAGGATTCGACAGTGTCGTCCGCCGAAGCTAGGCTACTTTGGGGGTATTATGGGCCATGTCTCGCATCTCTTTCGTTCGTGTCTTGTTGTGTTTTGCATCGATGCTGCTGGGCGCTCCGGTGGCGCATGCCGGTTTGCAGTTTCAAGCCGGGCAGACCGACTCCGGATTTCAGTATATCCTCGTGTCGGGTGATTTCTCGTATCAGGACGACCTATCGGTTTTCGAGGCACTGGCACGGTCCAATGCATCAGTCGCTGTCACCTTCCAGTCCCCCGGCGGCAATATCCAGAAGGCTATGGAGCTTGGCCGCCTTATTCGTAGGCTGCGCCTTAGCACGGCTCAATTCAGGGCTGTCGAGTGTGCTTCGGCCTGTTCCCTGGCGTTCCTTGGTGGCGTTGTGCGCTTTGCCGAGCCGGGTTCCATCGGCGTCCATAGATCCTCATTCAGTGGCGACATTCCCGTAAACAGCAAGGACGCCGTTTCCGGCATCCAGCAAATGACCGCCGACATCATCACCTACATGATCGAAATGGGCGTGGATCCCGCTCTGCTTCAGCTTTCGCTGCAATATGACAGTGACGACATACGTTATCTTTCTAGGAGCGAGATGGCTAAGTACAAGGTCGTTACCTTGGAACCCGAAGCAAGCTGGCCGCAGGTCGCAAACCAGGCACCATCCTCGACGCCATCGTCCCAGCAAGCGCCGTTACAACCGCCTGTCGCCTCTTTGCCACCTGCTTCCACGAATCCTTCACTCGTTATTCCTCAAGCCCGCTCGGGCCGTATTCTCCGCTCCCAGGGCGCGGCGCCTTTAAAGGCCCTCCCAGAGGTAAAATCCGCCACGCTCGCAAATGTGCGAAACGGCAGCGCAGTCGTGATCTTGGGTAATGTCGAGCGATGGTACCGTGTCCGTGCAGGCGGTCAGGTCGGCTACATGCATGACACCTGGGTCTACGTCGACCAGTATGAGAGCGGCCCCTTCGGACAGCGTCATATCCAGGTCAAGAGCTTCGACAATCTCGCCGAGACGGAGGCCTATGTGCGATCGGCATCAATCCCGCTTGTCGCCTACCTCGCCACCAACGGGTGGTTCGCCATTACGTTACGCGGCACCTATGCCCAGGATGCCGCTAAGGACCTAGCTAAGGCGATGAAGGAAAACGGGGCGATCCCCGACGACGCCTACGTTACTTATGGCAACACTTACGTCCGCAATGTCTGTTGTCGCTAACCGGCACGTTTAACAGCAAGGGCAGCACTTCACCCGGCCGGACCCCAAAAGGCCATGAAACAACAAAAAAGCCCGGCAAAACCGGGCTTTTTCTTGAAGTCTCCGAACCATATCAAACGGTCCGAAACGGGAATTTGGTGCCCAGAAGAGGACTCGAACCTCCACTCCTTGCGGAACACGGACCTGAACCGTGCGCGTCTACCAATTCCGCCATCTGGGCTGGTGCGCGCTCATTAAGCGGGCGAGGGATGAGTGTCAACGCGCTTTTTTGAATGCCGCGTGCCTTCTCCGCCTCAATGCTCCAGCACTTCCTTCGATGCCACCGTCGAATCGGCGTTGAGCGTATAGATGACCGGCACGCCGGTGCCGAGCTCGAGCTTGACGATCTCCTCGCCCGATTTGCCGTCCAGCGCCATGATCAGCGCGCGCAGCGAATTGCCGTGTGCCGCCACCAGCACCGTGCCGCCGCGCAGCACATGCGGCTGCAGATCGTGCAGGTAATAGGGCCAGACGCGCGCGCCGGTGTCTTTCAGGCTTTCACCGCCGGGCGGCGCCACGTCGTAGGAGCGGCGCCATATATGCACCTGCTCCTCGCCCCATTTCTTGCGCGCATTATCCTTGTTGAGGCCAGAGAGATCGCCATAGTCGCGCTCGTTCAGCGCCTGGTCGCGGATGGTCTCGAGCTCGCTCTGGCCAACGGCGTCGAGAATATGCTGGCAGGTCTTCTGCGCCCGGATCAGCGACGACGTGAAGGCGATGTCGAATTTCATGCCGCGCGCCCTGAGCTTGGCGCCCGCCGCCTTGGCCTCGGCATGACCCAGTTCGGTCAGGTCGACGTCGCGCCAGCCGGTAAAAAGGTTCTTCAGGTTCCATTCGCTCTGGCCGTGGCGCACGAGCACGAGAGTTCTCGACATATTTGCTCCTTCAAATTTTGTGAATCAGCCAAATCTGTGGATCAGCCAAGTCTGTATCAGCTTGTCAGGCCGAGCACGTCCCGCATCGAATAGAGGCCCGGCTTGCGGCCGCGCGCCCACAGGGCTGCCTTGACCGCGCCACGGGCAAAGATCGCCCGGTCTTCGGCGTGGTGGGCAAGCGTGATGCGCTCGCCGGTACCGGCCAGCACCACACTGTGGTCGCCGACCACCGAGCCGCCGCGCAGGCTGGCGAATCCGATCGAGCCGCTCTTGCGCACGCCGGTATGGCCGTCGCGGACGCGAACATCATTGCCGGCAAGTGCTACGCCGCGCCCGGCAGCGGCGGCTTCGCCGAGCAGCAGCGCCGTGCCCGATGGCGCATCGACCTTGTGCCGGTGGTGCATTTCCAGGATCTCGATGTCGAAATCGTCGGCATCGAGCGCGCGCGCCGCCTGCTCAACCAGCACCGCCAGCAGATTGACGCCGAGGCTCATATTGCCTGACTTGACGATCGTCGCGTGGCGCGCCGCGGCCGCGATCCTGGCATTGTCTTCGGCCGAGCAGCCGGTGGTGCCGATGATATGGGCGATGCGCGCTTGCGCGGCGTAGCCGGCGAATTCGACGGTCGCCGCCGGCGTGGTGAAATCGAGCACGCCGTCGGCCTTGGCGAAGGCCGGCAGCGGATCGTCGCCGATTGCCACCTCGAGCCTGCCGACGCCGGCCAGCTCGCCGGCATCCTTGCCGATATGGGGTGAGCCGGCCCGCTCGATGGCGCCGGCGACGCGGGCACCCGGTATCGTGTGGATGGCGCGGATCAGCGCCTGGCCCATGCGGCCGGCCGCGCCCACCACCACCAGGCCCATTTCCCCCGTTTCATTGATGTTGACGGTCGGTGTGTCGCTCATGAATGTCTCCCGGCCGCCTGTTTCGCGTGACCATTTTGCGCCGCAGTCTGGATTGGCTTGGCGTCATCGACAAGCCCCAGCCCTTTCCTGCCCTGCACCCGGTGGAACCGCGCATAGACGCTGTGCGGGTCGGCCATCAACGAGGCATGCGTGCCCTGTTCGACCAGCCGGCCCTGCTCCAGCACGATAATATGGTCGGCATTGACCACCGTCGACAGCCGGTGCGCGATGACGATGGTGGTGCGCCCTTCCATGACATGGGTCAGCGCTTCCTGGACGCGGGCCTCGGCCTCGTTGTCGAGCGCCGAGGTGGCTTCATCGAGCAGCAGAATCGGCGCCTGCCGAACGATGGCGCGTGCAATTGATACACGCTGGCGCTGGCCGCCCGACAGCGTCACGCCGTTCTCGCCGACCGGTGTGTCGTAGCCTTGCGGCTGCTGGCGGATGAAATCGTCGGCCGCGGCCTGTTGCGCGGCGCGTTCAATCTCGGCGTCGGTGGCGCTCAGACGTCCGTAGCGGATGTTGTCGCGGATGGTGCCTTCGAACAGATAGGGCTGCTGCGAAACATAAGCGATCGAGCCGCGCAGCGAATGCTTGGTGACCTTTGAAATGTCCTGACCGTCGATTTCGATGCTGCCCGACTCGACGTCGTAGAAGCGCTGCAGCAGCGCAACTAGCGTCGTCTTTCCGGCGCCCGAGGCGCCGACGATGGCGGTCACCTTGCCGGCGGCGGCGACAAAGCTCAAATCCTGCAGGACCGGCGCTTCTTCGACATAGCGAAAGGACACGTTGTTGAAGCGCACTTCGCCAGAGGTGAATTTCGCCTCGGCGGCTCCCGGCACGTCACCCTGCTGCGGCTCGAGGTCGAGAAGCTCGTAGATCATGCGCGCATTGACCAGCGACTTTTCCATGCCGACCTGCATGCGCGCCAGCCGCCTGGCGGGGTCATAGGCAAGCAGCAGGGCGGTGATGAAGGCAAACACCGCGCCCGGCGGCTGGCCGCCGACGGTCGCCCGGTAGCCGGAATAGGCGATGACGCCGGCTACGGCGAAGCCGGCCAGCATTTCGGAGATCGGCGTCAGCCGTTCCGAGACGCGGGCGATCTTGTTTGCCCGCTGCTCGGCGCCGGCGACGAGGCCGCCGATGCGGCGCGACAGCTCTTCTTCCAGGGTGAAGGCCTTGACGATGGCGATGCCTTGCGTTGCTTCCTGCATGGCGCCGATCAGCCGCGAGTTGATCTGCACCGATTCACGGGTGATGCGACGCACCCGGCGCATCAGATAGGTGACACTGTAGATCAAAGGCGGGCCGATCAGCAGCGACATCGCGGAGAGCATCGGGTCCTGCCAGATCATGACGCCGACCAGCGCGACAAGCGATACCGCATCGCGCGCCAGCGATGTCAGCGTCATCGACAGGAGATCGCGGATGCCGTTGACGTTCTCGTTGATCTGCGCGGCGAGCCGGCCCGAGCGGGTGTCGTTGAAGAAGCCGACGCCGAGCTTCATCAGGTGGTCGAAGATGCGGCGTTGATAGCGCGCTACCAGATTGTTGCCGATTTTGGCCAGCGTCACTGCCTGGCCGTAGCTGGCCAGCCCGCGCAGCATGAAGGCGGCCAGGATCGACACGCTGATCAGCGCGATAAGATCGCCGCGCCGTTGGTAGAAGATCTGATCGATGACATCCTTCATGATCCACGCTGTGAAGGCGGTCGTCGCCGCGATCGTCACCAGGCACAGCACGGCAAGAGCATAGTACCAGCGATAATCGCGGCTGTTCTCGGCGATGATGCGGCGGATAACAGCCACGATCTCGCTGGGACGGACTTTCCCTTTGGTTGGTGCTGGAAGTGTCACGTTTGAGCGCTTTGTGGTTTCGGTTCGGCCGGGCTGCAATTCGGCAACCTCTTAACGCCCCAATGGCGGCTTGCCTATGGCCGGGGACGGCGAAACTTCGTCGCGGCGCAGCTTGTGTCCTAAATCCGCCAGCGTCGCCCCGCCGTCTGCACGCCGAACAGCGACGGATTTCTGGCATAGGCGGCCAGCCCTAAAAGCGCCGCCAGCGGATGGGTGATGACGTAGACCGGCATGCTGCGCATCAGGGCGCTATGCGGCGCCTTGTCCTCGAAGGCAGCGCGGAAACTGCCGGTCCGCAGCGCCGGCAGGATTTTTTGCGCGATGCCGCCGGTGAGGAAAACACCGCCGCGGCTCATGAACACCAGAGCGAGGTCGCCGGCGGTGCGCCCCAGGCAGGTGACGAAGATCGACAGCGCCTCTTCGGCCACCGGATCGTTCCTTGCCAGCGCCGCGGCGGTGATCTCGGCAGGCGTGGTGAAGGGCGACGGCTTGCCGTCCGCTTTGGCCACCGCCCGGTAGGCGTTTACCAGGCCGCGTCCTGACAGGATCTGTTCGCCGGAGATGCGACCTTCGAGCTTCTCGATATGCGGAAACACCTCGAAATCACGCGGCGAGCGCGGCCCGATATCCATATGGCCGCCCTCGCCGGGCACCGGTATCCAGTGATGCAGCGCATAAACCAGCCCGGCGACGCCGAGCCCGGTTCCCGGGCCGAGCACCACCCGCCCGGAATTCGGTTCCGGCTCGTCGCCGCCGATCTTTTCCATGTGCTCTTCGCCGAGCGCGACGACAGCCAACGCCTGCGCCTCGAAGTCGTTGAGCACCACGACGTCGCCGAGACCGAGACTGGCGAACATCTGTCTCGGCTTGACGATCCATGGGCAATTGGTGAGGGGGATCTCGTCGCTCTCGACAGGGCCGGCCACCGCCAGCACAGCTGAATTCGGCCGGACCGACGAGCGGTCGAGCACGGCCGACTGGATCGCCTCGTCGATCGTATTGAAGTTGGCGGTTTGGACGATGGTCGGCTCGCCGGCCTCGGAATTCGCGTCAAGTACGATCGAGAAGCGCGCATTGGTGCCGCCTATGTCGCCGATCAGGATCGGAAATCGCAACAGAGTGTCGTCGTCGCTTACGCCTGGCATGCTCTCGTCCGTTCCCGACGCGTATCGCCGTTCTCTCGTTGACTAGCGCATGACCGCAAAAAGGGAAATCGGTTTTCGAAGTGGAGATGCACGGATGCAGACAGCGAACACGCTGCCCGCATCAGTGCCCCGGTCGTGGCCGCGGCAGCGGAATGCCGAACTCGGGCGTCGCCATAAAGGCGTTCGCCGAGGCCGGAAGCGCTGCCGCGCCGGCTGCGAGCGTCGGCGGCAGCGAAGGCTCTGCCGCAGGAGCAGGTGCGGCCGCAACCGGCACGCCGTCGCCATAGTAGGTGACTGCTTCCGCCGAGGGCGGAGCCGGCGCGTCGAGCACGAACTGGCATTGCCTGGGCAGGTTCGCCATCGTCATCACGTCGCGTGCCTTCGGCTTGTCCGGGTTCTTGTTGGGGCGCCACGGCTCCTCGGTGAACCACCAGGCCAGTGCCTGGTCGCAGCCATCGCCCGGCGCCGTCGCTTCCTGCGCCTTGCAGTCGGGTGACCCAGGCTGGCAGCTGATGCGAATGTGGAAGTGGTAGTCGTGGCCCCAGAACGGCCTGACCTTGCGCAACCAGCTACGGTCGCCTTTGACCGTGTCGCAGAGCTTCTTCTTGATCCCGGGATTGACCAGGATGCGCTCGACTTCGGGATAGCTCGCGGCGCGCCTCAACAGCCGCGTATGCATCGGCGTCCACAGCCCGTCCTTCACCAGATGGGTCTTTTCGTCGACCATCAAGGTAGCGCTGATGTTTTCGCGCTCTTCGGCCGAGAGCTTGCGGTCGGGCATCGGCGTCAGCCAGATGTCGGCGTCGAGGCCGATCTGGTGCGAGGCATGGCCGGTCAGCATCGGACCGCCGCGCGGTTGCGAGATGTCGCCGATCAACAGGCCCGGCCAGCCGTCGGCAGCGGCATCGCGCGACAGCTTCTCGACCAGCGCGATCATTGCCGGATGGCCCCAGCGGCGGTTGCGCGACGGTCGCATCACCTCCCAGTGCCGGCCGTCCAGGGGCAGGGCGACGCCGCCGGAAAAACAGCCTTTGGAATAGAAGCCGATCGATTGCGCTGCTGCGAGTGCCGGCAGTTTTTTGGCGCCGAACAGGTCCTTTGCCCGTTGCTCGGCGCTCCCTGGCTGCGTTGCAAGCGCCGCCAAGCTGGCGACGGCCAGTGCTGCCGTCAGCGGCAGCGTTTTGCCGGGCAAGGCTCGCTTCAACATTTTCCCCAAGCTGGACCCCTCCGCGATTTGAACCGCATCATACCATAGCCCGCGCAACGTATCGATCAGGACCGTTTCATCGGGCTGCGCGCCTCACCGTCGCGCCAGTCGCCGCTCGCCCACATGGCATCGAGCGCCGAGCGATAGTCGGGAAAGCGAAAGCCATAACCGGCCGCCTTGATCGCCGCGTTGGCGACACGCTTGTTCTCGCCATAGAAAGACCGCGCCATGGGCGAAAGTTGGGCGGTCTCGAACGGAATTTCGGGCGGCGGCTCGATGCCCATCAATTGGGCGGCATAGGCGACGACGTCCTGCGGCGGCGCCGGCAGGTCGTCGGTGATGTTGAAGATGCCGCCGCGATTGCCTTCAGCTAGATGCCAGAGCGTGCCGGCAATGTCGTCGCAATGGATGCGGTTGAACACCTGGCCCGGCTTGACCAACCGCCGGGCGGTGCCGTTTTCCAGATTGACCAAGGCGTTGCGGCCTGGCCCATAAATGCCGGAAAGTCGCAGGATCGCCACCGGTCGGCCGACGTCGTGGCCCAGTTTCACCCAATCCTGCTCGGCGGCAACCCTCATCGCTGATCGCTTCGATACTGGCCGGCATTCGGCGGCCTCGTCCACCCAATTGCCGCCATGGTCGCCATAGACGCCGACGGTGGAGAGATAGGCGATCCATTCGAGCTCCGGCATGTTGGCCGCGATCTCCTCGCGGGCCGCGCCCAGCACCGGGTCGCCGGCCTCGTCCGGCGCGACCGAGACGACGAGATGGGTTGTCTTCCCAAGGGCATCGCCGATTTCGGAGGTCAGCCTGCCATCGAATCGCAGCGGCACGATACCGGCTTGCCGCAGCGCCGGGAATTTTTCCAGCGACCGTGTTGTACCGAAGATCGTTGTGTCGGCATCCCTGTTGGCGCGGGCGAAGGCCTTGCCTGAATAACCGGCGCCGAAGACGAAAATCTGCTTTTTTGTCATGTATGCGCCTCGATCGGCTTTGGCAGGGGCAGAAGCCATTCGCCTCTCACCGCCTCGTTATCTTCTGCCTGCAACGCGGCTGCGGCACGTTCGGCAAACTCCCGACCCGGCACCAGCCGCGACAGCGCCCATACCGCGGCTCCGCGAACCAGGGGCGAGGCGTCGTCGAGCAGCGCGCGAACGGCGCCGGCCAGCGACGAGTCCTGGGAATTGCCGGCCGCTATCAGCACGTTGCGGATAAAACGGTCGCGGCCGATGCGCTTGATCGGCGAGCCCGAAAAGAGCGTTCGGAAGGCAGTGTCGTCGAGACGCAGCAGCTCGGCGATCGGCGGTTCGCGCAAGTCCGCGCGGGCGGCAAGCTTTGCCTCCGAAGCGGCTTGGGCGAACTTGTTCCACGGGCAGGCGGCCAGGCAGTCGTCGCAGCCATAGATGCGATTGCCGATCTTTTCCCGGAACTCATGCGGGATCGGTCCTTTGTTCTCGATGGTGAGGTATGAAATGCAGCGCCGCGCATCGAGCCGGTAAGGCGCCGGAAAGGCATCGGTCGGGCAGGCGTCGAGGCAGGCCCGGCAGGAGCCGCAATGATCGTCCTCAGGCGCGTCCGGCACCAGCTCGGCCGTCGTGAAGATGGTGCCGAGGAACAGCCAGGAGCCATGCGCGCGGCTAACCAGGTTGGTGTGCTTGCCTTGCCAGCCGAGGCCGGCCGCCTCGGCCAGCGGCTTTTCCATCACCGGTGCGGTGTCGACAAACACTTTCACGTCACCGCCGGCGCGCGCCACGATCTTGCCGGCGATCTCCTTCAGCCGGCCTTTCATCACGTCATGATAGTCGCGGTTCTGCGCATAGGCCGAGATCGCGCCGCGGTCGCGCTTCGCCAGCACCTCGCGTGGGTCGTGGTCGGGGCCGTAATTCATCGCCAGCACGACGATCGAGCGGACCTCTGGCCAAAGCGTCGTCGGTTTGCCTCGCCGCTCGAGCGTTTCGGCAATCCAGCCCATCGAGCCGTGAAAGCCGTCGGCAACGAACTCGGCCAGCCGTTCCGGCGCCTGCGGGATCGCATCGGGCGTGGTGACGGCAACGGCGTCGAAGCCGGCGTTCCGCGCCTCGCGGTCGATGAGCGCGCGCAGCTTTGCCGTATCAGAAATCGAGATCCGCATAATGTGACACCGGCGACAGGCCGCGCACCCGGTCGGACAGAAGCGGCCGGAACGAAGGCCGTGATTTCACCCTTGTATACCATTCGCGCGCGGCGCTGTGTTCGCGCCAGTCGATCTCGCCGAGATAGTCGAGCACCGACAGTGCCGCCGCCGCCGCAAGATCGGCATAGGTGACCTTGTTGCCGGCCAGCCAATGACGGGTGCCGGCCAGCCAGTTGGTGTATTTCATGTGCTGGCGGATATTGGCGCGGGCGGCGCGGATCGCCGCCGAATCGGGCGACCCGCCGCCTGCCGTTTCCGGCATGACCGGCTTCAGGACGCGCTCGCGCACCAGATGCCGGGTAACCTCGCTTTCCGCCTTGTTGAGGTACCAGTCGGTCAGCCGGCGGATTTCGGCGCGCTCCATCGGATCCTCGGCGAACAGCCGCTTGTCGCGCTTGAGTACGCCGCGCGTCTCGTCGAGATATTCGGCGATGACCATCGCGCCGACGATCGGCACGTCGCCCTCGGCAAGCAGGATCGGCAGCGTGCCGGCCCGGTTCAGTGCCAGGAACTCCTTGCGCCGCGTCCACGGCTTTTCTTCGATCAGCGCCAGTTCCTCGGCATACTCGCCAAAGGCGAGGCGGACGAAGCGGCAGCTGGCGAACATCGGATGGTGGAAAAGCGTCAGCATGGTCCCGCGATAATAGAGCGCACTGGCAAATCGCCGGCTGCGCCGGTAAGTCTTGGCCGCCCGATTCAGGGGCTGTCAGGGTGCTGCGACCTATAGGGGGAGTTCCGCGCCGTGACAAGCAAACCGTTTTCTCAAGCCCGCCCTCCAACGCCGAGGTTGCCATGGAAAGCCAAACCGTAGTCGAAGCGCTGCTGCTCGGCATGCTCGAGGGCCTGACCGAGTTTATTCCGGTGTCTTCGACCGGTCATATCCTGCTCGCCGGCCATTTTCTCGGCTTTCATTCGACCGGCAAAGCCTTCGAGATCCTGATCCAGCTCGGCGCCATATTGGCGATCCTCAGCGTCTATTTCCGCCGTCTCTGGAAGATGCTGCTCGAGCTGCCCTACGATCGGCTGACGCGGCATTTCGTCCTTGGCATTCTCATCGCATTCCTGCCGGCGGCCATTATCGGCGCACTGGCGCATGACTTCATCAAGACGGTGCTGTTCGAATCGCCGCGGCTGATCTGCATCATGCTGATCATCGGCGGTGTCATCCTGCTGCTGGTCGATCGCGTGACGCCGAAGCCGTATTACCACGATGTCGAGCGGTTTCCGACCAGGCTTTATCTGCAGATCGGGCTGTTCCAGTGCTTGTCGCTAATCCCCGGCACGTCGCGCTCGGGCTCGACCATCGTCGGCGCGCTGCTGCTCGGCGTCGACAAGCGGGCGGCGGCGGAATTCTCTTTCTTCCTTGCCATCCCGACGATGGTCGGCGCCTTCGCCTTCGACCTGTTCAAGAACCGCAATGTACTAAGCAGCGCCGACTTGCCCATCATCGCGGTCGGCTTCGTTGCCGCCTTCGTCACCGCGCTAATCGTCGTGCGCTTCCTGCTCGACTACGTCTCGCGCCATGGCTACGCGCTGTTCGGCTGGTGGCGGCTGGTCATCGGCATCGTCGGGCTGACGGGGCTGGCAATCTGGGGGTGAGCCGGCGCGGATAGCGCAAATCCCAGCCGGAACTCTATTCTTGCCTGAAGCCGAGCCATACGATCTTGTGGACGTATGGTTGGCAGGGGGAATGCGTGAGCGAAGTTCTTGACGCCCTCGTTATTGGCGCCGGTCCGGCGGGACTCGGCGTCAGCTACTTCTTGAAACGGCGGGCCCGCGACCACCGTGTACTCGATCGAGGCCGGATTGGCGAAACGTGGCGAACGCAGCGATGGAACTCGTTTCGACTGAACTCGCCGACCATTCGCTCCATCTTACCCGGTGATTCCTACGACGGCCCCGAGCCCTGGGGCGCGAAGCGCCTGGTTGACGAGTACATCGAGCGCGCCGGCCTCGATGCGCAACTGGCCGAGGATGATCCGGCCGAGACGATTGAACCGCGCTTGCCCGATCCTCCGATCCGCTCCCTCGACTGGACGGCGAGCGGCATCAGATCAGTGATCTGGTGCACGGGCTTCACCGGCGATTTCTCATGGGTTCGGCTTCCCGGCGCGCTCGATGCAGCCGGCCAGCCCGTCCACGAGGATGGCGTCGGCGCTGTTCCAGGTCTGTTTTTCGCCGGCCTCGATTTCGGATCGACGCGGAAGTCGGGCACCATACCGGCCATTCCAGAGGAGGCGGCCGCCGTCGTGGAGCGACTTGTCCAAGCGCGAGCCGACTTGCCACGGAACGGCGTCTAAACGAGCCGTCGAACGCGGTTCTTGAACGTGCAAGAACATGACAGCTCTGGCGCGATCAAGACGACGTACGCTGCCTAGCGGACCGAGCCGGCACAGCCGTTCGGAATGGTCGACCTGGAGACGCCAAAAGGAGGTGCGTCAAGGCGCACGATCGGTCAGCGCGCTCGCGCCTTCTTCCGCGGCGCAATGTGCGCAGCAGTAGATGATGTCATCCTGTTCGACGCCATGTCCGATGATCCGGCATCCGCAATGCGGACACGTCGGAGCAAGTTTCTGGACCGCGCATTCGAAGCTGTCGAATGTGTAGGTCTCGTCGGCCATCGTCACGTTGAAAGCCTTATCGTAGTCATTCCCGCATTGATCGCATCTGGCCATAGTTCTTTTCCTTCTTTCACTGGCTTCAAGCTCGACCAACCTGTCGCGCGGCGATAGGTTCCCGCCAGGATCAGGGGGTCGTCCTAAGGCGGAGACGACCGCGAGCCTGTGCCACGACGCTGTTCGATCGCACGGATCACCTCGTCGATACCCCGCGGCTCGATGTCGAGTTCCTTCAGGCCAGGCACGTCGATTGCTGCCACATTGTCCTGACGCATGAGATCGACCTGGTTGCGCGTTATGGGGGCAGCCGGGAGGAGTTCCGCGACGCCAGCCAAGGCGTTCCATACCGCAAACGGCACCGGCATCAGCTGGACGTGCGTACCGAGCTGTCGGGCGATCTCCCGAAGCAGTTCCTTATAGGTGTAGATGCGCGGGCCACCGAATTCGAATATGGATGAACCCTTGTGGGTTCGCCCGTCGATCAGCCGGCTCACTGCTTCTGCGACGTCTGCCACATGGACCGGCTGAAGCCGTGTGCCTCCATCGCCGAACAGCGGATAGACCGGCAGGAGGCGTATCAGCCTCACAATGGTTGTCAGGAAAGCGTCGTCAGGTCCTGTCATGACGGCGGGACGCACAATGAAAGCGCCGGGAAATGCGCTTTCCACGGCACCTTCTCCGCGCCCACGCGCCCTTATGTAATTCGAATCCGATTGAGGATCGGAGCCGATCCCCGAAATCTGGACGAACTGGTCGATCGCGCGGTCGCGCGACGCGGCAGCGAGATCGACCGCGGCCTTTACATGCACGCGTTCAAAGGTCTGGACGCCCTGCTCGACGTAAAGACTGACGGCATTCACGACCGCCCGCGATCCGGTAATGGCCGACCCGATCGAGGACGCATCCGTTATATCCGCCTCGACTGCTTCGGGCATCCTCGTAATCGAGGAGAAGACCAGGGCCACGCGAGCCGGATGGCGAGATGCGGCGCGCACCGTGAAACCTCTTTCGAGGAGTCGCTTCACGATCCTGCGCCCGAGAAAGCCAGTTCCGCCGAACACGGTGACGATCCGTTCCGGGTTGAGATCGTCGGGATCCATTTGCCTCGCCATCCCTTTGTCCTCGCCTAGCTGTCACGAGGACTGCCCTGGCCGGCATTTGAACCAGCCCGTCGAACATCAGGACGATTGAGGAACAACGCAGGAACGCTTTTGTTCCGGTCAGCGCTGGGCGGATGCTTGACAGATCGGCAAACCATGATCTGAACCGCAGGCGCAGCAAAACGGCCCCACTTCGAGAATGGCCTAGTTTCGCCCGTAAAACACATTCTCGACATGCACCGGCCAACGCCACGGCAGCACCGCCACCATGTCGAAGCGCACCGATAATTTTCCGTAGTCGGATTGGCGCGACAGCCAGAAATCGGCGGCGCCTTCGATGCGGTGCTCCGATTCGCGACCGACGGCTTCCATTGCCTCCATCAGCGTGCGGCGCGCCTTGACCTCGACGATCAGCACCAGATCGCCACGCCGCGCGATCAGGTCGATCTCGCCGAACCTGGTGCGGTGGCGGCGGGCAAGAATTCGGTAGCCTTTCAGCATCAGCGCCGCCGCCGCCAGCCATTCGCCGTGATAGCCGCGCCGGTAGGCCTTTTGCCGGCTGGCGCTTGGCCGTTCAGCCATCGCCGTCTCCGCCGGCCCCGTCTCTTCCAGCATTCTTGAGGTCGAGCAGCCGACGATAGAGCGTCTGCTTCTGGCCACCCGTCATCTTGGCGGCTTCCGCCGCTGCCTTGGAGGCCGGCATTTCGGCGGCGAGCGAAAGCAGCAGCCGGTCGATGTCTTCTGGCTCATCAGCGACCGCATCGGCCGGGCCGACGCAGATGACGATTTCACCCTTGGGCGTATCGGCTCCCGCATAATGGCCGGCGAGCGATTGCAGGGTGCCGGTCCGCATCTCCTCGAAAGTCTTGGTCAGCTCGCGGCCGATCGCCGCCTTGCGGGCACCGCCCAGCACCTCGACCATGGCACTGAGCGTCTCGGCCAGCCGGCGCGGCGATTCGAAGAAGATCAACGTTGCCGGCACCGCCTTCAGCGCTTCCAGCCGCGTCAGCCGCTGCCCGGTCTTCACCGGCAGGAAGCCGGCAAACAGAAACGCGTCCGAGGGCAGGCCGGATGCCGTCAAAGCGGCAAGTGCTGCTGACGGGCCGGGGATCGGCACGACACGAATGCCGCGTTCCAGCGCCTCACCGACCAGCCGGTAGCCGGGGTCGGAGATGAGCGGCGTGCCGGCCTCCGAGATCAGCG
>NZ_JAMYUV010000075.1:0-18080 GCF_040323405.1 Mesorhizobium sp. M0048 | reverse complement strand
GCGGGAACGCTTGACCCGGACGTCTGACGAGCTTCACCGGAACCGTCGGCAAGGTGCTTCCATTGCCTGATTCTGAGACAGGATTACAGAGTCAGGATAAGGCGCGATGATTAAGAAGACCGTGCTGAAGGTTGATCGCCGCAAGCGGGGCCGGAAGCTGGCGCAGATAGGCGGCTGGCGCGCCGACCAGGCTGGCGAGTTGGCCAAGCTCCAATGCGTTGGGGCCACAGAGGCATGCGCATCGGGCAGCATCAGCCTCAGGCGCTCCGGGTCGTCGCGGCTGGCCTCGACGCGGATCAGCTCACTTTCAACGATGCGGGTCTTGCTGCGTTCGGACCGCCGCTTCACCGAATTATGGAGATCGGTGAGAGAAAGGTAGCGCTCGTCCGCCGGCCGGTTGAACCACTCGGGAGAAACGCGACCGACACGTTGGCCACGGCTGACATCCACCTTGTAACCGCCCCGTGGATTCACCGCAGGAGCGAGAACTTGCAACTGGGTCATGGAACTTTCTCCGCGACGGGCGCCGGAAGCCTCTCTTCCAGCCCTCGACCCGTCACGCGGGCCATCCACCCTCTCCCTCTGCCGTCCGGCAAACGGACAAACGCCGCGGCCCCACCTCCGCAAGGAATACACGTCAGAGAATCGATTTGACCGCGTGCTTCAAAGCCGGGACGCCGGAAGCGATGGTCCTGCTGTTGGCGGAACCGCACGCGGCAATCGCTACAAGGTCGTCGCCGGAGCGGATCGGCCATGTCGACCAGTGTCACGCGACTGCCGAAACAACAGAAATGCAACAGGTTCGTTGCTATCGGAAGCGGTCGTCATTATGAAACGACTGTTCGACGCCAATCGTTTGATCCGCCAGGAGTATTTCGTGACCGAAGAAACCGAGAGCAATACGGACAAGCTCATCGAACTCACGGCTGATGTAGTCTCAGCCTATGTTTCAAACAATCCGGTGCCGGTCGGTGAACTACCCGCCCTCATCGGACAGGTCCATGCCGCCCTGAAGGGCACGACCGGCGGTGTGGTGTCGGAAAGACCTGAAGTTCTCAAGCCTGCCGTGCCGATCAACAAGTCAGTGACGCCCGACTACATCATCAGCCTGGAGGACGGGAAGAAGTTCAAGTCGCTGAAGCGGCACTTGTCGACCCATTATGGCCTGACTCCGGATGAGTATCGCGCCAGATGGGGCCTGCCGGCGGATTATCCCATGGTTGCGCCGAACTATGCCGCAGCGCGCTCAGCCCTCGCTAAAACCATGGGCCTCGGCCGCAAGCCGAAGGAGCCCGAAGAGCCGGCGCCCGCGAAGCGTCCCCGCAAGAAGGCCACAGCCTGATTGTAGCCTGAGGGGTCGGTTGGGCGCGTTCCCGCCTGGCAGCTTTGGGGCCGTTTGCGGACTGTCCGTTTTCGGGATGGCGAGATTAGAAAGCGGATCGACGCGTCCAGCGTATCGCGGACCGCAACGCGCCAGCGCCGGAGATAGCGCCCGATGATCTTCAGTTGCTCTGTATGTGCGACTGGAATGCACTATCGCCCGGTTGGGTGGCAGGGCAACTTGCTAGCCGCCCTGCCACCTGGAAGAACAGTCATCGACGCGGCCGGCTCAGCCCGCTTTGCTGAGTTGGAGTTCGTCGCTAAGCGCGCGCTCGTTGGGATCGATCGGACCCAGGTTCTTGACGACCCGGAATCGACCGCCCTGCGCCTGCGCGATGTACATGGTCATGCGAACATGGTGCTGGCCGGGGACCATTTCGGCCGGGCCACCTGGTCCCTCGCTGATCCGCGAGTGATCGAGCGCCCGGATGACCGTATCACGCTCGACCGTGCCGGCCTCATTGACAGCCGCTTCCCACATTTTGATCGCCCGGTAGTGGCCGGTGCAGCCGCTGCCCGCGGTCAACATGGCGCTGCCGGGGAAACGGTCCTGGTAGCGACGCAAGAGCGCGCGGCCAAACGGATCCTCGAGTTCCCGATAGTAGTCGAGGCAGCTGTAGAGGCCCTCGATCTGCTCGGACGGCACGAGATTGAAGAAGTTCTCGTCGAAGTAGGTGCAGATGATCTTGCCGCCCCGCTTGCCGAAACCGGCCTTGTGCAGTTCTTCGAGGAACGGAGTCAGGCCCGGCGGGACGAGGGTGTTGAAAACCACGTCGGTGCCGCTCGCCATGATCTGCTCGACCGTCCGCCGGAAATCGACTGTATCGAGCGGGAAATACTCCTCGCCGACGACCTCGCCGCCATTGGCGCGCACCACCCGGCTCGCGGCCTTGTTCAGCAGATGGGGCCAGATGTAGTCGGCAGAAGGCAGGTAGAACTTCTTCGCCCCGGTGCTCTTCATGAACCAAGGGATCAGCGGCTCGACCTGCTGCGCGGGCACTGGACCCGTACAGAAGATCAGGGGATCGTTTTCCTGTCCCTCGTACTGCTCGGTGTAGATGTAGAGCGTCCTGCCGCGTGCGACCGCTTCGCTCTTGATGGCCTGGCGGGTCGAGCTGTAGATGCCGCCGACGACCAGATCGACCTTGTCGACGTCTATCAGTTTCGCAGTCCTTGCCTTGGCGGCGCTGTCGTTGGTCTCGCCATCCTCGATGACAAGCTCCAGCGGCCGGCCGAGCAAACCGCCTTTGGCATTGATGTCGTCGACGAGCATGGTGGTGAGGTTTGCGTTGGCGATGCCCATGAAGGACAACGGGCCGGTGAGTTCGGCGACAAGGCCGATCTTGATGGGTTTCGGATCCATTTGATTTCTCCAAATCTGGGGGTTCGTCGGGGGGCGCCGCCGCCGGGCGGCAGGCGGCGCGCAGTGCGGGATCTCAGGCCTCGTAGTGGCCGAGCAGCAGTGCCGCCTGCGGCTTGCCGACGTGGCCGGCTTCCTGCAGGATCGCGGGCACCTCCGGATCCGACACGAAATTCTTCCAGCCCTCGGCGTCCCAGTCGAAGATCGCCCAGACGCGGTCGGGCTCGCTGGGGTCGCGGAAGACGGTTGCGCCGTTCGAGCCGTGCAGCCGGCGCTTGTCGGCGCCCTTGGTCGAAAAGATGCGGATGAAGCGGTCGACGTCCGCCACCTTGGTCGTTGCGAGAAGCATCTGATTTCCTCCTGTCGGTCGCGGCCACCATCGGTCCGTCGACAGGATCACGATGCGCGCCCCGGAGCGGGCGCACATGGGGTGTATTCCCTATGCCTGCGTCTCGCCCGGCCGGACAAGGCCATGCTCGACCGCGTAGAGTGCCGCGGCGGCGCGGGTGGTCACGCCGATCTTGGCATAGACGCTCTGGATATGGTGGTCCGCCGTCTTGGGCGAGATATCCAGCTTGCGCGCCGCTTCCTTCGCGGTAAGGCCGGCGGCGATCAGGCGCAGCACCTCGATCTCACGCGGCGTCATTCCGGCCAGCGGCCGGGGCGGCGCCCGGCGCGACGGCTGTCCGGCGAAGGACAGCACGGCCTCGGCGGCATCGGGGCAGATACAGCCCTCGCGAACGGCGGCGCGCAACTGCGTGGCCGCCGCCTCGCTGGACAACGCCTTGCGGTGCGGACGTTCCTCTCGCGACGTCTGGAAGGCTTCGGCGGCGGCCAGGATTCTTGCCGCCGGGGACAGGTCGGAGCCGTGGACCTTGCGGTGATAGCCCGAACCGTCCAGGCGTTCGTGATGGCGAAGCACGAGGGCGGCCATCGCCTCGCCCTCGCGGCCGAACGAGGCCAGCGCCCGCTCGCCATAATAGGCGTGCAACTGCGCCGCGTCGCGCTCGCGCACCGACAGCGGACCGTTGCGCATCCAGGTCGCCACCGGCACCACGAGTTCGCCTATGTCATGGATGCAGCCCGACCAGCGCAGCGCGCGGACGTCAGGGTCGGGCAGCCCGATCCGTTTCCCCGCACCCGTGGCCAGTTCCGACACCATCCTCGAATGGCCCTGCGTAAACGGCATGCGCATGTCGATCATGTCGGCGATGGCGAGGAACGCCTCATCGCAAGCCTCCTCATCCAGCGTCACCGGCGGATTGGGCTCAAGCGCCAAAATGGTCGCGCGGTCGACCGTCGCGCCGATGCCCTCCATCAGCGTCGGCGCGTTGGCCGAGACGAGCCGGGCCAGTTCCGCTTCATATGGGCCATCGCCGCGACTGGCGATGGTTTCGGCCATCCCTTCGATACCGACGGCATCGCAGAGCGCAATGGCATCCTGTGCCAATGTGATCAGGCGCACGGCTGGCAGGACATCCTCGCCGCTCAGCCCGCGCGGCAGGCCCTTGCCGTCCCAGCGTTCGTAGATCTGTCCAAGATTGCGTCGCATCTCCTCCGACAGGCCCAGCCGCTCGCCGATCCGTTGCGCGACCTCGCAATGCGCGGTCAGGACCGGGCGGGCCACGGCGATCGCCTGCGATAGCCCAGCCTCGATCGCCTTGGCCTGCGCGTCGGGCTCAAGATCGTAGTAGAGCCGCTTGAAAGCCTGGACGAAGACTCTGCCCAGCTCCGACCGGTTACCCATATCGAGACCGACAAGATCCTGGCGGAGCGCAATTTCGTCGCCGAAGGTGGCCGACAGGAGGTCCGTGTCCGCGTTGCAACCGACATAGCGGAGCATAGACTGGTGGTAGGCATTGCGCCGATCCTGCTCGGAAACGCCCGCAAGATCGGCAATCCGCATCGCAAGCACGCAGGATTTCAGTGCGAAGTCGCGAGAATGGCCGGTGGCAAGGTCCGAAGCATAAGCGAGGACCATCATGAAATCCGCCCGGCGGATCGAGACGTCTGTCATCGCCCACCTCCCAGTGGCTCTACGCTAGCCCCGCCTGCCGTTAATGCCTAGGGAAAAATCCCAACCCTGGTTGTGCTATCCTGCGAGAAACAGAATGTTCCGTTTGCGGGCCGCAAGGGGATAGGCAGCTTCAGGCTGCGGTTCCTCAAGAGCGGACATTCAGGTTGCGCGGGCATCGTCGTGAGATGACCGATGCCGGAAGCGAGGTCCGCTCGTAAAGCCGGCTGATGAGATGGAAGAGCAACTGCCCGCCGGCTTGGGCGAAGAGCTCATCGAGCACGACGAAGCCGAGCCGGCCCAGCTTGCTAAGCGCAAGGTTGCTCCGCGCAGTTTCTGTTGACGAGTCTCAGGCCCCTGTCAACGCACCATGGACGAGTGCGCGCAGCTCTTTGCGCACCGGAATGGCGCTTGAAGGCAGCAGTTGCGTGAAGAGAATGACAACCATGTCGTCGACCGGGCTTACCCAGAAGAAGGTGCCTGCCGCCCCGCCCCAGCCATAGTCGCCCACTTGCGCCGAAATTTGTGCCTTAGCCGGATCGAGGACGACGGAGCCCAACAGACCGAACCCGACGCCGTCAAACTGGGTTTCGGCCCAAACTTCGGTTGCCATCGAGGCAAGATCTCCCGGTAGGTGATTGCACGCCGCCAATCTCAAAGTGCGGGGACTGAGGATGCGTTCGCCGTTGAGTTCACCTCCAGCCCGCAGCATTTCGGTGAACCGCCAATAGTCGTCGATGGTTCCGACGAGCCCGCCTCCGCCGCAGAACGTATCAACCTTGCCTTGCCGCCACTCCGAAACCTCCGGCGCTTCGTGCAATGCCATTCCGCCAGCCATAGCCTCATAGAGCGGGGGAAAACGGCTGATCTCAGACCCCGGCACAGAGAACCCGGTGTCGGTCATGCCGAGGGGCTCGAAGATGCGAGTCGCGAAGTACTTGTCGAGCGTCATTCCGGAAACGACTTCCACGATGCGGCCGATGACATCGGACCCGGTGCTGTATTGCCATTTCGTGCCCGGCTCCCATTCCAATGGCAACTCGGCGATCCTGCGCACCATCTTGTCGAGCCCACCGTAAGCAAGGGCGAGGCCGAGTTTTTCCTTGGCATAAGCTTCACCGAGCAATCGGGGGTTCGTAAAAAGGCTTAGGCCGGATGTGTGGGTCAGCAGATGGTGGATCGTTATCTTCGTTTTGATGGGCACTGTTTGGTCCAGCGACGTTGCGCCCGGTATCAGAAGTTGCCTGTTTTTGAATTCCGGCAGGTAAGCTTCGACCGGATCGTCGAGATGCAGGCGCGCCTCCTCGTACAGCATCATCAGCGCGACCGCGGTGACAGGCTTGGTCATCGAGTAGATGCGGGCGATGAGGTCGCGCTGCCAAGGCCGCTTGGCTTCGACGTCGGCGTGCCCGGCGCAGTCGAAAAAGGCGAGTTCTCCATGACGCGCGATGAGCACCGCACCACCCGGCCAGCGCCCGGTGTCGGCATATCGCTGCATCCACCGCTTCAGTCGCGCCAGCCGCGCCTTGTCGAAGCCGAGGTCCGCAGGATCACGAACTGGTTCGCTACCAAATTGACTCATCGCGCAAATGTCCTGTCGCCGGCGAAGGCCCTTTGGACAATCCTGCGCTCTCCCCGCATTATTGCCAATAGTTGCCTGCTTGACCTCCAGTGAAGTTGCAGACGACGTCTGCTCTCAGGATGCCCAAATGCGGTCCCCTACGGCAAACTTCGGGCGCAAACGTGTCATCTCGCCTGTTCGCTCGAAGGCCGCTTTTGAGATTAGGGCTATGGTCTGCTCAACGACCGACATGAGGCGCATTTCAGTTCGCGGCCCCACCGGGATCGTGGGAGCCGCTTTTGGTCATACCTCGGTCGCCTCGGCTAGCTCTAAGGCATCTTCTACATCTACACCGAGATACCGCACTGTATTCTCGATCTTGGTGTGGCCGAGCAGGATCTGAACTGCACGCGGACTGACCGAACGCGGCTATTGCGGCCACACTTTGCACACCAGAAACGGACGCAGCCGGCTCGAAGTCGAGCGCCTATGGGACGGACGAGTGCTAGTCGACCACAAGCGTCAGCGGCGCTGCGGCAAATGCGGCAAGGAAGTTGGTAAGCCAGAGCTCCCTTGAGGCCAATTCGGTGCCTCTCCCCACAGGGCGCCATTTCCGTTAGGATGCTCCGAGATGGCGGGAGGTATGACCTGGATCGCGTTCACCGTAGAATGGCTACCATCCTTGCTGCCGACGCAGTTGGCTACAGCCGGCTGATTGGCAGAGACGAGGAAGGGACACTTGCCACCCTGCGGACGCATCGTCAGATCATTGACCGACTGATAGAGGAACATCAGGGACGGGTGTTCGGGAGCGCTGGGGACAGCGTCATCGCCGAGTTCGCAAGCCCCGTCGAGGCGCTTCGATGCGCCACTGAAATCCAGTTCCAAGTCGGCAGACAAAATGCTGAGCTGCCCGAGTCGAGCCGCCTGCGCTTTCGCATCGGCATCAATCTCGGCGATGTTGTCGTAGAGGGCGACAATCTCATGGGCGACGGTGTGAACGTCGCCGCCCGTCTGGAGGCGCTGTCACCTCCAGGTGGAATATGCATTTCGGAAGCGGTCTACACGCAGGCCCGCGATCGGCTCTCGCTCGAATTCGTCGATCTTGGCGAACAAAGGATGAAGAACATCGCCCGGCCTGTGCACGCGTACCGCGTGCCTCTCGCTTCAGAGGAGCAGGTCACGTCGCCTTTTCGAGGTCTCAACCCCTTCGAGTTCGAAAACGCCGACCTCTTCTTTGGCCGAGCTCGGGCGACTGCTGCCTGCATCGAACGCCTGGAGCAGCAGGCCGCCAACGGCAAGGCATTCCTGCTCATCTATGGTATGAGCGGTTCCGGCAAGTCTTCTCTCCTTCGAGCAGGGCTGCTGCCTTCCATCACTCGAACCGGTGCAGCGGCTGGCATCAAGTTTTGGCGCCGCTGCCTAATCCGCCCTTCCGACGCCCCTGATGCGGTCGCCTCGCTGGCCGCTGGGCTGCTTCGCGAAGGCGCCCTGCCGGAGCTGGCTTGCGAACCGGCAGCGCTGGCTCAACTCTGTTGGAGTTCGCCTGATCGAGCTCTGTCGCTCGTCCGCCAGGCTCACGCCAAAGCGGCGGCCGCCGCAGGTTCAGCCTCCTCACAAGTGCGATTGGTAGTGGCGATCGATCAGATGGAGGAGCTGTTCACGACGGAGCCGGCATCGCGCGAAGTGCTAGTACGGCTCCTCGCGGCACTCGCCAGCAGCGGACTGGTCTGGGTGATCGCGACGATCCGATCGGATTTCTTTCATCGTTGCGGCGAGGTCCCGGGTTTCTGGGCACTCAAGGATGGCCTCGGCAGCTATGAACTCCTGCCGCCGACCGGCGCTGAGATCGCCCAGATCATCCGCGAGCCGGCACGCACCGCCAGGCTGCGCTACGAGGAGACAGCCGAACGGGGCCGGCTGGATGATGTCCTGCAGGAGGCAGCAGCTGCTGATCCTAGATCTTTGCCGCTTCTCGAATTTGTGCTCGACGCTCTGTACGATGCGGGGCGAGAGCGCCGGATCCTCACCTTTGCTGCGTATCAGGCACTTGGCGGCTTGGAAGGGGCGATCGCGCGCCGCGCTGACGAAGTCGTAGACGCTCTCCCGCCGGACATCCAGGAGGAGCTACCAGTCGTATTGCGTGCCCTCACCACGGTGCGCCCAAGCGATGAGGCAGTTGCGGCGCGTCCGGCCTTGCGCGCGGAAGTCACGGGCACGCCTCAACGATTGGCTCTCGTTGAGGCGTTGGTCGCCGCTCGCCTTCTCGTCAGTGATGAGGATGCCGCAGGCCACGTCTACGTGCGCGTGGCACACGAAGCTTTGTTGAGCCGCTGGCCGCGCGCCAGCGACATTGTCAATGCGAACCGGAGCTTCCTCGAGACCCGCGCTCGGGTCGCGGCTGACGCCAACCGCTGGCATGCCGACAACCGGAACCGGGAGCTTCTCCTGCCGTCCGGCAAGCGGCTCGCCGAGGGCGAGGAATTGCTGCAGTCGAGACGGGTAGAAGTCGACGATCAGATCGTCGACTACATTGAGACGTCTTCGCGTGCTGAGGCGGATAGAGAGGAGAAGGACAGGCAGGCAGAGCGGGCACTCATCGAGGCGGCTGAAGCAGCAAAGCGGGAGCGCCTGGAGCGCGAGGCCGAGCGCCGCAGTCTTGCGGCCGCGGCTGCGAGCCGGCTCGCGCGACGCACGCGCTATGCGGCCATCGTCGCCACGGCGTTGGCCCTTATGGCCAGCGCAGGCGCGTTCTTCGGGTTCAGAGCACAACAGGCAGCAACACGGCAAGCCGAGTTGGCGATGGCCGCCAAAAAGGGGGCCCTTGAGGCGCGCGATCAGGCGCTGCGCAATCAGTCTCTTTCGCTTTCGTTTCTTTCGCAGCAGATCGCGGCGAGCGGCGATACGGAGGCCGCGATCCTGTTGGCGCTGGAGGCGCTGCCGAAGAGCGGATCGGGAGCCGCGCGGCCAAATCTCTTTGAAGCAGAGGCCGCACTTTTCAACGCTCTGTTGGCACACCGCCAAACGGCGGTGTTCAAACACGACGCCGGAGTGACGCAGGCAGCCTTCAATCGAACCGGCGATCGCATCGTCACTGCATCCTACGATAAGACCGCGCGCATTTGGGATGTCGCGAATGGTAAAGAGATTGCAATCCTGAAGGGCCACAAGGGACCTGTGGAGAGAGCCGGATTCAGTCCGGACGGACGCCGGGTCATTACAGCGGCAAGGGACGGGACCGCGCGCATCTGGGATGCCGACACTGGAGCGCAGCTTTTTGTTCTTCAGCCGGTAGGCGGCTCCTTTCCTACAGCAGTCTTTGACCCAAGCGGCGAGCGCGTGCTGACCGCGGCCGGAAACAATCAGGCTTCGCTTTGGGACCCGCGAACTGGAACGAAGATCCTGAGCGTAGACAGCCGTGGAGACGGATTGGCTGGCTTCAGCCCGGATGGTCGCAGCTTTGCGACCTCAGAAGGACAGACCGTTTTCATCTGGAATGCGAAAGATGGCGCGCTTATCCATCAATGTTTTATTGGCAGTTTTGCATCCAAGCTCACATTCAGCCCGGATGGAAGTCGGCTGTTGGTAGGCACGTGGTACACAGTTTCATTTGACAGTGTCCCCGCGCTTTGGGACCCATCGAACGGAACCGAAATCGCAAGGCTCCTTGGCCACAAGAGCGACACCCAATTACAAGGCGCAACGTTCAGTCACGACGGCCGCCGAATTGCAACGGTATCACTCGATGGTAGCGCGCGTCTCTGGGACGGAAACTCTGGAGGGCTAATTGACGTGCTCGGCCAAGAGTCCCCGAACTTGAAACAGAGTGACGCCGGGGACGACCGTGATCAGGAAATGAACAGCGCTTTCAGCCCCGACGATCGCCTCCTGGCCACCGCTTCCATAAACGGTCCGTTACGCATTTGGGACGTCGGTCGAGCGTCGCTGTTCGCCACCATCGCTGGCCATCGTGCCTTGATCGAGCACCTTGAGTTCGACCCAGTCGGTAGCAATATTCTTCTCACGGCTTCACATGATGGCACCGCTCGCCTCTGGGACGTCGACGGAATTCTGACGACTACCCTGTCCAACGCAAATCGTCCCACCTTCGCGGTGTTCAGTCCCGACAATATGCATCTTCTGACTGGAGGCGGGGACAGCGCTGTGCACCTTTGGGATGTGGTAACCGGTCGCAAGCTGGCCGACCTCGATACGCACGAAATCGTCCAGAACGCAATGTTCAGCCCCGATGGAAGTCGCATTGCAACTGCATCCCTCGCGGGCCGAGTCCTCATCTTGGACGTCGCGAGCAGGAGCGAGATCGCACGGCTCAAATTTCCAGGCGGGCTGTTTCAAATTCAGTTCAGTCCGAAAGGAGACCTCCTGGAGGCGAGTTCGACCGACGGCACCGCGCGGTTGTGGAACGCGGCGACTGGCGCCGAGGTCTCCACTATCCAAACCAGTGCGCAGGTTGTTTTCGACCCGGACGGCGATCTCGTCCTCGCCGCGACCAGCGACAATGCCGCGCACCTGTTGAAAACGGACGGGACCGAACTGAAGAAACTGGTCGGGCATGAGGGTCGAATAACCGGGGCAACGTTCAGTCCGGACGGCCAACTGGTCGCCACGGCCTCGCTCGACCACAGCGCGCGGATCTGGACAGTCAAGGACGGGAGCACCCTCGCCATCCTGAGTGGTCACCGCGATGAGCTCACCGAAGTCGAGTTCAGCTCGGATGGTCAGTCGCTTCTGACTGCCTCACGCGACGGCACCGCACGAATCTGGAGCGTCCTGGACGGAAAGGAAAGGGTCGTTCTCAGGGGGCACACCGGCGCAGCGACCAGTGCGCAATTCAGTCCTAACGGGCACTATGTCCTGACAGCCTCAACTCAGGACGGCACGGCCCGGCTCTGGGACGCGCGGACAGGACGCGAGATGGCAGTGCTTGCCAGTTCGAAGGATGAGCACAAGCGGCCGGCACCGATACGCGCGGCCTTCAATTCAGATGGAACGAGGGTCGTGATCGTGCCCTATGATGAAGACGTTCGCCTCATACGGGTTTTTCAGACACCCCAAGATCTCATCGATTTCGCGAAGCAAACTGTTCCACGCGAACTGACCGCGTGCGAACGGCGTCGCTTCTTCCTTCCCGTCGAAAGCGACCTTGGTGATTGTCCAAGCTGATGTCGCCCAAAGTCCATGGCCGGTGACGCTATCTCGACTGCTACGCCGTAGCCGCCGCAATCGCACTGCTTCCATAGTTTTGCGGGGGGAGCAGTACGCGAGTGGCCGCGCTACTTCCCTCGCTTTTCGATCTTTAGGTTTGGGAGGTCGGGTCGCTTGGATTCCACCCCGGTCTCCTTCAAGGCCGTGTATTCCACTTTTTGAGTAGCTTCTCTGTTTTGGCGCGCTCCTTGTTGAGAGCGTTCTGACCTTTGACCTTGGGCATCCGTCCTCCATTTGGTTCGCTGTCGTTCGCCAGAAAATATGATTGCCAGCGATATCGCGCGAGATGTCAGCTCTGAGGCCGCGGCAGAGATTACGTCAATGACCGAAATCGGGCGCGAAGCGGTCATTCGCCATGCGATGGTCAGAGGTCCTTTTCGGGTCATGAGCGTTGGTTCTGTGGACGCCGCCTTTCGGGAAAGGGATCCGGCGTCAGGAAGGTCCGGAATGGGTCCAGATCACCAGCCAAAGGTGCAAATTTGCCAGACTACAATCTGGACATTTCGCACAATCCGTACTATCTAGGGCGAGAAATATGGTACCAATGGTGGTCGTTATGAACGCTCGCAACTCGGCAGTTCGCGCAGATGCAAAGGTCGATCGTGAGACGGTCGCTGACATTCTCGATGTGTTATCGCGACGGCATCCAGGAATATCCAAGTCCGCTCTGAAAGCCGCCGGCAAGGCGGTCGCCGCGCTGACGGCGGTAACGTCTCGTCTGTCCCCTGCCGAGCAGCGCCAGATCGCTGCGCACGAACAGGCACTGGCGAGAGCAGTGGAGAATGTGGTTACGGAGCTCGCCCGACCCAGTAAGATACTTGCTCCAGTAGAGGTCGAAAAGCCCCTGGAGGTCAGCCAAGGCGCAGGCCGCGGGAAGGTCTTTGATCTTGAAGAGGGCCGGCTGCGCCTCGCTGGATATGCAACGCCGACACGCCTTGAGGATTGGGCTGGTCCTGTCGCCGGTCCCGGCGAGATCGAAAAGATGTTCGGGACGAAGCGTTCGACCCTGCACGATTGGCAAAGGCGCGGAGCCGTGATCGGACTGCTCAAGGGCGAGCGGAAGCACGTATTTCCGCTCGCCCAATTCGTCGACGGTCGTCCTGTTGAGGACATGGCCCGGATCACGAAGATCATCGGGAATCCTCGTGCGACGTGGCTGTGGCTGACCCAGCAGCATGTGAGCGACACCGGCGAAACTCCGCTCGACCGACTCAAGGCTGGGCGCATCGATGAGGTCGTCGCTGACGCCGAGTTCGATTTCGGCTGATCGTGGAGCTTGACGCCGAAGTCGTCGCGGACCTGGCAATTAGGTTCCAGCCGCAACACTACCTGCGGGCAATGCGACAGGAGTACGCAGCTACTCCATTGGGCATGGGGTTCGGACAATCGCGCTTCGCAAGCCCCGACCGGTCCTTCATGGTCCTCTACATTGCTCGCGACCTGGCGACGGCGATCGCCGAGACGATTATTCGCGACCGGTTCGAGGGAAAATCTTACCGCATGCTGCATCTCTCGGAAATCGCTGGCTGGGCCGTGTCCGAAGTCTCTGCTACGTCGCCCCTGACGGCGATCGACGTCCGGACCACCGGCCTGCTGCGGCTTGGGATCAGCACCGACGCTGCACGTGCCAAACAACAGGAGGAAGGCCGGAAGCTGAGCCAGGCTCTCTTTAACGGGTTCGCAGTTGACGGGATCCTTTACTATTCGCGGCTGACCGGAGCGGAATGCGTGGCGGTCTACGACCGCGCCGTTGCGGGCAGGCTCAAGGCCCGACGGGCCACGGCGCTCGAACGGCATGCCGAACTCGTGCCGGCGTTGAGGCAGCTGAACGTTCGGGTTATCCGCGGCGACCTTTCGTAAGGAGCCGTCGGGCTATCTCTAACCTAGATCACTCGTGCTGCGCAACGCGAGCGCTGGCGCGTGACGCAGGATGGCATGAAAACATCACATCTGGAGCAATGGCTGAGAGGGTTTAAGGCAGAAGTCTCGAAAACTTCCGCACCTGGAACGGTACACGCCTACATTGCTAGACGGCACGCCTCTGTTCCGGCAAAGCTGCGAATCGCGGGGCCACTGGCAATCCGCAGGTCGGTGGGTTCAGGCAATGCTCATTGAAAGATGGGCCGCCGACGTTCCTTTGGCCGTAAAGCTCGGCGGGTTGTCGGTCTCAATTGCCGTCTCAAATTGATCGGCGGGACGCGGATGGCTAGCACGCTGCCGTTCGAACGCACCAGCGTCGTCGGCGCCTTGCTTTTGTGTCGGAACAGAAGACTTGCCTTTGGGTGATCACCCGTCATGACTAGGGATGAAGCAGAACAGGGTGTTCGCTACTTTTGCACAAAATGGGCTGAAGAGCGCGGGCTTCCTCATCAGCCAGAGAATCCAAGATTTTCCGATTTCTTTTCTTGGCTTGAGCAGAAGTCGCCGGGCCACTTGAAATTCCGAAGCAGCACTTCGGTGCGGGACGACGTCGAGCGATGGTTCATCGACGAATTCAAGCAAGGTTGGCGCTACTAGCAAGCGATTTCCGGAGAGGCCGGTGCCGTGCTCCGGGCCACCTTCCGCGATCACGCCATACCCACTTCACTTGCCTCTGTTAGCTTCTTCCTGCGGCGGGAGACCCCAATCCCGCCTGGCCGGCGCCTAACAGGCAAATCTACCCCAACGCCCCCAAACGGCGCCGGCCACCTTCCCGCGAGCGACTGTCAGCCGCTCTAGTGGATCCCGCCAGGAGGTTGTAGATCGAGCGTTCCTTGACGTTTATATGCTGCCCAAGCCTCGGCAGGCACTGCCGAATCCGCCCGGGCCAGCCAGTCCGCGCGCTCAGTCTCGGTAAGTGAATTCCACCACTGCATGCCGGCTATTTCATCAGCGGTCGGATTCCGGTTCGGTTCGTCTGCCATTTTCTTATCCTTGGATAAGACTTGAGTGGCGCAGGCCCGCAACTATCAGAACGGCCAAAAGCCGGCCAAAAAAGCCGGCATTTTGGAGTGCGCCCCTGAGGGTGGACAGATCGGGATGTGTGGATTGACCAGCCTTCCGGGTTTTCGGAGAGAGAACCCATGGCAAAGCACCGCAGTCACAGCATCGAGTTCAAACGCCAGGTCGCGCAGGAGTTCATCGCCGGCGAGACGCTGCACGGCTTGGCTAAGCATCACGATGTCTCGCGCAACCTGATCCGCATCTGGGTGCGCAAATATGAGCAAGGAGCGTTCGACGATGATGCGCAGGCCGCTGACCTGATCCAGGAATACGAAGCCCGGATCGCAGCGCTCGAACGGTTGGTCGGTAAGCAGGCTCTGGAACTGAGTTTCTAAAGGGGACTCTGAGAAACGCACCGCGGCCGAGAAGCGGGATTACATCCGTCATCACCGGCCCTGCGGCATCAGCGTTGCCGAAGGATGCCGGTTGATGGGAATCGCGCGCTCCACCTACTACGATCCCCTGGAGAACCCGGCCGACGACACCGCGATCGTCGAGGCAACGTTCTCGATCAGCGACGAGTTCGAGTTCTACGGTTATCGCCGTGTCGGTGCTGCGCTGCGTCAGCAAGGCCTCGTCGTGAACCACAAGAAGATCCGGCGCCTGATGCACGAGCATGATCTGCAGCCCAGGATCAGGCGGCGCTTCGTGGCCAGCACCGACAGCGATCATGATGGCCCGATCTTCCCCAACCTGGCCAGGGACATCGTTGCAACCGGCCCGAACCAGATCTGGGTCTCCGACATAACCTATGCCGCGCTGCCGACCCGCTTCGTCTACGTCGCAGTCATTCTCGACGCCTGGTCGCCATGATCGCCGGTTACGCCATTGGCCGATCGATCGATGCGCGGCTGACGATGGCAGCCTTGAAGGCGGCCATTGAACGGCGCCAGCCGCCGTCCGGCTGCATTCATCATTCCGATCGGGGCTCCCAATACGCTGCGCAGATTTACCGCGAAGCGCTGGAAACAAACGGCCTGACGGGCTCGATGGGCCGCAGAGGCAATCCTTACGACAACGCCAAGGCGGAGAGCTTCATGAAGACGCTGAAGGTCGAGGCGGTCTACCCGATGGCCTTCGAAACCTTCGACGACGTCATTGATCACCGTCCCCGCTTCATCGAGGAGGTCTACAACAAACGCAGGCTCCATTCGGCGCTCGAATATCTGAGCCCGCAGCAGTTCGAGAATCAACCCATCCGGCAGACTGGCAAATCAGCAGCCTGATATCTGTCCACCTTCAGGGGCGCACTCATTTCGCTGCTCCACTGCATGAAATTTTGGTACCAGCCAGACACCGTTTCCTAAGCAACCTGCAGTGCGCCCAAGAAGAAAACGAAACAGATAGCTTGCCAAACCCCTCGTCACCTTTCGGGTCGTTGCTCTGGTAAACGTAAACCTGTCGATTGAACGTGGTCCTCTAACGGACCCGGTCGTCGCGGTCGCGTTCCCTTCTTTATAGTTCGTCGCGCCCAACTCCTCGAGGCGAGGGATATGCTGTTGCGCCGGATCGGTCCGCGTCGTTTCGCTGCCGCGTTGTGCGGCCTCCTTGTCGCTGTCTAACTTATCCTGCAGCCGATTTGTAGCATCTACGGTCGACCCAGGTCGGACGGTTCGTCCGGCCGGCGCTCGGCCTCCTCGGGGCGACGATCTCGCTGCTGTTCGGTCACGGCATCGACATTTGCAGGGGTTTTGCCCTGCACTTCTGCCGGCCCCTCTCGGGTCTGCTCTGCCGCCTCGATAGCGCGCTTAAGCTCCGGATCGTTCTCGGCTACCTCGCATATAGCTGTTGCCCTGGACGGCAAGCTCCGCCGCGCGAGCCAGTCCGCGCTCAAAGTCAGCTCGGAATAGCCTTGGAGCAAATTATCGATGCCATCAGAGACATGAACGCGTCGCTAGACGACCAGCGATCAAAAACCGAGGCCCGCCTTCCAAAGCTGACGTAAGAGACACATAGCCGGTCAGCCCAAAAGAAAAAGGCGGCTGGAGAAGGGCGTCGTTTTGCGGGTATCTCCGATCGCCTAGACTCAATCAGGCGACCTTGAGATCCTTCATCGCCTTTTGAAAGACATCCTTGATTGGCTTGGATATATCTTCGGCAGCCTTGGTCGTCACGGCCTGAAATTCCTTGGCCTGCTCTACGGTCAGTTCGACCTGCTTGCGCAAGAAGGCAGCCTGCAGCTCGAGGAACTCGGAGGGCGCCCTCACGGCAACCAGGGCTTCGAGGTGCGAGAAGCCGGCTTCGGCATTGGCGCGCAGAGCAGCAATTGTCTTCAGCGACATTCGCGTCGGCGTCTCCGCATGATCGACGCACGATGTTTGCACAAATGTAACGGCCGCTGCAAGAGTGATGCACGATGGACAGTGGTGGGGCACGCATTGACGAGATGTCAAGCGTTCAGGATTTTCGCTTCCTTGGCGGCGTTGAGAAATGCCACGCGCGCTGTCTCCGGTGCGCTGCCGCCGCCGAGCACCTTCATGCACGCCATGCGAGCCTGGATGCGGCGCCCGGTTTCTCCAATGGGCCAGCGGTAAAGCAGCATTTCGGCGGCTTCGCGGGTGCTCGAAACACTGACTTTGCCCGAGGACAGCAAAACGGTCACGGGCTCTTCGAACGTGCCGACGTCTCGTTCGCAGGTCATATGCTGGTCTCCTTTCGCAATCGCCCCAAGACCTTACGGGTGAACCATCCGTTCCGTTGCGTCACGTTTGTCCCGGTGGGCGAACATTCTGTGAGGATGGGAGCTCGTCCAGAGCGCGGGCTTGATCGCTCAGACTAGACTCGCCAACCCGTTGCGGTCCTCAAATAGCGAGAACCGTCCTTATCGTTACGAGCCCGCTATGCGTTGGTCAGTTGCCGGCGCTGTATCGGAGATCGAAGTCAATACTCATTTCTGGGGATGTCCCTTTGCAGTTAATTATGAGAATCGCATGTCAATCATTTCAGTTGGTTAGCTGTGCACTTAATTTGAAAACGTGCACTTAATTTGATAATCATACCGGGCCATTCGCATTTAATGTGAGAAGCAGCGTCGGCAACGTAACGGGCTCGAATTTCCCGAAGACAGGGTATGAACATTCAAAGAATTCATGATCTTCACGCTGATGCGATTGCAGTTAAAGTGAGAATCCGGGCTGTCCCATTCTCGCAATTAATTGCCAAACCTAGCCGAAGCGACCGCATTCTCATCATTAACTGCCAAGCGACACTACGTTGCATTATCGTCGGTTGAAGTCGGAGCGTTGAAAATTTATCCCTCACGCACAGTTCTCGAATTTACGATCCTCGTTCTTTTGCTACTCATGGCGTATCGGATCGCCTATCTTGTTGCGCGGAGTATATAAGCGCGTCCAAGACCATGCAGGGCCGGCGCCAAGGGGCAAGCGCCCATAGGAAAGCCCGCTGCCGGTTCGACAGCGGGCTTACAGGACACCCTTGGAGTGTGCGGCTACATCGTAAGCGCGAATTTCCCCGCACCTTTTGCTGTTGAGTGCTCTGATGCATGAGGTGTCCACCAAAATAGGTGGACACCTTGTGATGGAAGAAGATGAGCAGAA
>NZ_JAMYUV010000074.1:0-18397 GCF_040323405.1 Mesorhizobium sp. M0048 | reverse complement strand
GGCGGGTTTTTTTTAAACAACCCTCTCACCCCCCCACCCAACCCCCCCCCCCCCAACCGCCCGCGGGGGGGGGCGGGGGGGCTCCAGACCTCAAGCAAGGAGTCCCGACCGTGGCCGAGCTGCCGTTCATCGATCCGCACCATCATTTGTGGGATCTGGAGGCCAATTATTATCCGTGGCTGACCGACGGGGTTAAGCCGTCAGCCTTCGGTGACTACGAGGCGATCCGAAAAAGTTACCTTCTCGAGGACTATCTTGAGGACGGCAAGAACCAGAACCTCGTAAAATCGGTGCACCTGGATGTGGGGTTCGATCCCAGCGATCCGGTTGGGGAGACGCGCTGGCTGCAGGAGATCGCCGACAAGCGGGGGTTTCCCCACGGCATCGTCGGCTATGCCGACCTGTCTAGACCCGATGTTGGCGAGCTCCTCGACCGCCACATGGAATATCCGAACTTCCGCGGCATTCGGCAGTCGATGAACTACCATGCCGACGCCGCCAAGACCTATCAGGCGCGGCCGGAGGTGAGCCGGACACCCGAATGGCGGCGTGGTTTCCGGGAGCTGGCGAAGCGACGGCTGAGCTTCGACCTGCAGCTCTACTATCCCCAGATGGGCGAGTTCCTCGAACTCGCGCGCGACTTTCCCGACGTCCAGATCATTCTCAATCACACCGGCATGCAGGTCGACGGCGCCGAGCATTTTGGCGCCTGGAAAAAAGGCATGCACCAGTTGGCGCAAGCGCCGAACGTCGCCTGCAAAATCTCGGGCCTCGGCATGGGCGACTGGACTTGGACCACGGCCTCGATTCGTCCTTATGTCGAGGAGGCGATCGCAGCCTTCGGCGTCGGCCGCTCGATGTTCGCGACGAACTTCCCCGTCGACAAGCTGTTCTCGAGCCTCGACGCCATTTTGAACGCCTTCAAGGAAATTACGATCGCCCACCCGCACGAGGAGCGGCTCGCGCTGTTCCATGACAACGCTGCCCGGTTCTACCGACTTTAGATCACCGGCAAAGAGAAATAGCAGGAGAGTTCGACATGTTGCTGAAGGGCAAGGCCGTGGTGATTTCAGGGGCCGCGAGCCCTCGGGGGATAGGCCGCTCCACGGCAACGCTGATGGCGGAGCAAGGCGCGCGCATTGCTATTCTTGACCTCGATGAGCAACAGGCCCGTGACGCCGCCGAGTCGCTTGGGCCCGAGCACATTGGCCTCGCCTGTAACGTCGCCGACCTCGATGCGTGCAAGAGGGCTGCTGCCGAAGTGGCCGAAGCCTTCGGCAAGGTCGACGTGCTGTGCAACATTGCCGGGATCACGCAGCCCGCAAAGACACTGGATATCGGCCCGGCTGACTGGGACCGCATGCTCGATGTCAACCTACGCGGCGTGCTCTATCTCAGTCAGGCATTCATCCCGAACATGCGCGAAAATGGCGGCGGCTCGATCATCTGCATGTCGTCGGTTTCGGCCCAGCGCGGCGGCGGCATCTTCGGTGGCCCGCACTATTCGGCTGCCAAGGCGGGTGTTCTGGGGCTTGCCAAGGCCATGGCGCGCGAATTCGGGCCCGACCGCATCCGCGTCAACTGTGTCACACCGGGCCTGATCCAGACCGACATCACTGGGGGCAAACTGACCGACGCCATGCGCGCCGACATCATCAAGGGGATCCCGCTCAGCCGGCTGGGCGACGCACGCGACGTCGCCGGCGCCTATCTCTTTCTGGCGTCCGATCTGGCCAGCTACATCACCGGCGCCGTGATCGACGTCAACGGTGGGATGCTGATCCATGGCTGAGAGGACACCGGATCTTGAGATGCCTCGCGCCGGCAGCAATGTCAGCCTGGCCGAACGAGCCTATCGTATCCGCCGACATGCCGTCCGGATGGGTCAAGTCCAGGGCCAAGGTTACGTCGGACAGGCGCTGGGTATCGCCGACGTGCTTGCCGTCGCCTATTTCCATGCGCTTCACTACCGGCCGGACGACACGCTGTGGGAGGGACGCGACCGCTTCCTGCTGTCGATCGGACACTACGCCATCGCGCTCTACGCGGCGCTGATCGAAGCGGGCGTGCTGCCGGAGGAAGAGCTCGAGACCTATGGCAGCGACGATAGCCGCATGCCGATGTCCGGCATGGCGGCATACACGCCCGGCATAGAGATCACCGGCGGCTCGCTCGGTCACGGCCTTGGCATCGCTGTCGGTATGTGCATGGGGCTGAGGCGCAAGCAGAGCGACAGTTTCGTCTATAACCTCCTGTCCGACGGCGAACTCGGCGAGGGTTCGACCTGGGAAGCGGCGATGTCGGCGGCCCACCACAAGCTCGACAATCTCATTGCCATCGTCGACTTCAATAACCAGCAGGCCGACGGTCCATCGACGGCCATGCTTTCCTCCGAGCCGGTGACAGACAAGTTCGAGGCGTTCGGCTGGCACGCGCAGCGCGTCGACGGCAACGACATCGAAGCGGTCCGCGTGACCTTCGACCTGGCGCGCGGGCTGAAGGAGCCTCGTCCACGTGTGATCGTCTGCGATACCCGCATGGCCAAGGGTGTGCCGTTCCTGGAAACCCGCGACATCACGCATTTCATCCGCGTCGAACCGCATGAATGGGCGCTGGCGCTCGAAGCTTTGGAAAAGGGACGTCCGCAGTGAGGCTGTCAAAATTCGCGCCGCGCCACGCCGCCAACGCCGGTGAGCGCAAGACCACATCGGCGATGATCGCCTCGATCGCGCCCGATGGCGTGCCAACACGCAATGCGCCGTTCGGGCACACACTGGCCAGATTGGCGCACCAGCGGCCCGGGATCGTTGGACTGACGGCGGACCTCGCGAAATACACCGATCTCCATGTCTTCGCGCAAGAGCATCCGGACCGCTTCTATCAGATGGGCATGGCGGAGCAGGTGCTGATGAGCGCCGCCGCCGGCTTGGCGCGGGAGGGTTTTACGCCCTTCGCCACCACCTACGCCGTCTTCGCATCGCGACGTGCCTACGATTTCATCTGCATGGCGATCGCCGAGGAGAGACTCAATGTGAAGATCGTCTGCGCCTTACCGGGGCTGACGACCGGCTACGGCCCCAGCCACCAGGCGACGGAGGACATCGCGATCTTCCGCGGGATGCCGAACCTGACGATCATCGACCCTTGCGACGCGCTCGACATCGAACAGGCCACGGAGGCGATCGCGGACTACAACGGGCCGGTCTACATGCGGCTTTTGCGCGGCAAGGTCCCTGTCGTGCTCGACGAGTACGATTACACATTCCAAATCGGCAAGGCACGCCTGTTGCGCGAGGGCGCGGACGTATTGTTCATTTCCAGCGGCCTGATGACCATGCGCGCGCTGGAGGCGGCGAAGGCGCTTGAAGCCGACAGGATCGGCTGCGCCGTTCTGCACGTTCCGACGATCAAACCTCTGGATACGGAGACGATACTTGCCGCGGCGCGCCGTCCGGGACGGCTAATGATAGTGACCGAGAACCACACCATCATCGGTGGGCTGGGCGAAGGCGTTGCCGCGCTGCTGATGCGCGAGAGAGTGACCCCAGTCTTTCGCCAGATCGCCCTGCCCGACGAGTTCCTCGACGCTGGCGCGCTGCCGACGCTTCACGATCGCTACGGGATCTCAACTTCCGAGCTCGTGCGCCGCGTCCGCATTTGGAGCGAATGAGAAGTAAGAGCTCTCCCCATGCAACAGTTGAGCCATCGACTTGAACTGTGAGCTGGCTAACCCCGCCGCGGTTGTCGCGCTCGTCACAGCATTGTGGACTAAGGACCTGGGCTTCCCTGATGCCTGTCAATCGGGCACATCCTGCGCGGCACTGATTGAGCACCGGCCTCCTGTTCAGATGCGGCTGGACGAGCTGTCCTCCAGTGGTAAGGAGAGAACTTCCTAGGATCTTGAACACACATCGAGGGCATTCGAGGACTTGGTGTCAGGCCCCCTGGTGCCGGTCTCCCGCGAGTTCGACGTAAGCAAGTTTCGGGATGTTGGCTCGTCTGTCCTTCGCGGCATATGGACCGGCGCGCGGCTCGCCTGTTCTCGGAACGGGTGTCACGGCACCGGTTTGGTCGAAGGTTGGTGGCGCGAAGCGAAAGAAGCTGGCCGCAACTACCTCGCCCGCCAGCAGGGCGACGCCGTCCTGGCCGCCGCCGGCTACAACTTCTCGCTCCTGCTCCGGTAGCGGAAGGCTCTTTTGGGGCTACTCATCGCCGCCCTCAAAACCAGCCGAAGGAGCTCGAAGCCTGACGGCCGATTACGGACATCTGCTGTTCGAGCAGGCAATCCCGAGCGACAACGGTGTCGTTGACGAACTGCGGCCTCATTTCGAGTCCGCCCATCTCGACGAACGGGAAGTGTATCATCGTACATCAGGATCGACTTCCATCCTGCGCCAACGGGCCCAGACTCCGGTATCATGCAGAGGTGGAAAGCTCATCTTCGATCTGGCTCGCGATCCGGCTCGCGTTCGTGAGGTTTCCCTGCGCCACCGGTCGCCGGGCTGAAGCGTCAGGATATCGGCGAAGACGCGGCATTCTTGAGCGTCCAGCTTGGGCGCGAGCCAAAGAGTAAATTCGGATCGCAGCAATGTTACGATCGCAAGCGATGACACTCGGTTCGTAGGCCCAACTTTGATCAATCGCGGCCGGGCGCCAATCTTTCACCGCACGTCCCCGAGCGCGCGCATGCAGTGCCTCCCAGCATTTGTCGGCCGGCGAGCAACGAATTTGCCCTGCAGTGGATGACATTTAGCTGGCCAATCTGCTTGCGGTGATCGATGCGGGGGCAGCATTGTTGGGGTTTGCACGAAATCCGCGTCGCACTGAGCCGGCATCAGCCGCCCCGATCTCGCCAAGCAACAAGGACAGGCCGCACCTAACCCAAGGCCACCGAAGCGGCACGGACGTTCAGTCGATGTTTACCATTCGCTATTATCTTTCGCGAAGCGGCAAGGTTCTGAGTACCGCGCAAGTCAAAGGGCCTGCTCCAGACAATGGGGCGGGCCTTTTTGCGTCACTTAGGAGAACGGACTCCAACGAATTGCCGGTTAGCTGAAAAATAGGCCCCAGGCTGTGAAACGTCGAACGTGGCTGGGTTGTTGGTGCATCCGCAATCGGTTGGAAGGCAGGCCCCATTCTCGCGATACTCTGCCAGCGTCAGGGCTGGGCCAGCGGTAGGTTAGGGCGTCACGACCCGCAACATGGCGGCTTCATAGACGAACGAAACACGATTTCGTCCATGTTGTTTCGCTTCAAAAAGGCACCGTCCGGCAGTGCGAAGGACATCCTGAGCATCTGCATTGGGAGAAATTTCCGCGCCTCCAATGCTGACAGTCACTTTCACGCCATGAGAGCGCGTTTAATTAAGTTGGGGTCAATTCGTGGCAGCAGGGTTCGTGCTATGAAGAAGGGACCGGTTCCCAACCGCGGCGAGGCACTTGCCTTCATCAGTGCCAGTCTCAAAGAACTGGAGGCACTGCGCGGCGGGTCTCGTGTATTGTCGCGTCGACTGACCGGTGCGCTTGATGCGCATGGTGGATGCGGTGGCTTCACCTGGGTGACCGCGAGCCCCATCGATGTTTCCTGGCCCAGGGAACCAAAACCTTTAACCGGTGCGAAGAAAAGGCATGACGTCGGCGCGAAAAAACAGCCGGACGGTCACTCCCTCCGCCAGATGCCGTTGATTTCATTAAACCTTTTGTCGGCATCTTCTTGCGGCCCCAATTTCGGCCCTAACGGACAGACTCGTCAGTGAGTCGTGGGGCTCGGGAGGAACTTGTACCCTTCCTTGAGAATCCACCGGGCGCGGGCGAGATGAGTTTCCCAGGCTCGGTGCGCCCGCTTCGGTTCCTTCTCGGGATCGATATGCAGCACAGTCCTGGCAACCACGCGCCAATCCTCGTCGTCATAGGCGGCGTCCAGCAGCCACATATACATGGCGACGCGTTTATTGTCGTATGGGGTGAGGTAGGGCTCGCTTGGCGCTTCGTCCGCGACCTCGGCATCCGGAAGCGGGCTGACCACTACGCCGCCTTTTTCGGGTCGCCGATGACGCGCGCCGGCAGATACGCTGGAGCCGGGGGCGGCAGCAAAAAATTGTTGTCAGCTGCAGTGCTCATGCGCGCAATATACATTGCGAATAGTGCCCATTCAACGCTGCGATCAAGATGGACGCGGCACGAGTCTTGCACGGCGCTCAACACGGCGAAGACCAAAGAAAACCGCGTGCGCTCCCTCGGCCATATCAATCGATTTTATCCGACGTGTCACATCCGCGTGATCTAGCGACACCTAATGAAAGCGGCTAAGGGGGACCGTGGTTCGGGGAAAAATTCTTATGAACAGCCAAAAAGACGCAGAGCGTATCCGTGCCGAAATGTCGATCGCACAGGCGATTTACGACGCCATTTGCGAGATGAACGGATCTTCGTACAGGCAAGACAAAGTACCTTTGCGGTGGGATACTTCGTCAGGCACACCGTTGAGCCTGATGAGTATTGACGGCTTTTTCGAGGGAACTGGCCCGGCGGATAGCGTCGAAGATCGACACGCCTGCGCTCATCAGTCTCAAAAGCCACACCGCGCAGCCGTCGAAAAAGATTGACTTCCACTAGGGTAGATTTGCCATCGCCGTGAAAAGGTTGCTCGAGATCACGTCGAGGATGGCATCCACCTGGCCCGTGGCGCGGTTGTCGCGCTGGTCGACGCCATCCGCGCCTGCGAGGTCAGTGACGCTTGCGCCGACCCAAGCACGCGCGCATTCTGCCCCGAACCAAAAACTGGGGAGGGCCGAATGTTCGAAATCGGAAGAGATTACCGCATCACCATGATTGTAGCGGTTCCGGGCGACTGGAGCGACGAAACTGGCGTCTGGACGGTCGCGGAAGTTGATGGGACGCTAGTGAAACTCACCAATCCCTACACCCCGGACACGATCATTAACACGGCGTCATGGCATTTCGTCCGCGCCGAGATTGTCTAGGCGCAACTTAGAAGTTGTCGAACAGCCCCGCCGCCATCATGCCGCCGATCAGGTCCTGTCCAAGATTGTTGGGGTGAGTTCCGTCTCCAGGACCCATCCAATGAACGTAGTTGAACTGGTTGATGATGAAGCGGCGGTACAGATCGACCACTGGCACCCTGTTTAGGGCGCAGACCTCAAGCATGGCGTTGGCGTAGTCGATCAGCTGGCTTCCGGCTCCTCCCGCAGTGCCGTCCAGCGTCCGCCATATCGGCGTCGTGAAGATGAGCTTCAGGTTCGGCCGGGCGGTCATGATCGTCTGGATGCCGTAGTTGATGGCTCCCTTGAAGGTCGCCCCGGTTATGTCCGCATTGGTGCCGATGGGGCACGTCGGGCCGGCGCCGGTGAAGTCGTTGGTGCCGAACGAGGGGATCAGGTAATCCAGCAGGCTGTAATCCACCGATGCCATGCGCGCTGCAATCGCTGGAAAGGTGCCTCCGATGACCGTTGCTGCGGCTATCTGTTGGGAAAAATCACCGGAGGCAATGGCATCGGCCAGCCGGTAAAACGAGAACTTGTCATAGTTCGCAGCATGGTTGGCCATGCGGGTACCGCCGCCGCCGCAGTTGGTGATCGTCATGCCGGTGCGCTGGGCAATCTTGGCGGTCGGCGTGATGCCCGGCCAGATGACACTTTCGATGATGCTGTCGCCGAAGTGCGCACCGATCTTGCCGGCGAACTGCGAGGCCGGCACGGAGGCAACGTCCTTGGCCAGTTTGTCAAACCGGCCATGGTTATCGATCAGCCGGCCCGGTGCCTTCTGGATGGCCCAGCCGGGAAGGTAGGCATCCGCGGCCAAGGCCCCTGTCGGAAGGATGCGGAGCTGGTGATTAAGGCCGTAGGTAACGTCGTTCTGGGTGACCACGATGGGCAGCGAAATATACGTCAGGCCATTGACCGTTTTGGTTATCTGAACGGTCTGGGTCACCCCGGACGACACCGGAATGTAGTGGATGAACTGGATGGACTGGGCACTCCCCGCCATGAAGGCGAAGATACACCAGACAGTTTCTCCCACCGTCAACCCTGCTTCGGCTACGGGCGTCTTGATGTCGTGCAGCGTGGCCGGCCGGCAGCTTGATGGCCTTGGTGCCGAAGGGCGAGCCTGCCGGCGCGTTGACCAGAACAGGAGGAAACCCGCCAGCCGATGCTCCGATCAGGGGGTTGCCAGCATAGTCGTTGGTGACGCCGCTGGCCGCAATGCGGAAGAACGGGTCGATGTTAAGTTTCGGGTGCGCATCCTCCGCCACCATGGCCGCAGATTGGAGAGCCCCGCCGATGTAGGTCAGGCGTGACTTGGCCTTCTGGACAGCCCAGCCGAGCACGAACAGGCCATTCGCACCGACGCCGGCAGCGATGTTGAGCCGAACCAGCAGGCTCGTGCCAAACGTGACATCGTTCTGGGTCGGCGTGACGGTCAGCCCAACGCTCATGTAGCCCAGCCCGCCCGCCACTGCCGGATTGACCGTGTTGCTCTCGTTGTGCGCCACCCCGGATGACACCGCGATGCTGCCGATGATCTGAAGGCTTTGTGCGGCGATCAGATCAACGATGATTTCAACGGGTTCACCAACCCGCGGGCCGAGGTCGGCAGCGGACACTTTGAGGTCCAAAAGCGTCGCCCCGACCGACAGAGACAAGGCGCCACGCCTGTCGTTCAATTTTGGCGAGGTGATATTCGGAAACGGCTTCGTGTCGGCGAGGGTGCGGCATCCCGCAGAATAGGAATATATTCCGCATGCCGTCAAGCACATAGACTTCGTCCTGCCCTCAGCGCCTGCTCGCCGCGGGCATTTTGGGGGGAAGCATGAATCAAGTTACGTGCGTTTGTAGCCATCAGCGTTTTGTCGGGCTGCGCTACTCGCCCAGCCGACATCAAGCCCATGCTGGTTTCGTCCAGCGTATACGCGGGCAAGTCCTGCAGCCAGTTGGAAGCCGAACTTTACCGAACGAGTTCCGACCTCGCGCCGATAATGGCCGTACAAGACAGAACCGCCCGCCGTGACGTGGACGGCGTGTTTTGGCTTGGGTTGCCGGTTGGCAGCATGATGCGACAACACGACATCAAGGCACGTGAAGCCAAGACCGGCGAGCTGAAGGGCAACATGAACGCGATCAACGCAGCCCGACGAAAGGGCGGCTGTGTTGTCGGCACTTTGTAAGCCGTTCCAACGTTAAAATTGTCGGCTTGCTTCCCGTCCCTCGCGACTGCGGGGTGGTCGTTTAATCGATTGACTCGCGTAATGCACCGGCAGTTAATCTCCCCGCCAGGGCAAAAAGACGGGCTATGAAACTGGGAGCAAACGATGACTGTCCAAAAAGAAGACTATCGAACCAACAGAGCCGACTACGCCACAGCTGCGATGCATAGCCGAGCGACCGCTGAGGGCGATCGTGATGATTTGGTGGCGAGGAAAAAGTCCCTGTGGGTAACAGATCGGCGATCTGCAAAATTGGCTGCAAACCCGTCAGAAAGCTCGCCAGAACCCAAGGCAAAAGCGCGCGGTAAGTGAATCGTGCCAGCCACTTTCTTACCGCCGCGTACTTCGTTCGCATGGTTCAAGTACATTAGATTTGTCTAATGTACCAACCAGCCAGTCGAGCATTCCCGAACGCTCGCTGGTCAGGCCCAGCGGCCGCCCCCTAACCCAAGCTGCTGGGCCGCCCGCTAAGGAAGTGCGTTGTATCACTGATACGGTCGTCGGTGACCCCCCTCCGTACCGCGGCCGTGATCGCAACCACGTCACCGATGCCAACGCCCCGCATCGTACCACTCAAACGAATGGCCTGGATGCGTTAGTATCCATTCTCGGGAGACCCACGCATGGGTGTCGCTTGGGAGACAAGTGACTCCCCTTTAAAGGCGTCGAGATGCTACGAGCGCCGAAAAGTCAGTTCCTTAGACCTAAAGATCGGGCGATTTGCCAGCGGGTTGTCGACCAGATAACCGCCGACGCTAAATGGTACAGCACTTCGATAGACGGTCAGATTCTGGCCTCGACCACGCTGAATCTCTTTCAATCAGGGGTCGTAAACGAAACGAATTTGCTGGCACATGTTCGCGCGCGGCGCCACGACTTCACTAAACTGACAGGCTAGCTCCACCCGGGCGGAAACAGCGCGTTTCAGCAAATCGTGAATTGACCTGCATCCATGGAAGCCGGTTGGCGGCACGGCAGTTGGCTGAAGATCAAGAGCTACATGGTGGAAGAATATGACTTGCTCGGCGGGTGGACCGGCCGCTGCGATATTTGCTGTCGCGGCGGCCAACACACCCAAGTGGCCGGCTGCTGTCATGCGACCACAGAGCCGCCACGTCAGCCAGCCCAAGATGGCCAATAGGACGAACGACCTTGTAATATCGCTTCATTCGTCCTCCCGAGCGCCGCGCTTCTTTTCCACAAGCGTTTCGGCTCGTGGAGCAATGACTTGTCGAAAGATCCGCGCGCAAACTGTTCATACCGGCTCTTGCCGGTGCTGCCGGAGGTACCGAGCAGCACCGCGAGATCGGGATGCAGGACTTCCCGGCTTCCGCGCGGCAGCGCCAGCGGGCGTCTACCCGTCTGCAGATGATTTCGGGCGAATAGTCGGCGACGAAGTCGTCCAGAGCCGATGCGTTGCAGGGCGGGATCAATGCGACGGCGTGCCTGCCGTGCATGGCTGCCAGATAGGAGATGACCGCGTGTTCCGTCGGCTCGGCTGCTACCGCGACCAACTTTTTCTCCGGTCCGAACTCGGCTGCCACCGCTGTGACACGTAGCGCAAGATCGCGGTAGGTGATCGGCGTGCGGCCGGGAAAGATCAGCGCCGGACGATCGCCGTGTTCGTCCAAGCGTCGGGTTAACCCCATTCCCCTGATCTCCGTCAATCTGAAAGGCTTATTGCACCCATCAGTGCAGGCGGGGACGCCGCTATCACGTTTGTTGACTGATCGCATCAACTTTCACGGATGTGTTCGCGCGCGAGCGGAGGCATTGGTTGCGACCATGCCCATGTCATCGAGCAACTTTGGCACGAGGCCGGCCAACAGCGGGAGCCCGCGATTCTCTTGGCACGTTGGCAACGCTTGGAGCCGAACACACCTTGCAGCAGCGCCGGCACATCCACATCGGCATCGAGCTGCGGCCAGTGCAGGCCAAGGCCGGTCGGGCTAATCCCGCTCTCGGTGGACAAGGCTCAGAAGAGCCGACATGGGATGAATCGGTTTGTCGAGGGCGAGGATCGCCGGCAAGCGACACTCTTTCCCGAGTGCCTAGACGTTTACGTGATGCAGGACAATCCGGTCCGACTCATCGAAGTCTTCATCGAGAACTCGACCTCGGCGCCGTCGGCTTTGCCGGGTCGTGCTGGAAGCGACCAGCGGCCTGCCTATCATCCGAGGCCGATCCTGCGAAGCCAGTTGCTGCGCCGTCTGTGTGGAGACCCGCTCCGGGGCACAAGCCGCGCGAACTCCCTTCTCCTTTCCGTCAATATATCGCAGTGCCCCTCTTCGCGGCGAACGGCTGCTCGACGCTGAAGCCGAACGGCGTGCTCGAACCTGGGCATAGCCAACCGATATCGCGCGGCTTCATTTTTTAGTCACTGCGCAGGATTTTTGCTTCGAGCGCGGCTGCGACGAAAGCTCTTCGTGCAGCTGGTGGATGAGCCTCGCCACGCAATACTTGCCGACAGGCGTCCATCGGTATCTTCCGTTTCTCGGTCGACGACTAAGATCACGGAGCAAGATAGCGGCCGCGTCATTGACGTCGAACACGATACGCTCCGATCTGTGACGGCTAACCTTAATAACCATTGGCCGCTCAAATCTGCTCAAGCCGATCATCTCTCCGCCTCCTCTACGGCAACAGGCCTCGGTCGCACTTCTTTGCCAGCCGAATGGTTCCGCTGCATCTTCGTCGCTGGACTTGGCACTAGCCTAGCGACCGAGTGCAGTGGGTCTGGTTATGATGGGGGTTGCGCGAGATCTGCCGTTTTGCTGTTGATTTTGAGAAGCTTTTGCTTTCGGCGAACTGTGAAATCTCGACACAGTGCCCTCCTTGGCGTGCTACCCGCGCCAGCCTCGCACATTTCGCGTACGCCTACACTTTCACTTTTCCACTGCCCGACTTGCAGGCAGCGAGCCACTGCATCGCGGAGGTTGCATCTTCCAATATAGCGGCCCGTTTCGCAAAGCCGAAAAAGGCATTGCGCGCTGCGCTTACAGGTATTCGCTCGTCGTATGCATCATAGCACGCCTTGAGGGCGGCTTCGTGGATCAAGTCTCTGCGGTTTCCTGGCCACTCGTTGAGGAAATCGATGGCGTCGGCCAGGCTGGCAATCTCTTGCACGATGTACGTTGCACGCTTAACGAAAACTGGGCTGCGGAAAGCATCAGGGTTCATTCGTTCCTCCCGACCTGCTGAATACCTACTTTGCGTGATGAGCCGCCTCATCGACATCCGCCGAGCATTGCAGAATGTGTTGTCAGAGCGATGACGGTTTAAGAGGAAGGCAGCGGGTCGTAGTCCTCTGGTGCAGTCTTCGGAGGGGAGCTTGAGAGTCACGGTTTGGCAGCCCATCACCTCGGGCCATTGGGCAAAGATCTGCACGCTGACTCGAGCGTGGCTTGGCAGTCTATTTGGGCGCTCACATGCCAATGCGGCTTCGCACCCGCGATCGGTCAAAGTTCTCCTGTTGGTCGCTATTCGCTGAAGGAAGCCTCGACATTACCGACACGAGCGCGGGCGGTCGGCAGACCGCCGGTCGGTGGTACTCCGCATGCAGCGCCGTCGCCTTCTCCGAGAAACGTCCTCTGTGGATGGCTCCCGCGATGCAAGAGGTAATTGGACGTTACGGCGCGTTGGGCGGGTGCAGTCTTCTGTCCGGCCTGTTGATGCAGCCATCCGAGACTGCTGGCCCTGATGGGACCGGCGAACTGGATCTCAATCTGCCTATCAGGCTATGGTGCTCGGACATTCGACGGGTTGTCCCTGTTCCCGGCCTGACCAGTCTCGCCATCACATCGCGTCGCTCTCACAACCTACTGGTAGCCGATCGATCGGCCCGCCTGTTCTCTGTCCTAAAATTTATCTTCTTCGCAACCTTACACCGCAAGGTTCGCGGCATGACGAGCTTGAGGTCTCGCGCGTACCATGATCGCCCAGACCACACGGGCCATCTTGTTCGCCATGGCCACACTCGCCAAGCGCACGGGTTTCCTGGCGAGCAACGCGACAAGCCGAGGATCCGCTGCCGCCCCTCGAGTTTTGCGAAGGTGTCGGCCCGAGCCAGGCGGGGAACTCCCGACCCGTGCGGGTGCGACGGCAGTCGGCCACGAAGCGACGGGCAATATCCTCGTTCGACACTGCCAAGTCGGCTTCCCGAAACAGCCATTCCTTCAGTTCGCGCGCACCGCCCGGAGAAAGTACGAAGCTGTACAGCGTCCGCAACTACGGCAAGGTGCTCGTGCCGCGCGCGCGTAGTCAACGAGATCGTCGGTATGTAGGCCAAGCTGCATCGGGGCGAGGCTTAGAGACCGCGCCGAGGTCGTTCGGGCCGCTCTGCGAGCCGGAAGCCGCCTCGCCCTTCGACTTTTCATTTGCGACAGGCCCTGATGAATTGCCAAGCCGGGCTGCAGCGGGAAACCTGTCAGGATAACAGGATCACAGCGTTCGGTTGCATGCCCGGCAGTCGGACTCATTGTCGGCCTTCTGACAATGTTGGGTATGAAACACTGCACTATCAAAGCGATCGTGTTGTCTAAAAATGGTTTTCTGGATTGGCACGGCATTTGCTTTGCTGAATCACAAATACCTACGGCACGAACCTGCAGGAGTTCCTCCATGAACAGCCTCAGGCAGTCGCTACAGCAAGATCTGTGCATGCGAATCCGCCCTCCGGTTGCAATCGGAATGGGCCGAGCTTGTAACCAAACACTCCCCCTACTGCATGTGGGGACGCCAAAATCTCGCGACGCGGGCCACGACTGGACAAAAAGCCGCTCGATCGTCCCGCCGCTTAATGAAGTCCAGTGGTGGGACATCGATGAGCGCCTCGCGGAAGGCCGGACAGTTCCGCGATACCAACGTTATAGGGACGGCCTAATCTGTTTTGACTCGTTCTGCACAGTAGGATGGGTGGCTAGCACAAAGGATACTTGAACGTGGACGTTTTCGAACGTGCTTCAATACCTGCGAGGAGGTCACTGACCTCATCCTTCTCGGCCGACCTGGCCGTACTGGGTGCCGCATTCGTTTGGGGCGCGAGCTATCCGGTCGCGAAAAGCGCACTATTCTATGCGCCGGTTTTGATCCTCATTCTTTATCGTTTCCTGATTACCACGATCTTTATGGCAGTGGTGGCAAGACATGAGATCGCGTCGATCTCTTGGGGCGATTGCATCCGTGGCCTCGTATTGGGGACAATACTTTTTTCAATTTTTATTGCTGAAACTTACGGTGTTGCATCAACAAGCGCAATGAATACGGCCTTGATCATTTCGCTTTGTGTAATTTTCACGCCGATCATTGACTATGGGCTATCGGGGCGACTTCCACCTCCGGGCATATTGGCAAGTGCCGCCATATCCTGCATCGGTGTCGGCCTTCTCACTGGCGGGATCGGCAAGTTCAGTCCGGGTGACGCGCTTGTGCTGGGGGCTGCGATTCTGCGAGCAATTATGGTCGTTTCCACCAAACGCCTTCTGGCCGGCCGGCAGATTTCGTCTGCGGCACTGACGGCCATCCAGGGATCGGCGGTGGCAACACTCACTTTCGTTTTAGCCGTGGGTCAATTCGGAATCTACGGCCTTATTGTGAAGGCCCCCCTTCAGTTTTGGGGCGCCGTCGCCTTCCTTTCACTCTTCTGCACGATCGCTGCATTCTACATTCAAAACGCCGCGGTCAGAAAATCCACGCCGACACGGGTTGGCTTGCTGATGGGAACAGAACCCTTTTTTGGTTTCGTCCTCGCGCACCTTCTCCTGACAGAATCTTTGACCGCAACGGGCTTGATAGGTGCCGGCCTCATCCTCGCCGGAACCTTTTCCGGCATCTTTTTTGAGAGCAGGACCTGACAAATGAACCCCGTCTCAACTTCGATCAAACCATCTACCGGCGGCATTTTGAGTTTCGAAGATCTGGAGGCTTTTCGGGACCGAAACGCACCAGTTGCAACCATGTTCAGCGGCGGTCTCGACAGCACCTACCTTCTCTACAAGCTGCAAAGCCTTGGCTTTTCGAATATTGAAGCTGTCGCGGCCGATGTCGGAACTTCCATCGATAAGCCTTTGCTGGAACAGACGGCAGCCAGGTTCGGCGCGCGCTTTGTCTGTCTCGAAGGGCGGGAAGCTTTTGTCGAACAAGGCGTGAAACCCGCCATTCGGGCCCACGCCAAGTACCTTGGTAACTATCCGTTAAGCAGTTCCTTGAGCCGTCCCGTAATCGCCTCGTTGATTGTTGATCATGCAACATCAATCGGCTCACGGCTGCTTCTTCATACAGCAAGTCTTTCGCAGAATAGTCTTCCGCGCCTTAACAATAGCATCAAGCGCTCGGGATTTTCCGGCAACTTCGGCAGTCCGTATGAATGCTCGGTGATTTCCCGGCAGCAGAAGGCCGCCGCCCTCTCTAAGTTCGGACTGACTTTTGTGACGGACCGCACCTGGAGCGGAGACGAAAACCTCTGGTGCCGGGAATTCGAGTCTGGACCTTTGGAAGATCCCGAGAACTTTTCTATCCCGGAAGAGGCATTTGATTGGACGCGCAACACTGCCGCAGAGCAGCCGGTAGAGATCAAACTCGGGTTTATCGACGGAAATCTCGTGTCAATTGATGACCGTGATGTTGCACTGATCGACACAATCCCGCTCCTGAATAAAACAGTTGGCAAATTCGGACACGGCCGCTTTGTCGGGCTCGAACACATCTCAACCGGTGAAAAGGTTCTCGAAGTCCGCGAGGCCCCCGCAGCGGCCATCATCATGGACGCGCTGCGGCACCTCGAAACCGCTTCCCTTGGCGTCGGATCAATCGTGTTGAAGGAAGGGCTAGAGCAAGCCTGGTCCCAGGAGGCGGTTTCAGGTGAATGGGGCAGTACTATTCACAAGATGTGCGAACGGGCCATAGCGTCCGCGCTCGAGGGCGTCAGCGGGAGCGTCAGCTACATAGTCGATAATACGCGCTTTTTACCTCGGTCCATCATAGCCAGCACGCCGAAATACATTACGGACCGCCACCTTTGGGAACACCAAGCCGCGAGCCACCAAGCGTCCTTTAAAACTTCCCCCTCGCTAAATTACCAAGACGGGAGACACCCATGAAAAAGGTCGCACCCCAGGCGCTATGCAGCCTCAGTCAAGAATGCACTGATCATCTGGTCACGAATGGATGGTGGTTTTCCAGAGGTAAGCGCACCGAAGCCGGCTTCGGCATCGAAATTGATGCTGGCTGGAAGAACTTTGCTGACCACTGGAATCGATTGCTTCTCGATGAATACATGCGTGACGGCGGGACCTATCGCTACCGGCGCTATGGCGCGTTTGAATATGACGCAGTTGACGGAATTTTTCGGCTCCTGCCGCATGCCCCTTATGAGCAATCGAAAGCCATCAACCACTTGAATGGCGGCTTCAAGCGCTACTTCGAGCCCTTTGAACAATCGTTTATAGATCATCCTGTCTTAAACAAGATTCTGACAGGTTTCTGCAGAATTCTATGTCAAACCGCTGGACATGATCGTTGGGATATTAAGCTCCATCCCTACCGGATTGTTGCACGCGACGGTGTAAACGGCAAACCAGCACCCGAGGGCCTTCATCAGGACGGGGTGGATTTCATCGTTTCTTACATGATCGGGCGGGTTAACGTGACCGGCGGTATGAGCACGATTACTGATGCCTCAAAGCGGTTCCTCGGCGATGTCGAAATGAACCTTCCAACTGATTTTGTGATTTGCAACGATCGCAAGACGTTTCATGATGTATCACCGATCGTAACCGAAAATCCGAAAATGCCGTTCGCATATCGTGATGTCCTTGTCATCGCCTTCGAGAAACTATGAATCAAGTCTTGAACCTCAGCACGTTGCGACCAATAGCGAGATCGCTGTCCATACCTGTGGGAATTCTTGAGGCAGAGTCGGACAACGGACGCCGCCTGATCAGTCGGATAATCTGCAATGGGTGGAAGACCGCTCTTGTGATGTTACGTTTGCGGCTGATAGTCGTCGCTTGATTCCGTTGGACGCGAATGCCTTCTGGCGCAGTACCGCCAAGAGAATTCTCGTCCACTGTCCGAGTCAGGAACTGCACACGGGCTCGCCGAACAGGAAGTTGGAACGCTTCGTCATGCTGTCTTAGGCGATATAGCCGCCCGGAGTGCTGCGACACGTGCACGATAGCATTGGCTCGCGAGGATGGATTGCTAACGGCGAACCCATGCTGGTCGGCAAGGCGATACTGGCTGGAGCATCAACTCGGCCGACGAGAGTGGCCCACCATCCTAGGCAGGATCGGCCGACATGGCCGGCATCGTGAGCCGCTCTGAAAAGAGCACAGCGGGCATTCAGACGCTGCCGGGTTGACTATGGGTGTCGGAACCGCAAAAAGGGACCGCTCTTCATGAGTGGCGTGCGCCGGCAGTCTAACCCCAAGCCCCCCGCCCAGGCTGCCGGCGCGCTTCTAGACTATTGGTTGGATTCTAACACTTGGTGCCCGCGTTTGACGGCGGCGATGATTTTGTCGGGGTCAGCGGTCCAAGAGAAGGGTTTGCGATCGGATTGCAGAAGCCTACGCGTCTGATCCGATCGTCTCATATGGACTTTGCGCCCGTGAGGGCCATCGGCCTTTTGGACACCTTGGGCTACGACGGATACAATTATGACCATGTTTTAGAGCAGATACTTGCAAAGCCGGATGAGACGACACGGTGGGCAGAGCTAGCGAAGAACAAGGACCAGCCCGTCTTCATCCTCCAGCCCCCAGTGCCAACCGACTCGACTTTGCGAGCGACGAGCGCCTTTAAGAATATCGCGCGGATTAAGTTCCGGAACTTTAATTCATCCGAAATCAGCCGTCTAACTGCCAGCGAAGCCTACGAACAGGTTGTTTCCTCGTTTGGTGTCATCGCTTTTTTGGAGGGTGATAGCGAGGAGGCACTGCGGAACAATCAGCGTGCAGCTTTCATCTACGGGATCGCTCGCGGCCGCAATATTCCGGCACTGCTGATCACGCACCAGAAATCTGCGCTCCCTCTGGATCTTCGTGATCAGGCCGCACGATGGTGGAGACTGGGAGATCTAGAGCACGTCCTGTGATCGATGAATCGATTGTGATGTGACGGCTGCGTTTTGTGCTGATTCAACATCCACCTCGATGGAGGTGGACGATGGGAAGAGCAT
>NZ_JAMYUV010000073.1:0-18507 GCF_040323405.1 Mesorhizobium sp. M0048 | reverse complement strand
CGGCTTCAAGAACCTCCTGCACGACACTCTGCAATGCCTGGCGAAAGCCGTCCTCATCCGACAACAGCAACGCTTTCAACTCGCCTCTGCTCAGTCTAACGTCCTAACGTCTCGATTGGTCATGGCACTTCCCCTTCCACGGGAATCGGTGATCGCAACGTCACCACCGTGCCATGGCCGCTCGCCCCTCAGAGCAAGCGCCGTTCTCTCTCCAAAACTTTTTGCAGAACCTTCAGCACACTATCTTCGCGTGTGCTCCGGGCCTCTGAGGGCCCCGTAGAAACGGCCAGATGACGAGCACGCACTGAACTAGGGAAGCTGAATAGGGAGAAGGCCGAAACGGGGTTTTTGGACATATGGTTGGATCTCGCCTTGTGGCAGCCGAGATATGCGACGCCTCGGCGACATTAAAGCCATTAAATGTCACGACGGCGCTGTGGAGGAACGTCGTCCCGCATCGTAGAGTCGAAGCCGTAGGGCGACGGCAGTTTCCTCAAGTAGTACGGGCCATCTCAAAACGCGATGGCACCATGCGGGACTCTATATTGGCGAACTCGATGCCAAGTGGCTCATAGTCGGGTAGAAAGCAACTAGCTGCATCCGCCCGCCAGTACAGTCCGATCGAAATCGAGCGAAGCAATTGCAAATCAAAGACGTCCTCCTCGCGCCCGGCAGTGGTGCGTTTTTCTATGACGACCAAGCTGCTATCAGAGCCGGCGCTTCGCAGGACGGCTTCACGTATGTCGGCGAACCGCTAACGCCTGGGTTCACGTCTATCCGCGTTCCTGCATCTTCGCTCAGCATGGGGCTTGTCCTTGCCGACGACACCGTCGTTTGGGGCGACATGATGAGTGTTCAATATTCTGGCGCCGGCGGACGCGATCCTCTGTTTGACACCAAACAAATCTCGGATTTGACGTCGCGGGTCATTGTACCGCGACTGCTCGATGTCGATGCGTCTCGCTACCTTGATGCCTGCGCCCACGTTTTCGAGCCCTACGAATGTAACCGGCTACCTCTCGCGATCGAGTATGGCGTCAGCCAGGCGCTACTTCGAACCGCGGCCCACCTCCGCCGCAGAACTATGGCGGAGGTCGTATGTGCTGAATTCGATCTGCCGCTGCCGACGCGCGGGATTCCGATTTATTGCCAAAGCGGCGATGCTAAGGAAGTCAACGTCGACAAAATGATCCTGAAAGCGGTGGATGTGCTTCCTCACGGCCTAATCAACTCCTGGCAGAAATTCGGCGTCGACGGCCAGACCTTTATGGAGTTCGTGAAGTGGGTTGCAACGCGTACGCGCCAAATCGGCCGCCCTGGCTATCAGCCGGTGCTGCATTTCGATGTATATGGGTGGATCGGCCTGGAAATTGGCCTGGAGCCGCAACGGATCGCTGACTTTATCTGCAGGGTTGCCGATACCGTTCCGGGTTTCACGCTCAACATCGAGTCGCCGGCGGACCATGGTTCCACGCAAGCTCAAGTTGAGAACTACGCCAAGATCGTGTCGATTTTGAACAACCGGGGTTCCGGAGCGCGCATTGTCGTGGATGAGAGATGCAATACGCTTGAGGATATCCGGCTCTTTGCCGAAGCGAAGGCCGCGCATCTCGTCCAAATCAAGACGCCAGACGTCGGCTCGATGGCAGATACGGCGCGGGCAGTTCTCATCTGCAAGGCGAATAAGGTCGGGGCGTATGTTGGGGGAAGCTGTACTGAGACGGATCTCTCCGCCCAGGCTTCAGTCCACGTATCGGTGGCAACCCAGGCCGACATGATGCTCGCAAAGCCCGGGATGGGTTTTGACGAGGCATTTTCCATTGTCGGAAACGAGCAGAACCGATTGCTCGCGATGCTGAACCGTCGTCGAGCCCAGGACGAAAAAATTTGATGAAAACACGGTGTCGTATGCATAACTCTCTTGAGGGGATTACTGTCGTAGCGGTGGAACAGGCCGTTGCTGCGCCTTATGCGTCGTCTCGCCTTGCGGACGCCGGCGCCCGGGTGATCAAGATCGAAAGGCTCGAAGGGGACTTTGCCCGAAACTACGACAAGTTGGTCCGGGGGCAGAGCGCTTACTTCATCTGGCTCAACCGGGGCAAGGAGTCGGTGTGCCTGGACTTGAGGTTGGAGGCGGACCGCGAGGTCCTCGACACGCTCATTGCCAATGCCGACGTCTTTATCCAGAATCTGAAGCCGGGCAGTATCGAGAAACTGGGTTTCGGTTCTGCCGATCTGCGTCGACGATTTCCGCGGCTGATCACCTGCGACATCTCGGGTTTCGGGGAGAAAGGGCCGTATTCCCACTTGAAGGCTTATGATCTCATCGTCCAGGCCGAAACAGGTCTATGCGCGATCACCGGCAACCAACAAGGGCCCGCGCGTGTAGGGGTCTCTGTTTGCGACATCTCGGCGGGCATGACAGCGCATAGCGCCATTCTTCAAGCCCTCTATCACCGCGAGGTCACCGGCGAAGGCACCAGCATCCAGGTGTCACTGTTCGATGCCGTCGCCGACTGGATGAATGTTCCGGTTCTACAACACGACTACAGCGGCTATCACTCTGTACGCGCGGGTGTGAAACACCCGTCGCTGGCGCCGTATGGCGCTTATCGTTGTGCCGATGGCAAAGACGTCATCTTTTCGGTTCAAAATGACCGCGAATGGGTAAATTTCTGCGAGAAGTTCCTGAAGCAGCCGGGGCTTACACGCGCACCTGGTTTTGCCGACAACATGGAGCGTCTCGGTCACCGCGCGCAACTTGATGAGATCATTGAACTGCATTTTTCTGAACTGTCCTGCCAAGAAGCAATGCAAGAGCTTGAGGCGGCCGGTTTGGCATATGGCCGACTGAACGAAGTGGCGGATATTTCAAAGCATCCCCACGTTCGCAGGGTCGAGGTCGGCACACCCGAAGGAACCATCGAGACGATAGCGCCTGCGGCGATCTTCAACTCGGAGCGCCCCTCGCTGCGCCCGGTGCCGGCCCTTGGCGCGCATACGGAGACTGTCCGGGAAGAAGTTCAGGGGCGTTTGCGCGAAAGAGCCGCGTCAGCGTGAGCGCGTGTCTCGGTATGGTGGGCGCGTTCGCGACGGAGCGTACCTGTTTGCCATCTCAGCACATCGGCCGCCCAGCGAGTTCATTGCCGCCGCCGCCCTCGCTAAAATCGACCGCTGAGGCGACGCCATGATCAAGGACACCGTTCCGGCCGTTGAAGGCCCAATGTCTATACCCCGCTGGAGATCGCTGCTCTTCCTGCCCGCTCACATCACGCGCTTTGTGGAAACGGCTCATGAGCGCGGTGCAGATGGCATCATACTCGACCTCGAGGATTCCGTTCCGCAGGATCAGAAGGGCAGGGCACGGCGGCAGCTTCCTGAATCCGTGGCGAAGGTGGGCCGGAAGAGCAAATCGGTTCTGGTCCGCGTGAATCGTGGTTTGCGCGCCTTGGCGGCGGATCTCGATGCAGCCGTGATGGCGGGTGTTGACGCACTGGTTCTTCCTAAGACGGATTCGGCAGAGTGGGTATCAGAGATCGCGAATGCGGTTTCTGAACTTGAACGAGAAAGAAATCTTGTCCAGGGACGCATTCGGTTCCTTGCCCAGGTGGAGACTCCGGGCGCCTTGCAAAGGCTGGCGGCCATTGCGTCGGCGCATCCAAGGATGGTCGCAATGGCGCTTGGTCCTGAAGACTTTAGTGCCGCTGTTGGCGGCGCACCCGAATTCGACCTTCTCTTGACGCCGAACCTCTCTGTTCTTTTTGCCGCCCGTGCGGCCGGGTTGCTGCCGCTAGGCTTCATAGGAAGCATTGGCGATTTCTCGGACACTCACAAACTTCGTGAAGCCGCGGCGCATGCGCGGCGGCTTGGCTTTGCCGGAGCTTTGGCTATCCATCCGATGCAGGTGGCCATATTCAATGAGGCTTTCTCGCCAAGCGCACAGGAACTTGAGTGGGCCAGTCGTGTCGTTGCGACGGAAAACGATGCCGCCACGCGTGGACTGTCTGCATTCTCGTTGAATGGTAAAATGATTGATCCGCCAGTGGTGCGGCGCGCCCACGAGATCCTGGCTCTCGCCAGCAATGACTGACCTGCCTTTAAGCAGCGGCCGGACAGTGCTGGTTTTCGAGCCATGGGCAGACGGTTTGTCTTGCCTGCCATCTCGTTTCGAGATAGATATGAAAGCACTGGGGATCATGCCCCGGTTGGATTTGTTCATCGTGGACATCAGGCAATTAAGATACTTTGTCGGCGTCGTTGAAGCTGGCAGTTTCACGAAGGCAGCTGCGATCCTTAACGTTGCTCAAAGCGCTCTAAGCCTGCATGTTCGTCAACTGGAGGACGGATTCGGCACCCAGCTGTTGGTTCGCGACAGGACTGGTGTCAGCGTCACGGCGTCCGGAGACAAGCTGCTTGAGCGCGCGCGGAACATCCTGAAGGAAATTCAGCTCACAGAGGCCGAACTGACCAACTCGGTGGCAGCTCCCTCCGGAGAGGTGACCATCGGCATTCCGTCCGGCGCCGCTCGCGTCCTTAGCGGTCCGCTGCTTGAATCGGTAAGAAGCGAATTACCGAGAATCTCACTTAAGATGATCGAGGGCATGACGGGACCGCTCGAGGAGTGGATGGCTGCTGGCCGCTTCAATCTGGCTGTCCTTTACCGAACTGCCGAGAGTGTAGGGCGAATGACGGTGCTGGCACGGGAAGAACTTTGTCTGGTGGTGCCGCGGGGTGAACCGCCTTTCGAAGATTCGATACCACTCGCCGACCTGCATGCGTTTCCGCTGGCGGTTCCGATGCGCAACAACAATGTCAGGCGTTCGGTGGCTGATGTCGTTGCGCAGCACGGGTGTGTGCTGGACGTCAGATTCGAAGTCGACTCCCTTTCTACGATCATCAACATGGTCATGGAAGGAAAAGCTTATTCTATCCTTGCCCCGTCGGCCATTCAGAGGGAGGCCTCTCAAGGCCAAGTCCGGACGGTTAAGATCATTGATCCGGTGATTACCCGTTCCGTTGTGCTTGCCGTCAATCCGAAAGATGAGCGCTCTCCAGCCGTCTCTGCCGTCCGCAAGCTGATCCCCAAGGTCGTCAGGACATTGATCGAGGGCAAGCACTGGTCGGCCACGGCTCCGGACCTGGCTTAGGTATGTCCTTAAAACCAAGTTCAACGTGCTACCGCTCCTCCACGACTGCCTGAGCCGCATCAATCTGTGTTCGAGATGGTTTTGGTCGATATTCCATATTTGACCGGGCGTGACCATTGCGATGAACTGCAGAGAAGCGAGCCCCATGGTCCGGATATCGGCTGGTCCTCGTACTGGCAGGAATTCAGTCAAGCGGAGCATGCGATGTCTAACGCCACGAGCCACCAACTTTTCATCAATGGCAGGTGGCGAGCCGGAAGTGACGGAATTACTCTGCCGGTGACCAACCCGGCGACAGAGCGGGTATTTGGCTCGGTGGCCGCGGCTTCGGCGTCGGATCTGGATGAGGCTCTCGCTTCTGCAGAGCGAAGCCGCCGGACTTGGTCCTCACGGCCTGCAAGAGAGCGCGGCGAGATCCTTGTCGCGGCCGCCAGGATCCTTGCCACGAAGGTGGGAGACGCAGCGAAGGATTTGTCGACCGAACAGGGAAAGACGATTGCCGAAGCGACAGGTGAGTATGCGCGCGCTGTCGAAACGCTGGAGTGGAACGGAACGCATGCCGAAGAGTTGTCGGCCCCTATTCCGATGGGCCCGAACCGGATGATCGTCCCCGAGCCACTTGGCGTCGTTGCTGCCTTTACGCCTTGGAACTATCCCGCCGTTCTCATCGCCCGCAAGCTCGCCCCTGCTTTGGCGGCAGGCTGCCCGGTGATCCTCAAAGGGGCTGAAGAGACACCAAGCGCGGCTGTCCATTTCGTCGCAGCCTTGCGACAAGCGGGTATCCCGGACGGCGTGGTCAATCTCGTCTTTGGTGTTCCGGTGCAAATATCCCGGCACTTACTCAGCTCGCCGATCGTCAAGGTTCTAACTTTCACCGGCTCTACCGAGGTTGGAAAACAGCTCGCCAAGCTCGCCGCGAACAACTTGCAACGATGCATCCTCGAGCTCGGTGGGCACTCCCCCGTCATTGTATGCGACGATGCCGACCTGGCCACGGCCATTCCGGCAATTTCGGAATACAAGTTCGAGTGCGCTGGCCAGAGTTGCAATGCGCCGAGCAGGATCCTCGTCGCGCGGCCTCTCTATGAGGAATTCCTGTCCCGGATGACCGAGGTCGCCCGCAAGATCAAAATCGGTCCGCCGGACCACCCGGCGACGGAGATGGGTCCAATGGCAAATGCGCGGCGAATCGAGGCCATGCAGCGTCTGATCAAGGATGCGGTCGATCGCGGCGCCCGCATTGAAACCGGTGGCACCCGCCTCGACCAGCCGGGTTTCTACTGGTCGCCAACCATCCTGACAGGGGTGCCAAAGGATGCGAAAATGCTTCATGACGAGCCGTTCGGGCCGATCCTCACCGTAGCGCCATTCGACACGATCGAGGAGGCGATCGAAGAAGCCAACGCCACCGAGTATGGCTTGGCCGCCTACTTCTTCACCGGCGCCGCCGATGCGAAACGGGCGCTGATCGACGGTCTTTCGGCAGGCGCGATCAGTGTAAATTACCTGAAGGGGGTTTCCGCAGATGCACCGTATGGTGGCATCAAACAAAGCGGCTACGGATATGAGGGGGGCGAGCAGGGATTGCGGAGCTTCCAAAGCCTGAAACTGGTCAACGGGCTTGGGTCATTCGGATGAGATTCGGTGAATAAGACAACTCGGATCATTGCCGGCAAGGATATCACAAAGAGCGTCGCCGACGCCCTTCAGTATATCTCGTACTACCATCCCCCCGACTACATCCGATACCTTTCGCAGGCATATGCGCGCGAACAGAGCCCGTCTGCGAAGAACGCCATCGGGCAGATACTGCTGAACTCTCGCATGGCCGCCTTCGGACGGCGCCCGATCTGCCAAGACACCGGTCTCGTGGTGGTTTTCGCCAAGGTCGGCATGGGCGTCCGCATCAAATCAACGGCCAGTTTCGCTGACCTGGTGAATGAGGGCGTCCGTCGAGCTTATCTCGACCCGGACAACCCCCTCCGGGCATCGATCGTTGCCGATCCGCTCGCCGGGCGGGTCAACACGCGCGACAACACGCCGGCGGTCATACACATCGACCTCGTGCCCGGCAACCAGATTGAGATCACCATCGCCGCAAAAGGTGGTGGGTCCGAAAACAAGGCGCGTTTCACCACCCTGAACCCCAGCGCGTCCGTTGCCGACTGGGTGGTCGACACCGTTTCGACGCTCGGCAGCGGATGGTGCCCGCCCGGCCTGATCTCGGTGGGTATTGGTGGTAGCGCTGAAAAGGCAATGCTGCTGGCTAAGGAGGCCATGAACCAGTCGATCGATATGTGGGAGCTGATCGCCAAAGGACCGTCAGGCGCGGAGGAGGCACTCCGGATTGAGCTTTACGAACGCATTAACGCGCTCGGTATCGGAGCCCAGGGACTCGGAGGTCTGACAACAGTCGTTGATGTCAAGGTTGCAACCTATCCTACTCACGCCGCGTCCAAGCCCGTGGCGCTGATTCCGCAATGTGCCGCCAACCGGCACATGACGTTCACCTTGGACGGCTTTGGACCCATCCGGCTTGAGCCGCCCGACCTTTCCGAATGGCCGCAAATTGGTCAAGAGGACTTGCACACAGCGGGCGTCCGCCGGGTCAATCTCGATGCGCTCACGAAGGAAGGGACCGCATCGTGGCGCTGCGGAGAAACCCTTCTTTTGTCCGGTAAGATGCTGACGTGCCGTGACGCCGCCCACCAGCGAATGGTCGAGCTGATCGATACCGGCAAGCCCCTCCCGGTCGATCTGCGGGGACGCGTGATCTACTACGTCGGACCCGTCCGCGCGGTAGGGGATGAGGTCGTCGGGCCGGCTGGCCCAACCACCTCCAGCCGCATGGACGGTTTTACTGAAAAGATGCTCGCCGAGACCGGGCTATATGCGATGGTCGGCAAAGCGGAGAGGGGCCCGGCGGCCATCGAGTCGATCGTCAGACACAGAACGCCCTATCTCATCGCAGTGGGCGGCGCTGCGTACCTGATTTCAAAATCGATCAAGGCGGCGCGGCTGGTTGCCTTTGAAGACCTGGGCATGGAAGCGATCTATGAATTCGAGGTGCAGGACATGCCGGTCATCATGGCTGTCGATGTTGAGGGAAACTCTATTCACAATTCCGGGCCCCTTGAGTGGCGCAAGCGTATGGCGGCCGACAGCATCGCCCGCAGCATCGGCGTTTGAGTCCGCCGGCTGCGCGATCCGACCAGAGTCCCATCTCGGATTTTGGGCCTTATCGGTAACACCAGCGGCCATTTGTGGTTCAGCTCCTCGGCGAGCCAGAGAAGAAAGGCTTCTCTCGATGCCAAACGCTCAGTATAAAGACTGGATCGACCTGCCGTCCTTAGTATCGATGCTTAGGGTTTGCTGTCTAGGGGTGCCAATCGGTCAAGCACCGGAGATACCAAAAAGATGCGCTATTCATTTACGAGGAGGCCGCCGCCGACAGGCGATCACTCCTTTCCAAATGCGTCATCGCCGGTTTGGGGCAGGGCTAATAATCCAACTGTTTTACAGCGTTTCTGCTTGGATCGTTCTCGGTTCCCCTGATTTCTACAACCTCGCAGTGAAGCTTGCAGGCCGAGGACGAATGACGGCCACTATATTCGTTCGCTTCGATTGACGATGGAATGGTTGGTACTAGGCCACTACCGCGTGAGAGCATACGGTCATGAAGTCGAAACCCGATCCTGTGCGACTGGACGCTTGGGATGTCCGGATTCTCTCAGAGATCCAATCAGACGGTCGTATTTCGAAAAGCGAGCTCGCAAAGCGTGTCCATCTTTCGGCGTCGGCCTGTTCAGAACGGCTCCGCGTGCTGCAAGCCGCAGGCATCATTGAGGGATTCTATGCGCGACTCAGTCCAGCCCTCATGGGGGGCATCATCTCTATAATGGTGGAAGTGGTTTTGGATCGCCATCGTCTCGAGGATCAAAGACACTTCGAGGCTGCCATCCAAAACGTCCCGGAAATCCTGGACTGCTGGGCCATCGGGGGGCGGATCGACTATTTGATGCGCGTTTCATCCCCTTCCATGGCGGCGTATCAGGATTTCATGGAGGGACTCCTGCAGGCAGGATTGGGGATCAACCAATACTACAGCCTTGTCGTGACGAAGCCAGTGAAAGCCAATTCACCGATTCCGTTGTCCTCATTCAAGCGGAGATGAACTCTGAACCGTTTCCGTCGGCAATTAGTCCCGATTCCGCGAATTCATCGGTCAGATACGCACATTTCCGCGACATTCGAGAGGCCGTTGCGCATATAACGAGCCAGTCGACCGAGTGTTCCGCGTCAATTTTTCGGGCGAGAGCAACCAAGCTTTTGAGCAATTTAGTCGGAGATCCGAAAAGTTCTACGGCCAGGATATAAGCTCAGAAGCACATTATTGCCAACAACCGTTAACTGCCGGCCCTGCGACAAGCTGACGAAGTATGTGATATGGAGGCCAATTATGGCTGGAAGACCCGACAACCCCGGAAAGGGACCACCAGATAATCCCGGAAAAGGACCGCCTCACGGAGTGCCTTCCGGGCCGCCTCACGGAGTGCCTTCCGGGCCGCCTGATCCGCCTATACCCCCGCCGCGCAAGGTGGGATGAGAGGATGGTTGATCCCGATTCATCCATGACCACCCCGGCGCAGCCAGTTCCCCGCTGGGAGAAGCGTTATCCGGGGCGGCTTAAATACGAACTCGACGCGCTGCACGCCGCCGGGATAACGCCTGAGATTGACGAGCCGGCCCTCGCTGCCGGGCGATTGTCGCTCACATTCGACTGGCCGCTCGATACGGCGACGCCCGTTCGGTTGCAGGCTGTCTTTCCCGACGCCTACCCGCACTTTCGGCCTCAGGTCTTTCTGCTCGCCGGCCTGGACCCCCCGCCCGCGCGCCACCGCAGTCCTATCGAGGGCAATCTCTGCCTGCTCGGCCGCGACACCCGGCAGTGGACACCGGGCTGGACGCTTTGTACGTTGCTCGAAAAACAGCTCGCCGACTCCGTGCGTGGTACCGGTGAGGAAGACCAGCAGGGCGAGCCTGCCGAATACTGGTGGAACAACCTTGGCCGTAATTCCGGATCTTATTGTCTGATCGACAGCGGCTGGGATGTCGGCGACACCTCGCAGGGCACATTGCAGCTGCGTTACATCCAAGATCAAACGGTCAAAGTGGAGGCCGAGAACGGTCCAATCCATATTCCAGCGGTCAGGGCCTATGTCGAAGAGGTTCGCGCTGAGGATGGCCAAGTGCTTCACCAATGGGCGGGTCCGCTCCCAACCGACCTGGCCGACGCGAAGAATCAGCTGGAGGTTCCGTGGGTAAGATCAAAAGACACGATGCTGCCCGAACCTCAGCTCGACGCACAGCTAAAAAGGCTCCGCCAAGATTACTCATGGCTCCAGCGTACCCGGCCACGAAAGTACGGTTCAGGTCTGAAGTTTGACCTCCGCGCACTCGTCTATCCGAGCGAGCTCGGCTTTGGTGAGACGGGCCTCGGCTGGTGCTTCGTCATGGTCTTCGGTCATGCACACGGCTTTGAGCCGAAGAAGAACAAAGCCCCCAAATCATTGCGTATCACGGCGTTGCCCGTTTTTCGCGCCGGGCCGGGCGACATTGGCTGGCGTGTTCCGGCCGTTGCATCCCTTAAAGACAAGCGGATCATTGTGGTGGGCGTTGGCGCCGTCGGCGCACCGGTAGCGATCGAACTGGCTCGCAACGGATGCCGCACCCTCGATCTCGTTGAACATGACATTCTTGAGCCTGGAAACACGATCCGCTGGCCGTTGGGCGCAGCCGCCTGGGGTCAGCGCAAGACAGACGCCTTGCAGGGTTTTCTCGCTCGCCAGTATCCGGCAACCGAAGTCCGTAGCCATTCGCATTTTATAGGTATTGCGGCGCAGGCTCTGAGCGATCCGGGTGACGACGATATCCTCGACTCGCTCATCAGGGACGCTGATCTCGTTATCGATGGCAGCGCTTCGCACGGCGTTACAACGCTGCTGCATGACCGCTGCCGAAGCGCAGCCGTTCCCCTCATAAGCTTGTCCGCGACGCCGACGCTGGAGGGCGGCACCGTTGTCCGACACGTCCGCGAAAGCGGCTGCCCGAATTGCCTTTTGCACGCATGGCACAAGCACGAGATCGAACCCCCGCCAGGACAGGATGCCGGTGACGAGGCCCTGACCCAGCCGGCGGGGTGCAGCGAGCGCACATTCACCGGTGGCGACTATGATCTGCAGGAACTTTCGCTGCAGGCGGTGAGGCTGGCCATCGATACCCTCTCGGGTAAGGCGGACGATTGTTCGGTCGTGCAGACACTCAGCTTTGTTGATGATGAACGAGCGCGCTGTCCGCCGAGCTGGCGTGTCGATCCGCTGCCAAAACACCGGAACTGCCGGGGCGGGCATTGATGTTGCCGGATGTTGATGTCTGGCTGCCTAACATCGTGACTCAGGAATGCGCGGTTGAAGCCGACACCAAACTCCCATTAGAGACCGGCGGCACTTTCATGGGCTGGTGGTTGAATCCTGATACCGCCGTCGTAACCGCCATGATTGGTCCCGGACCCGGCGCCCTTCACGAGCGCTTCCGGTTCCAGCCGGATCAGCAATGGCAGCTTGAGCAGATTGCCGCCCAATATGAGCGTTCGGGTCGCCGCGAGACTTACCTCGGCGACTGGCATAGCCACCCCGGCGCTTCGAGCGGCGCGCTGAGTTGGACCGACCGCGGCGTCCTTCGCCGCGTTATCGCCACACCAGAAGCCCGCTGCGCAATGCCGCTGATGATGATTCTATGGGGTTCTTCCGGCACATGGCAGCTGACGGCGTGGCGAGCACAAACGGTGCCGCGGGTGGTGCTCTGGGACAAGCTGCATCTCGATCCGGTGCAGATAAGGGCCTTTTGAAATCTCCGCACACGCAGATGCCAGCGGCTTGATGAAAGGCATGACCTGGCATCCGCTTCGGTCAGGCGATGATCCGGCCAACCTGCGCGAGGAACGGCCTGCCCGGCAGCGTGGGCTGCAGCGGGTGAAGTAACGGCCGCGCCCACCGGCGTGGACCCGCTGCATTGGCTGCTCCTGACCACCCATGCGGGAACCTGCTCCGCCGGGGCCTGGCCGATTGTCGCTTGTACACGCAGCGCTGGTTGATCGAGCAGTTCTTCCGAGTGATGAAGACCCAGGGCTTGAAGATCGAGACAGCCAGTTGCAATCGGGACAGATGGAAGCGTCTACTGCTGTGTGGACACGGTGTCGAGCCTTGGCGAGCCCGTCCAAATCTATGCGAAAGAAGAATCTAGAGCACGTCCTGGGATCGTAAGTCGATCGTCATGTGAAGAGGGGACCTTTGCTGCTCGATGAGGAGACTGCGGAGGGTCTTCTCGAGCATGCTTCCCCTGCCGCCCGACTCAGCGATCCCGACGCCTTCATAACGCTGCGAATCTGCTTTGAGAGGGATGGCAATCCTGAATAGCCCAAGGCGTGCCGCCACGAGCGTGCGCATCACTATATCCCCGAAAATATTCTGGCGACACGAAGAACGCATCGCGGAAGTTCTATTGGGCTGCTGGAGGGGGATCTTCGGACAGCGCATCTCGTAATACCAGTCCCCGGGGTTTATGCGGTACCTTCGCAGACATCCGCCGACGACCAGAACACGGCGGCGGCCACTGATCCGTTATCCGCCTCAAGGAGAAGGTAAACTCCAGAAACCTCGGTTTTCACTGCGTTCGAGGCCGATTTTCGCGAATTCGTCGGCTAAAGACGTGCATTCCCGCGAAACTCGAGAGGTATTTGCGGCTACACTTGTTTTCAATAGGCGGCTGGGTGAGTGTCTTCTGCCTACTGCTCGCGAGGAGGGGAACTATGAGATTGAGCAATTTGGGAACTGAGCAGCTGCGGGAGAAGGACCGAAGCTTCGTCTTTCATCCGTCTACACACTTGGCCAAGCACAGCCGCGGCGAGACGCCAAACCGGATCATGGCCGGTGCAGAAGGCGTGTACATCTGGGATACCGACGGCCGAAAGAGCCTTGACGGTTTCGGAGGGCTTTACTGCGTCAATATGGGATATGGCTGCACGGAGATTGCGGAAGCCATCGCGCGTCAAGCGCACGAGTTGCCGTTCGCCCATGTCTATGCGAGCCAGGGAACCGAGCCAGTCGCACTCTTGGCAGAGGCCGTGGTGGAATATTTCGGTCAGAACATGCGAAGGGTGTTTTTCGGCCTCTCCGGCTCAGACGCCAATGAAACCAACATCAAGCTGGTCTGGTACTACAACAACATCCTCGGGCGCCCTGAAAAGAAGAAGATCATCTCGCGCAATCGCGGGTATCACGGGTCAGGGCTGGTCACAGGTAGCCTAACGGGTCTTGCCTTCTTTCACGATTTCTTCGACCTGCCTTTGGATTTGGTGCGCCATACGACGACGCCACACTACTATCGCCAGGCGCGCGACGGCGAAAATGAGGAGGCGTTCTCCAGGCGCTGTGGCAACGAACTTGAAGCCCTTATCCTCGCCGAAGGCCCAGAGACCGTTGCAGCCTTCATTGGAGAGCCGGTACTTGGGACCGGGGGCATCGTTCCGCCTCCGAAGGGGTACTGGGCTGCGATTCAGGGGGTGCTTGACAAGTACGACATCCTTCTTATTGCCGATGAGGTGGTCTGCGGCTTCGCGCGAACCGGTGAGAAATTCGGTTCCCACCTCTATGGCATGCGCCCGGATTTCGTAACCATCGCGAAGGGCTTGAGTTCCGCCTACCTTCCTATCTCCGGTTCGATTATCGGTGACCGGGTCTGGTCGGTTTTGGAACAAGGGACGGAAAAGCACGGGCCACTCGGCCATGGCTGGACATATTCTGGTCACACGCTTTGCGCGGCGGCCGCGCTTGCTAACATTAAATTGCTAAAGGAAAGAAACATCCTGGAACATGTTCGGGACGTCGGACCCTATTGGCAAGCCCGCATGAAAGCCGAACTGGAGCGACATCCCATTGTCGGCGAGGTTCGCGGCGTCGGCATTCTATCCGCCGTGGAGCTGATGCGGGATCCGAAGGGTCGGGTGCCATTTGAACCCGGACTTCAGGTCGGCGTGCGCGGCGCCGCTGCTCTGTTTGAAAATGGTGTCATAGGCCGCGCTATGCCGCATGGCGATATCCTCGGCTTTGCCCCACCTCTGATCATTACCCGAAAAGAGATCGACATCATCGTCGAGGCAGCCGCGAAATCAGTCGATACGACCTATCGCGCGCTGAAGGCGGAGGGCGCGATATGATCTGACGTGACGGATGACGCCTCCCACTCGGATCGACCAGGATATGACCTCCGGGAGCCCTGTGGCGTCATGAGCTGGCGCGCGCAAAACAACCCGCTTCGCTTTTAAGGCAACTTGCATGGAGGATGTGCGAGCCGATGGCGAAAATGCGAGGTCAATCTCGAAAATACAGAACCGCCTTCGCGTCCGAGACGGTGACGTAGGACTGCTGCAAGAATTGTAGAGGTGATGCTCTCACAGACCACAGACCGCAATCTACCGTGAGGCTGAGCTCCTCCATGGAGCAGTCTCAACAGCCCCGCAGACAGACACCCCGACCGTAATGAAGTGCAAACCCCAGAGGACAACTGTCACTGCTGAGAGATGACGCTGGAATGAGGTCTCGGTGTCGATAAGAGCGTCGTCGAAGCACATATCGCCCTCCCAAGGCGCACCGGCCCGGCACGGAGCTCAGTCTCCTGCCGGGCCTGCATGGCCGCGCTTTGGTCGACCCGGGCTCCGATATGGGCGGCCAGAAGCCATGAGCCAACTCACTGCAATTTAGGTATGCAAGACGTTTTTCATAGATTTGTCGAGCAAATCGCAGACAGCGCTGACGCGACAGACCTGCGCAACGCTTTACGGGAGATTGCCTCTTCGCTCGATTTGCCGTCTTTTGCCTATCTTTTCCCTTCGCCTGGCAAGGGCCGCAAGGTGCGCCTGATTTCCACCTACCCTCAATCCTGGACATCTCACTACCTTCACAGTCGGTATGAAAAGATTGACCCGGTTATCCATCAGGCGCGTGGTGGTCAGGAACCATTCAACTGGGATGCGCACGGTGCTGATCTCGAACTATCGACGCAGCAGCGACAATTGATGGATGAGGCAACGCAATTCGGCATTCGCTGCGGCTTCACGATCCCGATCCATGACAGCGGCGGCCTGTTTGCAGCACTGACCTTCGCCTCCGATGAGAGGCAACCACTGTTCTTCCGCGTGATCGACCGATATGACCGCGCGCTCGAGCTCATCGCGATCTTCTTCCATCTTCATGCCTGTCGCAAGCTGGCCGACGGCAGGATCGTGGATGGCGTTACCCTATCTCGAAGGGAAATCGAGTGTCTGAAGTGGGCGGCTCGCGGAAAGACGGCGTGGGAGATCGGCCGCATCTTGGGAATCAGTCGGCACACCGCAGCCTATCATCGGGATAACGCCAGGAACAAGCTTGGCGTGAAGACGGTTATTCAGGCGGCCGTTCGGCTTGCACTATCCCGGCCATCTTTCTTCACCTGATCTCCAAAACCTGGGCACATACACAGGTTGTATCAAATCCGGCCTTTGCCTTCAATCGCAGGTGCTATCCATGCGAGGGAGAAAGGCCATCATGATGCAGTTGATCACGCCGGATTGCTACGCTGAGTTCAGCGACGAGCTCGAGCAGATGCACCGCTTGCGGTATCGCGTCTTCAGGGATCGACTTGATTGGGACGTTTCGTTCAGCGGCGGCTATGAGGTCGATCCGTTCGACGCGCTTCGTCCCCACTACCTGTTGCTGCGTGGGCTCACCGGGCGCATCGACGGTTGCGTGCGCCTCTTGCCGACCACCGGACCGACGATGCTGCGCGACAGCTTCTGCGCTCTCCTTGCAGACCGTTCGGCGCCGGAAGATCCGCGGGTCTGGGAAAGCAGCCGTTTTGCGCTTGATCTGCCGCCTTCCGCGCCGAAACAGGCGGGCATCGCTATTGGCACCTACGAGCTGTTTGCCGGGATGGTCGAGTTCGGGTTGTCACGTGGTCTGCGCAGCATCGTTACCGTAACGGATCTGCGCATAGAGCGGATCTTGCGTCGCGCCGGCTGGCCACTCGAACGGCTGTCCGATCCGCAAACAATAGGCAACACGCGCGCCGTTGCCGGATATCTCGACGTCTCAACAGAGAGCTTGGAAGCCCTCCATCGCAATAGCGGACTCAAGGGCCCGGTACTGTGGACACCGGTCATGAAGATCGCCTGAGCCTGGAATCCAACCAGTTCGTGGAAACGATGCAATGGACGAAATAATACCTGGCCCTGCCTGGCCGGACAGGCAAGATGATGGTGACTATGGCTATGTCGAGCGGCTGACCAGCCGAGGCTGGGCCTGGGAATTCCTCAGGCGCAATCCGGACTTCCAGAACGATCTGGCGAACGCGCTGCGCCGTGCCGAGCGTACGAACGCCGGGGCCGTGGACATAATCAGCCTGCCGTCGAACACTGCCGATCTTTCGCGGTGGGGCCTTCTGTTTTGCAAGCTCGAAAGCAAATGATGCGAGCGTCTTCTGGTGCCCCCGCCAATGTCCGCATGTTTTGCCCCTTGCTGCCGAAAGAGCGGCGCGGCCTGGCGGGATCGACGTGCTCGATCTCGCCGCGCGCTCCTGCCGCATCTCCATACTCGTTACGGGAGACGGGCATCAGCACGTCCTTGTCGAGGACAATGGCAGGAGCTTGCAGTTGGCTGCTTCAGGCGTCAGCCTCCTCGAACCTGTGCGATTGACTTCCTCCGTCTTCTGGCCGCCTGAGGAACTCAAGCAACGCCTGAACGGGATGGAATGTCTGAACGGCCTCCGTTCGACCGGAAGGCTGCAATCGGGATTCTTTCCAACCGAACCCCGTCGCACGCGGTTGCGCCGAGTCTTGCGTGCGCTCGATGGCTCCATCGCTGGCGCGCCACACCGCGAAATCGGCCTTGCTCTCTTCGGCAGAGCCCGCGTCGAGCAGGACTGGGCCGACCGCGGTGACCATCTTCGCGACAGCGTCCGCCGTGCAGTCAGACGCGGGCGCTCGCTTATGAACGGTGGTTATAAGCGGTTTCTTCTATAGTGATCGTCACTATCAGGCCTCTTGGCCAGAGAACAGCTCTTTGTACCCCGCGATCACCAGCCAGTGGGCGCGCGCGAGATGGCTGCGAACCGCCTTTTGGGCGCGAGCCGGCTCTTGCACTGGATCGATGCCCAATATCGCCTGCGCCATCTCTTCTTCGCTGGCATTCCCGGCGCATGCGTCTATGAGTCTCAGATAGATCCTGAAGTGCTCATTGTCATAAGCGGTCAGGCTCTCCGCCCAGGGGACCTCGTCGGCAACGGCAGGTTGGAGCAATCTGTCTTCCATCTCATATCTCGCTATGAATTCTCCCGCGTCCGCCTTTGACTGGACATATCCTAAAATGGGATAATCCGAAACTGGGATTAGTCGGTGAGCCAGTTCTTTCTGGCCGGTTCGTCTGATGCCGAAATCCCTTCGATCACCTCGCCAGCGCTGGCTGCTGAAAAGGTTGATAGCGGCGCGCAAAAATAACGGATTCACCCAGAGCCAGGTTGCTGAAATGCTAAGCCGCCCGCAGTCGTTCGTCGCCAAGTATGAGGGTGGTGAACGTGGGCTGGACGTAATTGAGTTTCTCGACCTTACCGAGGCTCTCGATATCGATCCTTGCGAGCTTCTGGCACAAATGCGTCGCTCTCGTGATCTGTAGATGGCGTTGCGCTTGGTTTGGGTGCCAAACTTCACGATTTACCTCCTTGAGTTCACGGCTCAGCGGGATTTGCCCTCGCTAAAGTGATGCCGTGTAGCCGCTCCCCTTTGTTGTCTCTGATTTTTGTAGAGAATCCTCCGTGGTGAAATCCTCGACAAGAGGGTGGCTTCTCGTGCATGGAAATCCGAGAGGTCTTTGCCCGCAAACTGCATAGGCATCGCAAAAAAAGAAACTGTCGCAAGAAGCGCTGGCCCATGAGGCTGGCGTCGACCGAACGTATGTCAGCGCACTTGAGCGCTCGGTCTATGCAGCCATCATTGATACGGTGGCAAAACTCGCCAGAGTGCTCGGAATCGAGCCGGCCGATTTACTCGACCCTCATTCTGAATAAATCTGGAAGCAGCGACGAAACCGCGGTTGATGAGACTCGACCAGAAGTTTTCCAGGCATTCATGCTGCTGACAGGAGCATCCGCGCGCGTGGCGACGCGCACCACGTGCTCGTGAACCGAGCCCGCTTTTCTTCGGCAAGCTCAGGCGGTCTCGGCCATTCGGCTTCGCCCCTTGGCGTGGGCAGCCCTTCGGGCTGAGACGGCCGCC
>NZ_JAMYUV010000072.1:0-19045 GCF_040323405.1 Mesorhizobium sp. M0048 | reverse complement strand
GATCAGCACATAGGGTTCGAAGGCGTTGGCTTCCTGAAAGACAACCTGGGCCTCAGCCACGGAATGCGACCGCCACTTACTTCCCATGCGGACTTCAATGTCGCCGCCGTTCACGTCGCGAATGGCGGTCAGCGCTTCAATCAGTTGGTGAATCGTCATTCCTTCCCCTCCGATGGGGCAGCGCTGACGGTCGCTCCCTTGCCAAAGGCGGCTGCTTTGGCCTTGGCGCGCTTTGGCGCAGTAACGCTGTAGCGCATCGCGCCGTCTTTCATGACACCGGCAATTTCAACGCCGTTGCGCTTCACGTCTCCGATCAGCGAATAGGCGGCCTGCCGGCTGATCGAAAGTGCGTCGGCAATTTCTGCGACGCTAACGGCGCCGGCATTTAGCATTTCCTGCACGCGGGATTTCTTGGTCTGCGGCTTGTCGGCTGTTACGTCTTTGCTCTTGGGCATGTGATGTTCTCCTGTCTGATCGTCCGTTGATGGACGAAAAACAGACTAGGACAACATTCCTAGTTGGTAGAGCGACTGGCAGTTGTCATCTGACTTTAGGTGTTCTCTTCGATCAGCTCCGCGGCCCGATCAGCCGGAAGCTTTCCGAATGCTGTGGACCAGTAGCCACCCCCGTGAGGGGCAAACAGTGCTTCGGCAAAGTCGCTCAGGAGTTCCCTCAGTATCGGTGAGTCGGGTCGAATCGGAACCCCTCGCCTTTGAAGCTCGTCAATCGTTTGCTTTAGGTGAGTGGCGTATTCCGATGGTGCCTTGCGGGAAAGACTCCGGTGCTTCACCAGCACTGTGACGGCCCCCAGCAATCCCATTGAGACACGGAAATGTTCGTCATCCAGCAGAACGCGATCAAGCATTGCCTTCCCCCTCCTACGTTGCTCACGCGCCGCCCACACACTTGGGGCGAAGCGCATGGCTCTACGGCTACAGGCGGCGGCTTTGGCCGCACCAATTGCAAAACGCTGGGCCAGGTCTTACCTGCTGATAGGTGATCGCACTGGAGAGAGGGTACATGACAAAACAGCCGTTGAACAAAAGCCAATATTTGGCGGAATTGAACAAAGAGCTTCGCCTTGATGAAGGTTACGAGCACGGAATGGAATTTATCCCTGCTCCTGAAGGTGCGCGAGGGCCGGAGATGAGTGGTTTCGATACCGTGCCAACCGGCGCCCACGATATCTACGTGCGGGTGGCGCACCGTGTCAACCAGAGGTTCGTCTATTCACCCAAGGCATAAAAGCCGCCCCCAACGTGTGGGGACGGTATGGCTTAACGAGCTCGGTCCTCTATGAACTCCTCCACCCTTTCCAGCGTGTCGGAATACTCGTGGCCGCTGCATCCTGATACGACGGTGTTGCCGTCGAGGATAATATAGCCGGGACCATACTCGGCCCGAAGCCATGATCGGCTTGGCGTCTTGTTGAGGCGGAAGCCCAGCCGCGCGAGGCGACGGCGGGCAGTATCTTCGCGTATTTTGAGAATAGTCATGACAACGGTATCTCCATTGAGATTGTCCGTTGCGTTGCTCCGGTGGTCGGCGCGGGACGTAAGCCGAGGACCGTGGGCTTTCGAAGCCCTGTGCACCTTTTGTGTATCTCGGACGCGCCGGCTTTGAAAGCTCGAATCGAGAACCTAGTTAACGCGCAGCGGCCCTTACTAAACCATTACTAGTTGCAAAACGGGCCTTGAAAGGGAGGACCACCAAATCTCCGCAAAGCCTTATGCTGCTTGGCTTTGGGAGTGGTGGGTGCGCACAGGATTGAACTGTGGACCCGCTGATTAAGAGTCAGCTGCTCTACCAACTGAGCTACGCACCCACTCGGCCGGTAAAACCGGCGTTGGCGGGCATATAGCCGCCGACATCCGCCATGTCCAGCCCCGTGGGATTCATTTCCCGACAAATCGCCGAAGTGCCGAGGTCGTCAAACAAAAAGCCTGCCTTCAGCCACCTTCACCGCATGGCCACCGATGCGGGCGGCGGCCAGTTTGCCACCGTCGACATTCAGTTCGAGGCGAATGCGCGAAGGCCGGCCCATCTCCAGCCCCTGCTCGATCCACAGTTGTGAAATGCCGTCGGTCGGGCCGTCGAAATGCATGATCGCGCCGGCGAACGCGGCCGCCGCCGAGCCGGTCGCCGGGTCTTCGTGGGACGGATTGCCGGGCACCATCATGCGGACATGGAAGGCACTGTCATGGTGCACCGTCTCGCGGCAATAGACATAGGGGCTGGCGAAGGCCCATTCGCTCTTGCGCGGCGCCAGTTCCGACCACGCCTGGTTGTCGAGCTTGATCCGGGCAGCCGCCTCCAGATTGGCGACGGGGATGGTCACGTAAGGCACTCCAGCCGACCAGAATGAAACGCGGTGGTTCTCGAAGCCGATCTCGTGCGGCCCAAGGCCAAGGGCCGCGCCGATCGCCTCGGGATCGGCCGACAATTCCAGCTGGGCCGGCAGTTTCGCCAGGTCGAACTCGGCAAAGGTCGAACCATCGTGTTTGCTGACAGCGCAGCGCACCGGGCCGATATTCTCCTCGAGCACGAAGATGCCGGCGGCCTCTCCCGCCATTTCGGCGAGCGCTATCGCCGAGCCGACGGTCGGGTGGCCGGCGAACGGCATTTCATAGTCGGGTGTGAAGATACGGATGCGGGCCCGATGCTTGGGATTATCAGGCGGCAGCACGAAGACGGTTTCGGACAGGTTGAACTCGCGCGCCACCGCCTGCATCGCAGCAAGGTCCAGCCCGTTACAGTCGAGCACCACGGCCAGCGGATTGCCCGCCAGCCGGTTGGTGGTGAATACGTCGTAAAGTAAGTAATTCCGCGGCTGCATCTCAGTAAGTCCTCTGCCTCATTCCCAACATGGGCGAAATTTAATTTGAATTTTGAACCATAAGGCCTGATTTGTGCACTGATGGGAAATCATTGAACATAGGGGTCCGGCGTGGACCAGATTGTCAATCTGCCAAAGACGGAATCCGCTTCCGCCATCGAGACGGCGCTCGGGCTCGACCACCAGGGCCTGAAGACAAAACGCCGTCGCGGTTGGTTTTACGCGCTGCTTGCGCTACTCGCAGTGGCCGTGGGTGTCGTCGGCTACCCCTGGTATGCGGGCGCGCCCGCCAAGATCGAGTATACCACAACACTGGCCGCCACGGCCGACCTTACCGTCGCGGTTTCGGCTACCGGCACGCTGCAGCCCCTCACTCAGGTCGATATTTCCAGCGAACTCTCGGGCGTCGTCCGCTCGGTTTCGGTCAACGAGAACCAGTTGCTGAAGAAGGGCGATGTGCTGGCTGCGCTCGACACCGCAAAGCTGGAGGTGCAGATCGAGCGCGCCCAGGCCTCCGCCAAGGCAGCGGCGGCGAGCGTCGAGGACGCCACTGTGACCCTGGCCGAAAACGAAAAGGCGCTGGTGCGCGCGGCACAACTGACCAAGCGCGGCATGGCGACGGACCAGTCGCTCGAAGCGGCAACCGCCACGCGCGACCGCTCGAAGGCGGCGCTCGATATTGCCAAAGCCAACCTCGCCATGGCCAGTGCCGATCTCAAGGCGCAGCAGACGGATCTTGCCAAGAGCACCATCTACGCTCCGATCGACGGCATCATACTGACGCGCTCGGTCGATCCCGGCCAGACGGTCGCCTCTTCGCTGCAGGCGCCAGTCCTGTTCGTCATCGCCGCCGATCTGAAGAACATGGAGTTGAAGGCGGCGGTCGACGAGGCCGATATCGGCGCCGTCAAACCCGGCCAGCATGCGCGCTTCACCGTCGATGCCTTTCCGGAACGGCCGTTCGACGCCGAAATCCGCGACATCTCCTATGCCTCGGTCACCACCGACGGCGTCGTCACTTACGATGCAAGGCTGGATGTCGACAACAGCGAACTTCTGTTGCGGCCCGGCATGACAGCCACCGTCTCGGTCGTCACCAAGCAGGCCAGGAACGTGCTCACCGTGCCGTCGATCGCCTTCCGCTACCGGCCGGCCCAGACGGCGGAGCGCGGCTGGAGCCTCACCGACCTGTTCACCGGCCGCATGGGACGTCCCGGCGGCAACCGCCAGCACCCGGCGGCGACGAAGCCCACCGACGGCTCGCGCACGCTCTACGTGCTGGAGAATGGGCGGCCGCATCCGGTCAACGTCAGGGTCGGCTCGACAGACGGCGAACTGACCGAGATCGTCTCCGGCCTGGAGGAAGGCGCACAAGTCATTACCGCCTCGCAGCAGCGGAGTTGATCGTGGCATCGGTCGCGACCACGCTCATAGGCTTCGACAAGGTCTGGAAAAGCTATGGCCAGGGCGAAGCCCGGGTGCATGCGCTGGCCGGCGTCGACCTCGCAATCAGACGCGGCGAATTCGTCGCCATCATGGGCCCATCCGGTTCCGGCAAATCGACGGCCATGAACATTATTGGCTGCCTCGACACGCCGACCGCTGGGACTTACAGCTTCGAAGGCATCGACGCCGGCCGTCTCGACCGCAACCGCCGTGCTCAGCTGCGCAATCTCTATGTGGGCTTCGTCTTCCAGGGCTATAATCTCTTGCCGCGCACTACGGCGGCGGAGAATGTCGAACTGCCGCTGATCTACCGCGGCGTAGGTGCCCGCGAGCGCCGCGGCCTTGCCATGCAGGCACTTGCCGAGGTCGGCCTTGTCGGCCGCGAGCATCATACGCCAGCCGAGCTGTCCGGCGGCCAGCAGCAGCGCGTGGCGATCGCCCGCGCCATCGTCACCAGGCCGACGCTGCTCGTTGCCGACGAGCCGACCGGCAATCTCGACACCGCCCGCACGCACGAGATCATGGAGCTCCTGACGCAGCTGAACAGCGAGCTCGGCCTGACCATCGCCATGGTCACGCACGAAGCCGATGTTGCCGGCTATGCCCAGCGCACGATCCGTTTCCTCGATGGCCATGTCGCCTCGGATACCGCCAATCTCGAGATGGCCTAGCCATGATCTGGGAAACCGTCCGCCTCTCGCTCCGCTCCATCCGCCGCAACGTGCTGCGCTCGTTCTTGACGCTGCTCGGCATCGTCATCGGCGTTGCCGCCGTCATCGCCATGCTGACCATCGGCTCGGGCACCACCGAGAAGGTCAAGTCCGATATTTCCAAGCTTGGTAGCAACCTGCTCGTCATTCGTTCCGGCCGTCCGGCGGGGCCTGGCGGACCTGGAGGGCTCGATCAGGTCGTCCGACCGCTGAGCGACAGAGATCTTGCAGCGCTTGTCGCGCACCTGGACGGCGCGCGCGCCATCTCACCGGCGTCGCAAAAGCAGGTGCGCGTCATTTTCGGCACCGAAAGCCTGACCTCGGGCGTTACCGGCACCGACAGCGCCTATCTCGAGGCTCGCGACTGGAAGCTGGTTTCGGGCCGCCCGTTCAGCGATTCGGAAACCCGCTCGGGGACCGGCGTCTGCCTCATCGGCGAGACGGTGCGCCAGCAGTTCTTCGGCGCCGGTGACCCCGAAGGCGAGATCATCCGCGTCAACCGCACCTCCTGCAAGATCATCGGCTTGCTCGAACCGAAGGGCTATACCGGCTTCGGCCAGGACCAGGACAATGTCGTGCTGATGCCGCTCGCCGCCTATCAGCGTCGCATTGCCGGCAATCGCGACATCGAATCGATCTATGTCGCCGCCGACGACCGTACGCCAACCACGGTGCTGCAGCAGCGCGTCGAGGACATCTTGCGCGACACACGCCGCATCACGCCCGACCGAGACGATGATTTCTCGATCCGCGACATGACCCAGATCGCCGATGCCATGGCCAGCGCCACCACCACCATGACTGGCATGCTCGGCGCCGTCGCCGGCGTCAGCCTGCTCGTCGGCGGCATCGGCATTATGAATATCATGCTGGTGTCGGTAACCGAGCGCACGCGCGAGATCGGCATCAGGCTCGCCATCGGCGCCCACGAAAAGCACATCCTCATCCAGTTCCTGGTCGAGGCGACGGTGCTGTCGCTGCTTGGCGGCATCATCGGCATCCTGATCGGCCTGGCATTGGCCGGCCTCGCCTCGCTGACGCTGACGATCCCGTTTGTGCCAAGCCCGGCGGTCATCCTGCTTGCGGTCGGCTTTTCCGCGCTGATCGGCATGGTGTTCGGCTTCTTCCCGGCGCTGCGCGGCGCACGGCTCAACCCCATCGACGCGCTGAGGCATGAATAGAGCGTTGCAGCAAATGTCGCCTCGCGACGCTGCCAATTTTATAAGCAACCTGCCCTTGTCGCAGCACAATCTGCAATGATAACAATGCTGTTGGGGACTAAGGGGGAACAATGGATGAGCAAGAGAGGGCGACTGGCTCTGGCGATGGTGATCGTCGAAGCCGCATTGGCAGGGCTTTGGTGGAATTTGATCCGTTATGGAATGGATAATCCCGATCGCGTCACAGCTGACTTCCAGCAAGTAATTGGGCAGACGATGGGAACGGCGATGGGGGCACTCCTGGGTCTCGGCGTGCTGCTGTATTTTGTCGCTGCCCGCAGCGACCGCAAGGCTATTGAAGGCAGGTCGCGACGTTAGAGTCGGAATCCTTGCGCGAAGTGCCATTCGATCAGCGGTCTCATATGCGGCATCAATCCGTCCGGCAGGTCGGCTGCATTGCGGATGATCACAGGACCTTCGATTTCAGGCTCTGACTCGGCCGCGACGAAAGCGCGGATCCGCTGTGCCAGGTCGTCGGCGGAGGCCGTCTCGCGGTAGCGGCGAAAGATCACCGTGCCGCTTGCCGTCGACAGGGCGTAGTGGCGCCTGCCGCGTGTCGCGCCTGATAGGTCGAGGCCGGTTTCCTCCCGTACCTCGCGGATCATGTTGAAGTCGACGTCGACAAGGCCGTCGCGGAAATCGGTGGGCTCGAACGAACCGGCGGCGAAGTAGATGCGGCCGGCATTGACCGTATGCGGCGCCATGCGGATCGCCACCAGCGCATTGTCGCCAGCGACCAGCATGGCGTGCGCGTAGGCATGTTCGGCGCCAGGCACCTGTCTATTGCTGCGCCAAAGCATGAAGGTCGAATACCGCACCGCATGGCAGCGGCCGACGAGGCGATTGTCGCGGTAGCTGAGTGCGGAAAGCAGCACCACGGTGCCGTCGAAAAGCGCCGGCTTCGATGCGGTCTCACGCCGCCAGTTCGCCGCGATCGCCTCGGCATTATCGCGCTCGAACGGATGCAGGCCAGGATCGAGCCTGACGTCGATGGCATCGACCGGCAGGATGATATTGCGCGGCAGGTCGAAACTCACGCCTGTCTCACGCCATGTCGAGGGCAATTGCTACCGGGCAATGGTCGGATGCCTTCGGCCGGTCCCACCCGGCGCGTGGGAAGCGCTCGACCTCCTGGCCTGCCGGAAATATGGTGCGCCAAGGCTGCCCGTTACGGATGATATCGGGAACGGCGGTGGCGTTCTGCCTGGCTAGCGCCCTCGACAAAAGGATGTAGTCGAGTTGGCAGAGATGCCGCTCTTCCGGTCCGCGCGTGTGATAGAAAGTCCAGCGGTCCATTTCCGGCCGCCGCTCGACCGCGTTTTCGCAAAAACCGCCGGCAGTGAGCACGTCGATGCAGGACCGGGTCTCGTCGATCACCTCGAAGCGATAGCCGTCGAAAACATCGCCAGTGATCTTCACGCGCTGCCGGTAGTCGTTCATGTCGCCGCAGATTGCCCAGCGCTTGTCGGCGGCATGGTCCTTGCCGAAGCGCTCCTCGATGATCCGGCGCACCGCCTGCGCCTCGGCGATGCGCAGCGGCATTGTCGCCTCGCGGCCGTCGAGGCCGTTACGGGGCGAGCCCATCGACTTGAAATGCACGAGATAGAGCGTCAACGGCGCGCCAGCCACGGTCAGATCGATTTCCAGGCAGTCGCGCCGGAAGATGCGCTCATTGGCCTGATGTCCAAGTGCTGCCAATTCCGCCGTGTGCAGCCCGAATTGCTCGAACGTGACATAGGCGTAGCTGGTCATGCGCACGAATTCGATCGGCTGGCCCTGCGCGGTCTCGTTGCGCATCATCACGGCGACGTCGATGCCGCGCGAATCATTGCCGGCGGTGGTGTATTTCTGCCGGTAGCCTTGCCCCACCATCTTGAACAGATAGCCATATTCGAAGGCCCTCAGCGCCTCGATATTGTCGACCTCCTGCATGCAGATGATGTCGGCGCGGGTGGCCGCGATCGCCAGCGCCGTCAACTGCCGCGTGTCGTCGGACTGCGCGATGGCCCGCGCCTGCTCGAGCATCTTGTATTCGGCCTCGCTCTGAATGTCGAAAAGCGCCAGCGTGCGATCTTCGTTGAGCTGATTGCGGTATCCGGAATAATCAAACCTGTTCATCAGGTTTTCGACGTTGAAAGTGGCAAGGCGCAGCGACATGGCTTTGACCTTTGCCCGCAAGCGCGCCCGAAAACAAGGGCGCAGAAATCAGGCGGCTCTGCTTGATCGCGCGCTCGCTATGGCTGACGGAACCTTTTTGTTCATCTTCCGTTCAGATGGAAAGTTCCATCAATAGGCCCTTCCCCGGGGTATTCTGGGCGTGGGGCCTGAATCTTCGGAGAGTGCGATGAAACCGCTCTTTTTATCTTCTGTCAGATCCGGGCTGATGGCCCTCGGTCTGATCACCGGCCTCTCGTCCCCCTCGCTTGCCGGGCCAATACCCAAACCTCTGCTGCCGGTGGCGGGCAATGCTGCCGACATCGTGCAAATTCGTGAAGATTGGGCAGGCGGCAATGACAGGCAGATCTGGCGTTGGCGCAATCGCGGCTTTCGGCAATGGCACGGCGGCGACGATTGGAGATGGCGGTCCCACAATTTCCGCGGCCGTCATTTTTCGAGACACTGGGATAATGGCGGCTGGGACGACAGCTGGCGCTGGCGCCACCATCGCCGCCATTACCGCGGCGGCTACTATGATGATGGTGCGGGTGCCGCGATTCTTGGCTTGGGCCTGGGGCTCGGCCTTGGCAGCCTGTACAACAGCTACAACTACTACGACGCGCCGCCACCGCGCCGCTATTATCGCGCAGGGCGGCTTTCCAGTGCACATGTCCAATGGTGTTACAATCGCTACCGGTCGTACCGCGCCTGGGACAATACCTTCCAGCCCTATTACGGGCCGCGCCAGCAATGCTACTCGCCCTATAGGTAAGCAGGCCGACAACAAGCATCGTTCGGCGCCGTGCTTCGCGGCGCCTTTTTCTTCCAGCCAGGAACCGCGAACATCTCCCAGTCCCGACTGCTGATAACGCTATTTTTATCAGGCAGGTCTAATAATCCTCCCGATCAGAACGCCCGAGACGCGAAAAATGGCTGGATTGCGTGCGATGGCCGAGGACGAACAGAGGGACAAACGCCGGCAGCGCGTCTTGAAGGGCGCAACGATCCTGACCGGCATGACCAATTCCGAGGTCACATGCACGCTGCGCAACATGCATGCCGGCGGCGCCGAATTGAAGGTCTCGATCGACGCGCGCGTGCCCGATGAGTTCCTGCTCTATGTTCCGACCGACGGCATCGCCTACAAGGCCGTGGTCCGCTGGCGCCGCGAGGACCGCATCGGCGTGATGTTCACCGGCACCGAACCAAAGCCCAGTTGGCACTACGGCTGATATCTACCGGCGCTATCCGGGTGGCAGGACTTGCAGTGTCTGCTCGTCAAACAGCGGCTCATCCTGGCCGACGCGAACGAATAGAAGCTTTCGCAGTTCGGGTGATTGCACCTCGAAATACTGAATGCCGTCCGGGGCTTCGCCCCATTCGCCGCAAGGCGGTTCGCCGACCTCGTCAGGGTTGGCGACGGTCTTCAATTCCTCACGATAGGCGGCATCGGGACTGAAAACATACCGGAGGATGCGCGCGGGCGTCGCCGCGTCGGTGTAAGGCGTGAGCACGCAACGTGTGCTGATGGCTTTCTCGGTCTTCTGCGTAAAAATGCGCTGCAACGCAGCATCGGCGGCCTCGCCCGGCAGCATATCGAAGACTTCGACGACGGGATCGGCCGAACCGCCATCGCTGTATTTGATGGCAAGAGCATTGCCGCCAAGCTCGAAATGAATCCGGCGAAAACCGAAATCGCAGCGCTGTACCCAGGCAGCCAGCCCGACATCCCTGTCCGCCAAGCGTTCCCAGCTGCATTTATCGATAGGTGGACGCGACGGCTTGCTTTGGTCGGCACCAGCCCCCGTGGCCATGGCCACAAGGACCGACAGGGTGCAGATACAGGCCGGCAGACTCTTGTTATTCATCGCTGCAACCCGTCAACGTAAAGGCATCCCAAGCCACGCCGTCGGGATTGGCTTTGGCGAAATCGGGCCATTCGATAAAAATCGCGCCGAAGTCAGGCAACAGCAACCCTGCCGGTGCCGGCGAGGCTTCGCGGGAACTCAGCTGCTCGGCACCGCCTGCATTGAACGCATAGACCTGCCCGTCCCACACTCTGCACAGTCCGGTGCCGTCCTCAAGACCCACCTCGCGATCGTCGTTAGCGAACATTCTGTTGCGTTCGCTGCTTGCGACAGGCTCAGCATGCTCAGAAAAATAGCTGCTGCTTTGCGGATGATCATTTAAGTCCCTGGAGCAGCATCATTGTGAAGTCTAAGCATCGATGCTTTAGCATGGCCCGATGTCATGGTCGAAAGAAAGAATCGATGATGCGAAATCTCCTGATGCTCATTTCGATCCTAGGATTTTCGTGCGGCAGCGCCTTTGCCACGGAACCCTATGTCGGCACATGGTCCCGGGACAGATCGAACTGCACCGCCGTTGCGGATGTTCAACGCCAGACTGTCTACACATTGTACCGCGACGCGCTGTCGGTCCCTGCTCTCGGCTGTGAACACGCAATGTTTCTCAAGACACCCACGGGTTGGGTGGCGCGGGCCAGCCAATGCTACGGATCCGACCCGTCGGCGGAAGAGCCGTTCTCCCGTGTCATCCATATTGTGGTCGACGGGGCGACGGTGAGATTGACATGGCCTGGCTTCGACAGCGGAGTTCTTGTCAGGTGCTGAAGACAAGTGCCCTTCCTCTGGATCTACAGCGTCGAGGACGGCAGCTTCAGCCTTAGATCACCCCCACAAGCAGCGCGGCTCCACCTATGAAGCCAACTGCGCAGACCCACAGAAGCCAAAGCCCACTCACCCTGCATTCGAGAACCGCGGCAGCCGGATTGGCGGGATCGTAGTGGACCTTGACCTTGTCGCCCTCGAGGTAGCGCCGTGATTGACCGCTGACGAGGCTCGGCAGCGAAGCCGTCACGTTTGCGCCGAAAGCGATGCGATCGGCGGCGTAGCGCTGGCCGGCGACGCTATAGCTGTAGACGATGCGGGATTTGAAGACTGTTCGCCAGGGCCGATAGCCGCCTCCGGACCTGTCGCGGGTCTCAAATTTCTGCAGGCCCGAGGCGTCGATGCGTCCTGCCGTGATGGGCCATTTCGCCGCCTGTTCCGCTAGTGACTTCTGGGCGAAGCCCATGCGCAGGACAAACAATCCCATGAACAGCAGCAGGGCCGCGGCGCCGAGGTTCTGCGGCTTGGGCAAAAACGGCCGGATCGCTTCCAGGGCGCCGCCGACGGAGAAGACCAATACCAGCGCGCCAACCACCAGCCCAGCCGAAAGCTGGACCATGAATTTGAAGGAACCTTCGGGCATGGTGCGTTCGATCACGGCCTCGGCTGGATCGGCCGGGTTGTAGAAGACGGTTACGCCAGCCCCGTTTGGAAATTTCGCAAGGGTTTCCGTCACGGCAAAGTTTCCAAGGTTCTCCTGCACGCTGTAGTGCGAACTGCGAAACTTCTTGCCGTTCACCTTGTATTCGAAGGTGATCGCCGGGAAGTTGCGCATCTCGGTCGACCCTCTGCTGTCCGAACCGGATCCCGAACTGGTCACCTCGCGAGCCTCGACACGCGACGAGACGATCTTTCCCGGCGTCGGAGACCAGCGGCTGACCGCCCTCACCTCCCACCACTTCAGGAACGTGACGAGGGAGAGCATGCCGGCAACCGCGCAGGCAAACCCGACCAACAGAAATTTGAGTTCCAAGTCTCAGCCCCCTTTGGCACTTCTGTGCCATGCCCCGCACAGGCATACCACGGTGATGAGGATAATGCGCCTGTCCACAAGCGTGGGAACCACACAATCTTTATGCGAAAAAGGCCGGCGGATCGCTCCGCCGGCCTTTCTTGATCGGCAATGAAATTGCGATAGTTCTTGGCCTTGTCGACCAGCTCGTTCTTGGAAATCCCCCGCGCGCCCGCAGGGCGAAGCCTGAGGACGCGCAACGAAACGAATGTGGATTTCCTTCAGTTCTTGGCCTTGTCGACCAGCTTGTTCTTGGAAATCCACGGCATCATCGCGCGCAGCTTGGCGCCGACTTCCTCGATCTGGTGGCTGTCATTGTTGCGGCGGATGCCCTTGAAGCGCGACATGCCGGCGCGGTATTCCTGCATCCATTCCGAGGTGAACTTGCCGGTCTGGATATCCTTCAGAACGCGCTTCATCTCGGCCTTGGTCTCGGCGGTGATGATGCGCGGGCCCGAGACGTATTCGCCCCATTCGGCGGTGTTCGAGATCGAGTAGTTCATGTTGGCGATGCCGCCTTCGTAGATCAGGTCGACGATCAATTTGACCTCGTGCAGGCACTCGAAATAGGCCATTTCCGGCGCGTAGCCGGCTTCCACCAGTGTCTCGAAGCCGGCGCGGATCAATTCGACCAGACCGCCGCACAGCACAACCTGCTCGCCGAACAGGTCGGTCTCGCACTCCTCGCGGAAATTGGTCTCGATAATGCCCGAACGGCCGCCGCCAACGCCGCAGGCGTAGGAGAGCGCCAGGTCGAGCGCATTGCCCGAAGCATCCTGGTTGACCGCGACCAGGCACGGCACGCCGCCGCCCTTCTGGTATTCGCCGCGCACCGTATGGCCGGGCCCCTTCGGCGCGATCATCACGACGTCGACCGAGGCTTTAGGCTCGATCAGGCCAAAATGAACGTTGAGGCCGTGGGCAAAGGCGATCGCTGCGCCATCGCGGATGTTCGGCGCGATCTCGGATTTGTAGATGTCGGCCTGCAGCTCGTCGGGCGTGGCCATCATCATCAGGTCGGCCCACTTGGCGGCATCGGCCACGCTCATCACCTTGAGCCCGTCGGCCTCGACCTTCTTGGCGGTCGCCGAGCCGGCCTTGAGGCCGATGGCGATGTCCTTGACGCCGGAATCCTTGAGGTTGAGCGCATGCGCCCTGCCCTGGCTGCCATAGCCGATGATGGCGACCTTCTTGCCCTTGATCAGGTTGAGATCGGCATCGCGATCGTAATAGACACGCATTTTTCTTCCTTCCCGTTTTGAATTCAGAGGCCTCGCGGCCCGGTTTTTGCCCTGTAAAGAGCGAGAAACTGCTGCGTCGCTCGGACGGCATCGCCGCCGATCGCCGCATCAGTCAATTCCAGCCGGTCGCCAAGCAGCAGGCGGATCTGCACGTCACGGGCGACCAGCCCGAAAAAGGTGCGGAACGCCGTCTCAGCATCGGAAAACTCGAGGAAACCAGCTTCCTTGCCTGCCTCGAGCACCGGCTTAAGGCGCCTGGCCAGTGCGAAGCGGCCGTTCTCCAGCACGATGGCGCCGAGATCGTCTTTCCCCGAACTAGCCTGGCCGACCGCCACCCGGTTCAGCGCGATCGAGGTGTCGCTCGAAATTACCTTGAGCCAGTCCGAAGCGAAGCGTTCGAGGCTCGCCGTCAGCGAAGCAAGGTCGAGCCCCTTGCGATCAACCGGCACTACCCGCACCTTGGACGCCTGCCATTGCACCGTTGCCGTCAACAGCCCGTCGCGATCGCCGAACCATTTGTAGAGCGTCTCCTTAGAGCAGCTCGCCCGCCGCGCCACGGCGGTCATGGTCAACTGATCGCCCTCTTCGACCAGCAGGCGAAGGGCAGCGTCGAGCACGGCTTTCTGCCGCTCCGTCAGCGTCTCGCTGGCGTCGATGTCGGTCACAGCGTGCAACACGGTCTTTCCTCAGGAGGCGAACTCACCCGCAGTTCACATAGGAGCTCGATAGCGTACCGTACGTTACGGTTCGGCTTTATGGCGTATTGCCCGACCCGGCGCAAGCCTTTATTTCTGTAGCTTGCTCCATGCGGGGCATCAGGGGAGACACAGATCATGCTCGCCGGATTGCTTGCCTTGACCGTTACCGCAGTGTTCGCAGGCGCGGCTATCTACGTCAGCGTCGCCGAACAGCCGGCGCGGCTTCGCCTCGAGGACAAAGCATTGCTGCAGGAATGGCAGCCTTCCTACAAGCGCGGCGCCGCCATGCAGGCCTCGATCGCCGTCGTCGCCTGTATTCTAGGCCTCGTCGCGTGGTGGCTGACCAGCAATCTCGCTTATCTGGCCGGCGCCGTGCTGATTATCCTGCCTTGGCCATGGACGCTGCTGGTGATGATGCCGGCAAATAGGTTGCTGGAGGCGATGGACGCGAACACCATCAATGCTGAAGCTCGGACATTGATCGTCAAATGGGGCAATCTGCATATGGTCCGCGTCGGGCTTGGCGTTCTGGCGACATTGGCATTCCTCTGGGGCAGTGCCTGACCTCGCAAATCGGCGCATCTTCGCCATGAAGGCGTGTCACTCCAGGGCGGGCGGAACTCGCAGGCGCCCAAGCAGAGCTGACAGCGCATCGAGCTCATCATTGGAAAGCCGGGAGCCGACCAACTCCGCGATCGAGCGGCCGTAGACAGCCCACATGCGGCGACGCGTCTCGCGCCCCTTGTCGGTGACACGGACGGTTTGCCCGCGGCCGTCATCGGCAACGGGAAGCTTCTCGACCAGCCCGTCGGCTTCCAGCCGCGCCAGCAGCCGGGAGATGTTATACTGCGCAAACAGGGTGCGCTCGGTGAGTTGGAACGGCCGCAATCCGCCCTCGCCCGCCTCGGCAAGCTCATGCAGGACGTCGTACCACGCAAGCGGCGGCAGGCCACTGTCCTTCAGCGCGTCCTCGGCTCGTTCCAACAACTGGCGCGAAACCCGCATCAGGCGGGCCCAGGCTTTGATTGCTGGAGGTGTAGGAATCCCGGTCATGATTGCATCATAGGGGATAGATGCAATTGCATCAAGCTTGACGATCGATGCAAATGCATCTATATAGATGCAGTCGCATCAATCGTGAGAGGCAAATTCCGATGAAGTATGAAATCTGCAGGATCGCCGACGTTCCGGAAACAGGCAGCCTGATCGCTCCGTTCTTCGGCCGCGAGGTCCATGTCTACCGCAGCGGCGAGCGTATCCGCGCTGCCGCCAACGTCTGCCTGCATTTCGGTGGCCCGCTCGACTGCAAGGACGGCAAGCTCATCTGCCAGTGGCACGGCGCCTCGTTCGACATGGCGAACGGTGATCGCCTCGAAGGCCCGGCGCCGAAGGGCTCCCGCCTGATGTTCCTCTCCACCCGCGTCGAGGACGGCGCCTTGAACTATGTCTGGGGAGAGTGAGATGACCGGTAAGCTCATCCTCGTCAGCCACCATCTTTGTCCCTATGTGCAGCGCGCGGCGATTTCACTTCGCGAAAAGGGCGTGCCGTTCGAACGCATCACGGTCGATCTCGCCAACAAGCCTGCCTGGTTCAAGGCGATATCACCGCTCGGCAAGGTGCCGCTGCTTCGCGTTCAGCATGACGGCCAGGAAACGGTGATCTTCGAATCGGCGGTCATCCTCGAATTCCTCGAGGAAACCCAGCCAAATCCACTGCATCCCACCGACCCCTATGTCCGTGCCCGGCATCGCGGCTGGATCGAGTTCGGCTCGGCAATCCTCAATGCCGTCGCCCGCTTCTATTCAGCGCCTACGGAAGCCGCGCTGCTCGCTGAAAGCGCGACGCTAGCGGCAATGTTCGATCGCCTGGAAGTGGAACGGGCGAATGGCGCGGCTGGGCCATGCTTCGACGGCGAGCGCTTTTCACTGGTCGACGCGGTCTACGGCCCGATTTTCCGCTATTTCGACGTCTTCGACCGGATCGACGATTTCGGCATCCTGGACGGAAAGCCGCATGTCCAGGTGTGGCGCGAGGCGTTGCGCAAACGCCCATCCGTGAAGGGCGCGGTCGCTCCCGATTATCCGCAACGCCTCCATGCATTCTTGCAGGCTAAGGGTTCGCACCTTTCCGAAATCACCCGCCAAGGCGATCCGGCCATAGCGCTTCCGCAAGCCCTATCGGCTTGAATGGATTGATCACCGTTCCTGTAACCATGGAAGCAAGAAACTGCGGCGCCGGCGGGACTTTTGCCAGCGTCGCCACCAGCCTGTCGCGGACGAACGGCATCACAATCGAATCCGACTGATAAAACGGCGTCAGCACCAGCGACAGCGCCTGGAAGACCCGCACATGCCATCACCGCGTCCGGACATAGGCCTCCAGTGCAGTATCGACACGGTCCGTTCCTATGAGTGCGTAGTTGAGCGCGGCTGCATCGAGCAGCGCCATGTTCGCGCCCTGGCCGAGCTGCGGGCTCGTTGAATGGGCCGCATCGCCGATAACAGCCAATCGCCGTCCGGCTGGCGTCTTCATCGTGTGATGGCCATAGCGCGCCAGCGAAAGCTGCTCGAAACTGTCGATCTGGTCGATGAAGGCCGCGCATTCAGGCCACAGCCCGACCAATCTCGCCTTCCATGCCTCGAGACCTGCCGCCCAGACGTACTCGGCATCCGCCGGCTTGAGGCTCCAGAAGAATGCCGCCATCTTCTGGGCATCCGGCTCGGGCCGGCCGATTGGCAGCACGCCGATCATCACGCTTGCGCTGTCGTAGCGCTGCAGCAGCGCGTGCTCGTCGAAACCCTCGCCGCGCCAGCCAAGCGACGCCCAGAACGCGCCATAGGCGAGCGATCGCGGTTCGCCCGGATTGTTCACGCACCACCGCAGTTTGGAGCGTGAACCGCTGGCATCCACTACCAGGTCGAACGACCCCATCCGTCGTCCGTTGCGGCAGATCAATGTTGCCCGTTCGCCGGCTTCCAGCGTCTCAAGCTCGATGCCTGTCTCAATGTGGATCGCTTGGCGCCGGGCGGCGCGGAAAAGCACGCCGAACAGAGCCGCGCGATGTACCGCCAGCCCGAAACGGCCGCCACGCCGGGCATCGTAGCGGACGTCGAGCACTGTGCGGCCGGTCTTGGCATCTGCACCATGCAGGCGGTCTATGCGGCAGCCCAGCGCCAGAATGTCTTCAAGCAGGCCGAGATCGGCAAGCACCGTCAGCCCGGTCGGCTGCAGGATCAGCCCGGACCCGACCGGTTTTGGCCGGTCGAAGCGCTCGAAGATCGTGACCCTATGTCCGGCGCGCTCGAGATAGAGCGCGGCGGCAAGTCCAGCCGGCCCGGCGCCGGCAATCGCGATGTCCAGAGAATTGCCCATCTGCCCGCCCCAACCCAGGCCGGACAATCCTTCAGCGCTGTCGCTAAATCAAGGCGCCGTCTCGGCCTGGAGGCTCAGCCTTCGGCAGCATCGAAAACCTTCCGCGCCTCGCGTACAGCGCCGTGATTGAGCTCGGCCCATTGGATCAGCTGATGCAAGGGTCCAAACATCGAGCGCCCGAGATCGGTGAGGCTATATTCGACGCTCGGCGGCTTGGTCGGGAAGACCTGGCGATGGACATAGCCGTCGCGCTGCAGATCGTGCAACGTCTGGGTGAGCATGCGCTGTGAAATATCGGGCACGAGGCGCCGCAACTCGCCGAAGCGGTACGGCTTCTCGGCCAAGGCCTCCATCAGCAGCGAACTCCATTTGTTGCTGATCCCCTGGATCACGTCGCGAACCGGGCAATCCGCAAGGTTTCCGCCCCCGCTGCCTGCTTTGTATATCTCGAGCTTCGATCTCAGATTAACGATCTTGCCGTCCATGGCTGGTTCCCTGGGTGTGCCTACCTCCCGCAAAACTGCCTTCTTTACGAGGATGGGTCAATTCCTATTTTAGTGCTGGTCTCTTTTTGAGACTAACATATGCACCCGCCGCTCCGGCGCAACGTCAGGACCCTTCATGACCGACACCCTTCTTGTCACCGGCGCCTCCGGCCAGCTTGGCCGCGGCGTCATCAATCATCTGCTTGACACGCTCAAGATCTCCCCTCAGCGCATCATCGCCGCCACCCGCAATCCCGAAAATCTGGCCGATCTGGCAGCGCGCGGCGTCACTATCAGGGCGGCCGACTTCGACGACACCGCATCGTTGGCCAGTGCATTTACCGGCGCCGACAGAGTTCTGATCATTTCGACAAACGAGCTTGCCCTTCCGGGCAAGCGCCTGAAGCAACATGAGACCGCGGTCGCCGCCGCAAAAAGCGCCGGCGTTTCGCATCTGCTCTACACATCGATGCCCAATCCGGAGCCAGGATCGCCGGTGCTGTTTGCGCCCGATCACCACGGCACCGAGCAGGCGATCAAGGCGAGCGGCATTCCCTACACCATCTTCCGCAACGGCTGGTACCAGGAGAACCTGTTCATGGCGCTGCCGCACGCCATCGCCTCGGGGCAGTGGTACACATCCGCCGGAGACGGCCGTATTGCCCATGGCGCGCGCGACGATATGGCCGCGGCAATCGCCGCCGGTCTCGCATCGGGGGCAACCGAAAGCACGACATACACGCTGACCGGTCCGCAGGCCTATACGGTCGCTGAAATCGCGGCCCTCGTCACCGAAGTTACCGGCAAGCCAATCGAGGTCGTCCAGCTTTCGGACGAAGCGCTGACCGGGGGATTGAAGGCAGCCGGCGTCCCCGAAGGTTTCGCCCCGGTCATCGTTTCCTTCGACACCAATACCCGCTCCGGCCGCATCAGCATGGTGACGGACGCGATCGAGACGCTGTCTGGCAGGAGACCGCGGCCGCTGAAGCAATTTCTTGAAGCAAACAAGGCGGCTCTGGTGAGCTAAGCCTGACAAATGGTCGTGCCCTTCGAAGGGCACGACCATTTGTTCAGATAGCCACCTGCGTCCCGATCTCGACGACGCGTCCGGTCGGGATCTGGAAATATTCCGTTGCATCGGCCGCCGAGCGCGCCAGCCCGATGAACAGCTTGTCCT
>NZ_JAMYUV010000071.1:0-20101 GCF_040323405.1 Mesorhizobium sp. M0048 | reverse complement strand
CGCCAATGGCGTGAACAGTTCGGCGTTCAAGACATGGCAAGACGAAGATTGACAGCACGTTGCGGTTGAGGAGCTGGCAAAACGCAGGCTGTGTGCAAGCGAAGGCGGGTTGGCCGCGCTTTTCCAGCGACCTTCCTCTTTTCCAACCCGACAACGACTGACTTACCTGTTTTCTGACCCAGCCGGAGACGGAGGCACTCAGTTCATACAGCCGTAAATTACCGGCGTCATCGTCCGTGCAACGCTACAGGGAATGCTCGACAGCATTGTAATGCCATTCCGCCGACGCGGCCATGGCTTCAATGAACGCGAGTTTGACGGTAGCGACTAAGCAACCGAACCGTGGCGCCAATGACCTTCTGAGCTTCCTCCCATTTCGGAAGATCTCGTTCCCCAACACGCGTGGCGATCGCGGCCAGTATCCAACCTACGCAGCTGATGTCTTCGGCAGCCTTCAGTTTCTCATGCTGCAGGATGCAAGCTTCAATGCCCGGTCGGGGCGGAGACCCGGGCGTAGTACGCTCAGCGATTAGCTGCAGACCGGCGTCGTAGGCGGCGCAAATTTTAATTCTATCGCCCCTTTCCGATTTCATCACCACATTCGCCCAAAGGGCCAACTCAGTTAAAAGATCGGTTACTTCATCTCTCATTAAAAACTGCCGCTGTTTTCTTCATGAAACGAAATTCCACGATCCAGATAGCGCGTGGCCCGGACAATGAGCGAGGTATTTTCGGGGTTTGTTGTTATCGAGCGAACCACTCCTTCTAAGCTTGCCGAGAATGTTAGTCAAAACGCTCAGTTTGCTCGGCAGGATCGCCGTCTAGACACAGCGGGCAAACATACGCATGCGGTTTCGTTACCACCAAGACCACCGATGGCTTGTGGCAGCGATCACAGGCAAAATCCCGGTGTGCAGTAGGCCAAACGTCATTTTCTATCTTTAGAGCACGGAGCCCCATCGTTTGGCAGCCGTCATCTTGCTGCCAGCCGGCGGAGGGCGCTGGGCTGGCACAGTGGTCTCGGGTTTAATGCGGAGGTATGGGAAAGAGAGGCTCTCCCGGCTCACTGCGCCAGCAATGGTATCGGCACTCACAGGGGGCGTCCCAGGTTGATTGGTGGCCCGTAGCGAGAAGACTCGATCGGGCGAGTTTGGCTGATTACTCGCATTCTGACCGCCGAATTCAAGAATAGTGTTGCCCTTGAGATAACTCTTCGCGCTTGAGTTGCACGTATGCAACAGTCACTACCGACCTGCGAGGAGCGGAAAATCCCGAAACCTTGTCGGCGCCGCGAGAGGCCCCTTATTTGAAATCGCGTCTTGGCTTGCGACCTGGATGCCTCGCGCGAATATGCCGGTCTGATGGTACAGACGAAGGCGACTGGTAAAGCGATCGGCAAGGCCGAAGGTTACGTCGCCGCCACAGCCGCTGCTCGCGAGTTCTTGTTCGTGGGCACGATCGGCATCGGGCGGGCCAGACCAAGATCGGCATGGCCAATCTCGCCTACAATCTCACCCGCCCGTATGGCACCAGGGGCGAACTGCGCCCGCATGACGACGAAGGCGGCGCAAACCGCCACCGCGATGCCAAAATCGGCAATCTCAACAACCAACTCCGAAGCGATCGCCGTCATCAGTCCACGCAGAAATCAGCGCGGCCCTACCGGTCCGCGAAACGCCGATAGTACGAGGTGCCCAGGTGGCTGGAGGCCATTCCTATGAAGGTAAAGCCTGACCCTATTCGTGATATTCTGAAGCGCCTGCAGTGGTGCTGGGTCACGTTCGCTTCCCGCGCGATCTTGGCCGTCCATCAACCACGGCGCGTCCTTAGTTCCTCAATATTCACGACACTGTCGAAAATATACCCCGCGCCGCGCTCGGTGCGGATATACTGCGGGCGCGGCGCCTTATCCTGCCCCAACTTACGGCGAAGGCGGACGATAAGAACATCGATGCTGCGGTAGTAGACCTCCTGATCATAGACACGGGTCGCCATCAGAAGCTGCTCACGTGAAAGGACCCGACCTGGGTTCTTGAGAAAGGCCATCAGGAGGTTGAACTCGCCGGCGGTGAGCTTGACGTCAGGATCCGTTCCCCGGCGCAAGCTCCGACGCTTGGTGCTAACTCGCCAGTCATCGAAACGGTAGATGGTGTTTCGGTCACGCTCCGGCCGCTGGCGCATAGCGGCGCGCACGCGGGCGCGGAACTCCGTAAGCCCGAAGGGCATAGTAATGTAGTCGCGAGCGCCGGTTTCGAGGCCAATCACCTTGTCGGCCTCATCTACGAAGTCACCGCTGATGATGATGATCGGAAGATCCCTCTTGGCACCAAAATCTCGAACGAACTGCAAACCGTCCTCTCGGCCGTAGCTCAGGTCGACAATTGCTAGATCAATCGCTTCAGAAGCCATATTGCTGGCGGCCTGCTGGCGGTTTTCGACCGCTCTGACGTTAAACTCATGCTTAGACAAGAAGCCCATAAGCGGTTCTCTCGTCAACGCGTCCTGACCGACGATGAGAATGTTCTTCATGGTCACTTCCTATTGACTGCAGCTTGGGCTGCCGGGGACGGTAGTCAAATTAGTGACGCTCAGCAGGTGGGACAATCTTCATCAGGCGTATTGCGGAATAGCGCAGACAAATAGGTCCTATGCGGAGTTCCTGCTGCGCAACAGTGCCCCCAAAGCCTGCTAGTTTTTGATGGATTGTCCGTCCTCTGCGACCACTCGTTCGGCAGACCGGGTTTATCCCCGCTGAGATTCGTATCGCTCCGGTCCTCTGGCACCATCACTGGAGCGCTTTTGCACCCAACTTCCTCTCCCGGCGGCTCCAATTCAGTTCAGCTTTGTTTCAATTTAAATCGCTGAAAAGTTGACATTCGTATGGATTCGTCGAGATTTATTGATCAGACGCAGAACTCGCCTTGATGTTAATTCCACTGTCTACAGGAAACTCATGAATGCCCAACCTTTTATCTAATTCCAATCTCCTTTCTAGACCCATGCTATCCTTTCTTTTGAACTTGCATGTCTTATTGTGCAGATCGCTCAGGGGGCGGAGCTTTCATGAACGGCGGGATGTCCGAGAGCAGGAGAGTGGAGATGAGTAGACTGGTCGTAGTCTCAAACAGGGTTTCGCTGCCCGACGAGCATGGTTCCCCGCCGCCAGGCGGGATGGCGATTGCGCTGAGCGCTGCGCTCCGGCGAAGGCACGGCCTATGGATGGGCTGGTCGGGGAAGGTGAAAGCCGGGGAGGACCCGTCAGGGCCGATCTCACGCCGGGAGGCCGGCGGGATCAATTATGCGCTTACCGATCTCTCGCAGACAGATTTGGACGACTATTACTACGGCTTTGCCAACCGGGTTCTTTGGCCGGTTTTCCACTGCCGAGTCGACCTCGCCGAGTATTCCGAAGCACGAATGTCCGGATATCAGCGCGTCAACCGACTGTTTGCAAAGCTGTTGCAGCCGCTCATCAGCGACGACGACGTCATATGGGTGCACGACTATCACCTGATCCCGCTTGCGAAAGAACTGCGGAACCTCGGCTGCGGCAATAAGATCGGCTTCTTCCTGCACATTCCGTGGCCGGCGGCGGACATCCTCTTCACCGTACCGCACTATGATGATTTGCTACGCGGGCTTTCGTGCTATGACCTCGTCGGCTTTCATACCGATGACGATCTTAGTAACTTCGCCGAATGCTTGCGCCGTCAGGGGTTACCGGACCCCATCACAAACGGTGTGTGCCAAGCCTATGGACGTGTGTTTCGCTGCGGCGTTTTTCCGATCGGCATCGACACGGCCGAGTTCGAACGACTGGCCGAGCAGGCGGCGCGCAGCGAGACTCTGCAGGAGCCCTCTCAAAGGATTCCCGGTTGTAAAGTCGCGATCGGCGTCGACCGCCTCGACTATTCGAAGGGCATCGAGAACCGCATCGTCGCGTTTGACCGCTTCCTGCGGAGCAACGACCACCGCATCGGCAAGACGCAACTGCTGCAGATCACACCGAAATCCCGCACGGAAATACCGGCATATCTGGCGATGCAAAAGGACGTCGCCGAGCGGGTGGGGCGCGTTGATGGCGAACTCGGAACGATCGATTGGATGCCCGTTCACTACATCAACCGGTCCGTTGGACCCGGCGAGCTCGCCGGTCTATACCGCATGGCACGCGTCGGCCTGGTCACGCCGCTCCGCGACGGCATGAACCTTGTAGCTAAGGAATATGTCGCCGCACAGGACCCACAGAATCCAGGTGTTCTCGTGCTTTCGCGTTTTGCCGGCGCAGCCAGAGAGCTAGGCGGAGCGATCCTCGTCAATCCCTACGATCCGGAAGCGATGGCGAGGGCCATCGAAGAAGCCCTGGACATGCAGTTAGATGAGCGGATCGATCGTTGGCGGGCGATGATCGGCCGGCTCCGCGAATACAACGTCTATCGCTGGTGCGACGACTTTCTGTTAGGCCTGGATCAGCGCTGAGCTTTGCCGCGTTCCTGGGCCTAGCTTCGCCAGCATGAGGCTGACCGCGACCAAGTGAATCAGGCAGCATTTCGGCCTCGCTGAGCGATGCCGAATGTGCTGACGCTTAGCGCGAGCACACCGCTTACTAAGACGAGAGGAGAAGGCCGTGGATGAGCTCGCTTGCAGTCGCGAAACTTCAAAAAAGCGGGCGCAGCCGTTTGTCGCGGAACCTCGCGCCACACGGCAGCGGCAAATGCTGGCGTCGATTGACCTGAACTTGCTGTTTGCTCTCGAAGCGCTGCTGGAACACCGCAACGTCACGCATGCGGCTCGACACGTGGGCTTGAGCCAGCCCTCGATGAGCCGAGCGTTGAGGAGGCTGCGTGGCATTTTCAACGACGATCTTTTGGTTCGCGGCTCCATGGGCCTGGTTCCGACCCCGCAGGCCCAACGCTTGAGCCGAATGCTGCCGCCGGTGCTGGATGCGATCCGCGGGATAGTGAACGGCAGTCTTGCCCAAGCCAATTGGCGATCGAAGGCGATAATGGCGATGCCCGATCATCAAGGACTGGTCCTGCTGCCGCGGCTCCTGCCCCGGCTGCGCCAGCACGCGCCTCATCTGGACGTCGTCATCGATCCGCTTCTCTCCGGCGCGATGCGGCGGCTTGAGCTAGGCGAGATCGATTTGGCTATAGGGCAGATTAGCGCCTCGCCGTCCGGATACTTGAGGCGCAGCCTCTACTCCGACCGGTTTGCCTGCCTGCTGCGCCACGACCATCCAGCCCTGGCGCGGGAATGGACAATCGAGAGCTTCGCGGCCTTGCGCCACGCAGCCATTGCCTTGGACTCCAAAGACGGCTTCGGCCGGGTGCATGACGAACTGGTCAAGTTAGATCTCCAGGGTCGCGATCCGGTGTTGGTTTCCAACATCTTGACGGCCGCGTTGGCGATCGCGGCGACCGATCTGCTGTTGATTGTACCACGCCGCGTCGCGACCAGGATCGCCGCCTTGCTGCCGCTAGCGATTATGGATCCGCCTGTGCAATTGACACCCTATGAAGTCGCGCTGATTTGGCACGAGCGTTCCCATCGCGACCCGGAGCATCGTTGGCTGCGCCACGAGATCGCCGTCGCCGCGGCGGCGGGAACTGAGAGCAAAATATCCCAACTGGGAAGGCAAGTGACTGATGAGTCGCCTAGGCAAGAAACGTGATCCGAATCCGGGGCTATCGTCAGGATATGACGGAAAAAGTTTATTGCCCTGCTCGCCCGTTGGGAGGGGAAGCTGGTTGTGCTGTGCCAGCGCATTGAAACCGTGCCGGTTTCGACAATTTGAAGCGAGGCAACAGGGCCAGACGAGAAGGTATCATACGCCCAGCCATCTATATACAGGCCAAAAACCGCCTCTCGTCGACCGCCATTCGGCCGCGCCAAGCCTTCCACAGGCCAGCTTCCCATGGTGTCTGTGAGGTGCCTGCATGCTGGCAGCATATCTTGGCTCGGACCCCGAAGCATGCAAGTCCTTGGCACTAATCGCGAGTTCTCTGAGGCAGATCGATATCCTTGATCACCGTTTATTGCGGGCAGGGCGCTCCGCGCAGATCGTCATCGTCGATTGTCGCGAACCGATTCACGACAAGCACGGGCGTGCGAAGCTCTCGCCCGAACCTGTCAAACTGGCTCTGGTTCTGGAAGAGAGCCTGGATCGACAAGCGGTCTTCTCCAACGGGTATTCCGATTACCTGTTGTGGCCGCTCACCGAGCAGGAAGTTCTGCGCAGACTTACCGCCTGCATCGTTCAGTTCGCGCAGCGTTCTACCCCGCCTTTCTTCTCAGCCGATCCGATCGTTCAGAATTCATGCAGTCTGCTGGCGCAGCGGGTCGATCAGCAGATCACCCGCGTCGAATTGGCGCGAATGGTAGGGACCAACAGGACAACGCTCACCACCCGTTTCGAGACATCGTTTGGCTGCGGGCCAATGACTTGGCTACGGCGCTACCGGATGACGGAGGCTGCTGACCGGTTGCGTAACGGGCATGAAAGCATCGCCAAGGTCGCCGAATCCTTCAGCTACGAGAACAGCAACAACTTCTCCACAGCCTTCAAGGCGTTTCATGGCCTCTCGCCACTGCGCTATCGCAAAATGATACGGCGCAGAGAAAAGCCTGTCTAACGCAAAGGTGGGGGCCGGAGCGAATTGGTATAAGGCGACGCGGGCACGCAAAGATCATCTCATCTCCGAGGCGTTTCCGCGCTTTGGGCACCTTAAGCTCTCGACCAACGCTCATGTCTCACAGCAGGAGGATAAAGCATGTCGAACGCATTTTCAGTGAATGTTCAAGAGTATGAACAGCGCTATTCCAAAGAACACTATGAGGCGGCGTCCGCATTTTTCTACGCCAAGCCCCTTGTTTTGGCCCAGTTAGATGCTGCGCCCCCCAGTGACGACACGATCGCCAACGCTCAAGGGACAGTGCAGTTTCACCTCATCGGCCAAAAAACCGAAGATCCGACGTACAGCGGCACCCTCAATGAGAATCAGGACAATCTACTGGCAATAGGAGGAATTATTAACGACTACATGCATACCCATTATGCGAACATCGATGCACAGAAGCTTGATATCAACACATGGGCCGATGTTGTTGGCAACATTCCAGATCTCTCTGTGGGCAGGCAAAAACTGAAGAGTTTTTCAAAAAAGGTGGCCGGGACGTCGGTCTCAGCTACTTTCCTCTCGCTGATTGCCAAGGCGATCATTACCGACGGGGCATCGTTGCTGCTGGATTTCCAGTCCTTCCTTACAGAAATGGGGAATCTCACCTTCAGTGCAAACGGCAAGGCGCAGCGATACAAGGCGCTGACATGCACCTACCAGAGCTACCTTCTCGATAATGGGGCAGGCGGATATTACGACTACGGAGCAATCGTTCTGCGGCAGATCGAGTTCAAAGAGCACTTCCTCGAGCTGAAATCCTCTTGTTCGTCGACCCACTACGTCCGCGTCGACATGGACTATGCCGAGGTCACCAATCTCGTTCAGACCCGTCGGATCCGCAAAGGCGGCCCCGATCACGAAAACTTCCAGGAGCTTGTGAATAAGAACTCCACCGACCAGTTCAAGAAGGCCAAGAACTTTTTCAACGGTGGCTCGACGCCGCAACAAGACATCAAGCCGCAGGTCTGATCGTCAGGCCTTTGATCGCGAAAGCAGCGCACCCAACCAATAGCGTGGATTTGGACGAACGTCACCCGCATCATGGATGCGATAGAGCGGTCCGGTAAGCCCTTGCGAACTACCGATGCTCTGTCGCGCCCCCGGTGCCGGCGAACTCCGGTCCCGCTTCCATAGGGAAGCAGACATGAACCCATTCGCAAAAACAGCTGCCGGCCTTTTCCTGGTGATCGGCCCACAGAGCAGCCAACCGCTCGAGGCGGAGAGGATTTGCTCTGCCATGGTCCAGAAACTATTCGAAGACCAAACCCGGACTCTGGATTCTCGAGCATGGCAGAATGCCGCGCAAATGGTACCGAACCAGGTGGAAACCGCCACGACTTCAAGAACGCTAAACCGCACGATGGACGTGGCGGAATTGCCCAGTGCCTTTGCGTCAATTTGCGCGAATGCCGCCGACGGCAATGAAGCTGGCGTCGGTCTGGCAAAGGCAATCCGTAGCTATCTGAGCAAACACGGCGAACCGACGGCGTTCAATTGCCTCGTCCTAGATCAATCCGACTCCGCGGAAGTCCGTCTATCTTTAACCTGCCTTGCCGTGGTCGAAGTTGGAAGCGCTGACAGTCTCGCCATCACCTCGATATTGCTCTCCGCATCGCTGAACCTGTCAAACGAGCAAACGCAATCCACTATCGCGCAGGTTTTCGGCCGTTTCAGCTCGCCGAGCGACTCACCGTACTACCTGCGCTTGTTCTCCAGCCGGCGGTCCCATAGTCAGAGACGTAGCGACATTCTGCAATAGACCCAAGGGCAAACAGAGGAATAGCTGATTGCGTCTGCGCCGCGTTGGTGGCTGCGGGAAATGACATCAAAAGGCTGCGCGAAGAAATAGCGTGGGAGGGCGAGGTGACCGTATAAACTGCGCATTTTCCATATAATTTCGGCCTTCGGGGAGACGGACTATGCACGATATTATCGACGTCCCGCAGAACGTCGGCGATTTTGCTGTGTGCTTGGCAGAATCTGGCGTCAATACAGTAATCCGGTACTACAACCATCGGAATAGTACACCATTTCCCTCAAAATGTCTTACAGGGGAGGAACTCGCCGCCCTTCATGGTGCTGGAATATCGGTAGCTGTGGCCTTCGAGCAGCGGGGTGGCTCGGGCGGCAATATCAGAGACTTGCATGGTGCGGCTGGAGAGCGAGACTCCGGTCGTGCGCTTGATCTGGCCGCCGCGTTGGGACAGCCCGAAGGCTCCGGAATCTATTTTGCAGTCGATTGGGACTACCACACACCACAGCATCTTGCACGAATAGCACCCTACTTCAGGAGTGTGCGGAATGCGTTGGCTGGCCGTTATCTCGTTGGCGTTTACGGATCGGGCACGGTCGGACACCACATGAAGCGCCAGGGGCTGGTGGACCATATATGGCTCTCTGGCTCGTTGGGATGGTCCGGAACGAGACAAGCGCTCAAGCAGGGGGATTGGTCGCTTTTCCAAAAGTTTATGGAAAAGCGTTCCGAGATCGGGGGCTTCGGATACGATGGAAATGTCGTCAATCCGGCCCTTGAAAACTTTGGTCAATTTGGGCCGGCAGGTACTCTCCCCTCTCGCGACGCGAAGGAACGTCTGCGTTGTTCAAAGTTGCTGCGCGAGGAGCGCTAAATCTTCGCTCCCGGCCGGGCAAGAGCTTTCGCATGGTCGATTCCTCCCGAACGGTACAAGGCACGCCCACGCCTTGTCAGGCTGCACCGGAAGCTTCTCCCGCTGCATCTTCGTCATCGATATCCCGGCATCGTTCATCCCTTCACAAACCGCTTGCCTTACGGCGCCATAGTGAAAGAGGATTATGAAAGGCTCCGAACCTGTATTCTCGTGGACACCCTCGGCCTTCCATAAACGACCGTTTGCGAAAGGAAGCTCCATGCTGATCGGCTATGCCCGGGTGAGCAAAGGCGACGAGCAGTCCAACAAGGCGCAGATCAAGGCGCTCACCGATGCCGGTAGCGAACGGATCTTTGAAGAGGAAGCTTCCGGCGGTCGATGGGAGCGCCCCGAACTGCACCGGATGCTTGATCAATTGAGGGAAGTCGATGTCGCGTGGCACTTATACGCGAGAATGCGGCAGTTCACAGCCTGTGTTCAGCGGGCTTAGACGAGCTCAAGAGCAGAAACGATAGGAGGCCAAAGGCAGTCGGCGTCCAGTTCGTGTTCCGCGCGACCGCCTGATGTTCGAAGGGCTGAGAGACAAATATCGGCTCATCCTCGATGGACTTGGACCGAGTACTCGAGACGACGCCCCATGAGCCTTGGCATTGATATTCCGCCAGTTGAACTCTTGTTTGCCGACTTTTGTCGGTTTGGATCATCGAGGAGCTCCGCACGGGTAAGATGGTCGTGTTGAAGCCAGTCGTTTGGAACAGCAATGGCTATCTCGGCCCCATCGGCGGAACCACGTCGAGCGGTTATGCCGGAGTTCATGGCTATGGCCACGAGGAATGGAATGGTCGGTCCGATTGGGTCTGGAAGGGCTGGAAAGTTTTTCACACCCAAGCGAAAGGCCGAATGTTCAGTTATGCCGACGAGGGCAACCTCGGCATCATCATGACGACGATGAGGGACGGTCAGTTCTATGCTGTAGGTGCCGCATGCGCCATTTATCAGAATGATGAGAACGATCGAGCGGCAATTGCCAAAGAGCTGGATCTGCGTAGGAACGGCAATGCACTCTGGAAGTTACCAGGGATCAAAAGCCTCAAGAAGAACAAGGCAGCTTTCGACGCCCATTGGGAGGATGCGTACGAATGGGTCCAATGGCGTTGTCCACAATCGCACTTCGTCTGGTTCAGCCCGTCGATTTTAATCATCCCTGACGACATCATACCCTCGAAACCTCCGTCGCCGCCTCGGCAGGCAATTATCAAGATGCATGGGAGCTACCAAGCGGTGAGGCCTGATCAAGCCTTGGCCATTATCGCCGAAAGGCTGCCATCTTCGCATCCAATCTTAGCGTGGCTATCGACGGATGATTTCGACGACGTGCGGGACCGGAGCGTCCGCAATGCGCCTCCACCTAGGGGCAAAGGGAGGAAAAGCGCTGGAACGGCCACCGATCCATACACCCGCTACCTCCAGGAAAATGAATTCCAAATTACGCCCAAGCATCATCACCTGCAGTCGGCTTTCGAGGCGTTTCTCAAAGCGTCCAACGCCACGCAAGTTGTACCCAACATGGAATGGGTCGATGTCCGCTATCACGACGCGCAATTCGGACCGGTGCTGGCAGAGATCAAGCCGACCGACCCGCTGACGATCCGTTTCGCGATACGGGCCGCAATTGGCCAACTGCTCGACTACCATCAGAAGCAAGAGGGCAATCCGCGACTCCTCGTTGTGACCGACTGCAGGCCATCGAATCCGGACGATCTCGCCTTAGCAACGGACAACGGCTTCGGCCTGGCATGGCGAGACGGGAAGAAATTCGAATTCCGATGGCCATCTCACCAAAATAGGCGCGACAAAAGGGGGTCATTGATCAATCGGTAACCGATCTTAGTAAAACTTAACTCCCAAGGTCTGGGCGACCTGCCCTAATCTAGCCGGCGGAGGCCATACTGACGAGGAGACGACAGCCGATCGCAAGGAGCGTCGGGACAAGGCGAAGCCCGGCGGCGCCAAGCCGGGACATAAGGGTCACAGCCGCCCTGAGCGAGGATTTCGATCGCCCTGGCTGCCGGGCCAGTCTGTCGAGCGATCTTGCTGCCGAATCCGTCAGCGAACACTATAGGATCGAGCTTCCCGCGATCAGGCCTTCGATTGAACGCCATCGGCGTCTGGCAGTCCGTTGCCTGTCCTGCGACACGCTGGTCGTCGCTTTCGCCAGCTTCGACTGGTTGCCTTTGACGGCGATCACGTACTGGCCGCCGCCCTCCCGCGCATCAGAATGCCTCGCGACCATGCTGACCTACCTCCACTGCTCGATCCGGCGGATACGCCTGTCATTGGCTGCCGCACGAAGGCGCGGCTTCACGAACCGCTCCTGCGGGGGCGATCGGAGATCTGCCATCGCCGTCCCCCGTGAAAAAAAATCGGAGCAAAATGCGTGCCGAATTGGCGTATCGTCTGCGCTGCACCGATTCTCGGTACCGGTGACCCGCCCTCTCTCCCTTTTGGTAGGGCTTCCGACATTCTTGCCCAGCTCGGCTGACCGAGGCCGGCAGCCTGCTGCTGACCGATCTTCCGCGGGCGAGAGAGCTCGAATCGCGCTCCGTTCCATTCGATCTTCCGGGTCCGATCGCCAAGGGCGGACGGCTGCGGCGCATTCGCATTCCCCGCCGCGTGCTGGCCTTGATCGGCGACTATGTCGATCTCGAGCGCGCGATCTTGGCCGAGCGGTCGGAACCTTCAGTGTCCGATCCGCTCTGGTTGATGCCTGAGGACAGGAAGGCCGTCGATACGACCGGAAGACGCGTTCGGCTCGACCGCCTGACGCCTGGCTAACGCCGCAAGGTGCTCATCGGCGGGCCCGGCAGGGCGCAGCATGCCTTGCTCTGGCTGACCGAAGGCGGCCAGCCCGTGCCCTCGGCAACTTGGGAAGCCGCCTTTCGCCGGGCCTGCGCCCGCTGCCGCCGCTTCGGCATTGATCTCGACGTGACGCCGCACACGCTGCGGCACGTCTTCGCCGTCAACATGCTTTCCATGTTGACACGCGAGCAGATCGGGACCGTGTTCGATCCGCAGGATCGGCATGGCGCGGCCTATCGGCGGATTCTCGGCGATCCTCTGCAGAAGCTCCAGCACCTCCTGGGGCACGTAGTGTCACCAGCACCTACATTTATCTCGACAGCCTCGCCGAGGCGCAGGAACTGGTCGAGGCGGCCGCAGATCGCTGGGCCGAAGATACGGCCGGTAATGTGGAATGACCACTGCGGTAGCTATGTCGGTGCGGCGGCCGGGCCGCCGTGCGCTCTTCCCCGAGGCGTTAGCTGATCCCGAGGGCGAGGCCGCCGCTGCGATCGCGTCGCTGCGCTTCACGGTTATCCTCGCGGACCGCAGCATGACGATCGACCTGACGATGCTCGCCGGCCGCAAGGCATTGGCCCGGACGCTGGCGGGGGCGCTCTGGCGCGCCTGCCAGGTCGGAGGTCCGGCCGGCTCGGTTTTCGACGGCCTACGCCTATTCCAATGCGCTCAAGATGTTCTGGCGCTATCTCGATTCCGACAGTCCGCGAGTTGCACGCCTTGCGGACGTGAGTGCTGCCTGCATGGATCGCTCCGCCGTCGGCCATAGCGTCGTGGTCGCGGCCAATCATTATGCCGACATCCCCGCACTTCGCCATCTGCACGAAGCGACCATCGCCGACGCCATGAGCGATGCACTCGACGCCGCCCTGCGCCCGTGCGTCCTGTCGTCGGACGAGGAAGCTGCCGTCCGCGCCGATCCGGCGGCCATCGGTCTGCCAGTCTCGGGAGCGGCTGCCGTTCAGGCCCTGTTGAGCGGCGAGCAGGACGTCTGGCTCGCTAGACTAGTTGCGGTGGCTTCTACAGGAGTCCGTTCGGCGCCGAGGGAGAGGCCTGTCCATCGCCGTTCTGGGGCTGTCTCGCATGCAACAACGCGGTGATCACCGCCCGCAAGCTGCCTGCGCTTTTGGCCTTCCTCACCTTCATCCGGGCGCAGAGACAGACACTCAGCGAAGCCGACTGGGCGACCAAGTTCGGCCGCGTTCATGGCCGGATCGCCGGTCAGATCCTGCCCCGGTTCAGTGATGCCGAGATCGAGCGGGCTCGTCAGGTCGCCGCTTCGGGCGCTGCGCTCATCTACCTGGGAGCCCCGTGATGCCAGGGTTCGCGAAGCGCTCGCCGCAGCCGTTGCTGCCGTCGGCCATCTATGGAGACGACGAGCCTGTGCTCGCCGGCATCGCGATCAGAGACGATGCCGACCGCACGCCGCTTCCCCGCTTCGGCGACGATCACTGGGATCTGGGCGCCGCCATTTTCCGGGTGAACGCGCGCTATTCCAATTACCGGCTCAACTTCACCCGCATCACCGATCCGGTGACGCGGCGGCTGGCGAAGGAGTATGTGATCGCCCGGCTGCGCATCCATGTGCCGGGATATCGGGCGCCCTGCGGCGCGACCTCGGCGATCCGTTTGCTGCACTATGTCCAGCATTTTGCGGCGTTTCTCATTGCACGGATCGGCGCGGTCGATCTGAGCCGGATACATCAGGCGTTGCTCAACGCCTATCTCATCCATGCCCGTGACAGCGGGCGACGAACGCCCCATGAGACGGTGAAGTATGTCGAGGTGCCGATTGACCTGCATCACCTGTCGCCATGGCTGACCGGCGGCGGGATCGGTTTTCTTCCCTGGCGTGGGCGCGCGGCTCACCGCGTTGCCGGACGTCCGCCGGCGCCCGCCGAGAACGCCACGCCGCGCATTCCCGAGCCGATCATCGGCGCCATGCTGCGTTGGGCGCACAAGTATGTCGAGGTCTATGCACCCGATATCCTCGTCGCGCGGACGGAGTTGGATGCTCTCGAAGCCCGCTGCGCCCGGTTGATCGCGCGGGACACACGGACCGGACGGGCCGTCGCCAAGACCTATCGCGCCCGCGTGGCGAAGTGGCTCGACGCGCGCCGGGCCGCCGGCCGGGGCGTGCCGATCTGGGAGCGCGCGCCCAACGCCGCCCGCCGGATTGATCCGCTGACCGGCCAGGTGATCCCGCCCTACAATCTCCACCTGATGCGCCTGCATGCTGGCGCGCCAGAGAGCGGTCGCGTCAGCCAGTCCGATCGGACTGCACAGCTGATCGATGAAGCGGCTGCCGAACTCGGGATCGAGGTTGGCGGCGTCGACACGCCAATCTCGAGCGATCCCGACACCGGCTTGCTATGGCGCGAGCGCTTCGACGGGCTGAGCCTCGCCCGCGAGGAGCGCATGCTGCAAGGTGTTTGCTATGTGGTCTGTGCCTATCTCACCGGCATGCGCGACAGCGAGGTGCAGGCCATGCAGCCGGTTGCGTGTCGGCGGTGCGCAGCGCTGACGGCCTGGTCGAGCGCTACCGGGTGCGCAGCACCGTCTACAAACGTCATGGCGCGCGCGGCGTCACGGCCGACTGGATCACGATCGAACCCGTCGCCCGGGCCGTCGCGGTAATGGAGGTTCTCTCGGCACGCAATCGCAAGGAGAAGGGGCTCTCATCCCTATGGGTGACCCTGAAGGACTGGCCCTGGAGCGCCGATCATCTCGACGCTCAACCTGTTCCGCGACGGCCTGGATGCGCGCTCCGGAGACACACCGGCAATCCCGCGCATCGCAGACGAGCCCTGGAAGTTCACGACGCGGCAATTGCGCCGAACCGTCGCTTGGTACATCGCCAACCGGCCGTTCGGCACCGTCGCGGACAAGATCCAGTACAAGCACGCCTCGATCGCCATCTTCGAGGGCTATGCGGGCTCAAGGCAGGCCGACTTCCGCCTCGCCGTCGAGCGTGAGCGCGCACTCGGCCAGCTCGACGATATCGTCGTCCATTACGAGGCGTTTCTTCGCGATGAGGGTCCGGCTGGACCGGGTGCCGCGCGGTTGCGGCGCGAGTTCGCCTATGTGCAGGACGAGCTTGGCGATCTTCCCGGCCGGATAATGGACCGCAAGCGACTGCGCACGATGCTGGCCCATCTCGGCCGGACCTTGCACGTGGGTTTCCTCAACGACTGCCTGTTCGAAGCCGCGACCGCGCTTTGCGTTACGGAAGCGCCGGAGACCGAGCGACCGGCGCCGGCCTTGTCCCGATGCAGCCCTGATCGATGCCCGAACGCCTGCTTGACCGTCCGGCATCGTGAGCCCTGGCAGGCCTCGATCGCAGAAGGCGAAGCGCTGCTTGCCGACCGGCGCCTCTCACCGCTCCAGCACACAGCGATCCTGCGGGACCACGAGCGCAAGCGCCGGCTGATTGCACCTCTCCTGGATGGTGAGGCATGACTGCGCTCGGGCCAAAGAGCGAAGCGGCGCTAAGGGCGGCCATGGAGCGGCTGCTCGACGGCCGGCCCGATCGCACCGACGGCGCGCTTACCGTCTCCAACCTGGCGCGCGAGGCCAGCGTCAGCCGAGCAACAGCGAACCGTGCGGTAGATCTTCTCGCCGAGTTTCGTGCTGCCGAAGCGCGCCACCGGCGATCATCTCCTCAAGCACTGAAGGACCGCGTCCGCTCCCTCGAAGCCGAGCTCCGGGCCGTGCGCGGTGCCGAGATGGCCGAACTGCGCGCGCTCACCCGCACGCTCGCGCAGCACATCCAGGTGCTGACGTTACAGGTTGCCGAGCGTGACGCTGTGATTGCCGGCCTGCAAGGATGAACTGGCGCTGTCGAATGAGGCCAAGGTTGTTCCGCTGCGGCACCCGCCGCGAGGCGGCGCTGGCTGAGAGCCACGCAACATCCTCACCGTCGGCCGGTCCTGCGGCATCGGTCATGCCCGACGTCTCCTGTGCTCGCCCGTCAAGGCAGGGGCTCGGTTGTGGCAGACGCTGCCGGGCCGTCAACCCTGTTCCGCACCAGTAACCGAGAACAGGGTGTGACGGCCCGGCTCGCCGCGTCTGCCCCTGCCGCTTCGCCCTCGACGGAGAGGGCGAGCACAGGAGGCACCCATGACCACCGATCGCAACAGCCAAGCCCGGACCGTCAACGATATCTATGAGCGCGTCACCAACCAGATCATCGCCGCGATCGAGGCCGGCGCCGGCGAGTACCGCATGCCCTGGCATCACGACGGGTCGGCCATCACCACGCCCGTCAACGTCGCCTCACGCAAGACCTATCGCGGCGTCAACGTCATCACCCTTTGGGTTGCGGCGCATGCGGCCTATTATCCCGCCGGCATCTGGGGCACCTATCGCCAATGGCATGAACTCGGCGCTCAGGTTCGCAAGGGCGAGCGCGGCCAGCTCGTCGTGTTCTGGAAGACGAGCGATCGCAGCGGCGGCACAGATCGTCAGGACGACGGGGAGGATCACGACACGCCCGCACGGCGCCTGTTTGCCCGTGGCTACACCGTCTTCAATGCCGCCCAGGTCGACGGATATACACCGCCCGAGATGCAGCTGCTGCCGATGGCCGAGCGGATCGAGCACGCCGAGCGATTCTGCGCCGCCCTTGGCATCGACATCCGCCACGGCGGATCGCAGGCCTGTTACATCCCATCCAGGGATCATGTGCAGATGCCCGAGTTCGCCTGCTTCCGGGATGCCGTAGCCTACTACGCCGTGCTGCTCCACGAATGCGGACACGCTTCCGGCGCCAGGCATCGCCTCGACCGCGATCTCTCCGGACAGTTTGGCTCGGCCGCCTACGCCATGGAGGAATGCACGGTCGAACTTCTCAGCGCCATGATCTGCGCCGACCTCAGCCTCAGCGTCGAACCGAGGCTCGATCATGCCCGCTACATCGCCTCCTGGCTCCAGGTGCTGCGGTCCGACAAGCGCGCCATCTTCACGGCGGCAAGCAAGGCGCAACAGATCGCCGATTGGATGCACGCCCAGCAGACCGACGCTCAGCAGGACGAGGTCCGGGGCGCCGCATAGGCGCCCCCAGACGAAGTTCTCGTCCGAATGATGATAGCGGACATGGTGGATGAACTTGGCCATCGGGTCGTCGCCGAAGCCGGCACTATTGGTGCGCTGGCCCATATGCCTTGATGGGTGAGTTTGACCTCGCCATTCTCGACATCAACATTGGCGGTTTTGGCGTCGATCCCATTGCTGAGACCATCGAAAGGCGAGGGCGCCCTTTTCTGTTCATCACGGGCTATGGGCAGCAGCATCTTCCCTCCTTGTTCCGCCGAAGACCAGTGCTGGAGAAGCCAGTCTCCATCGATAAACTACGGGAAACGATCAATTCCCTCTCCTGACGACGGATGAAAGTGATCAGTAAAACGGCGTGGCGAACTTATTCAGTCCCGCGTGGATAACGTGAGATGCACGGCCATCATTTGCCTATTCTCAAATAGACCCCCCTCAGGCTGCACGAGGATTAACACCGCCGGTGTCTCTAAGGTGTCCTCGGTGGGGTGGACCCGGTGATGAGTAACTGAGAGACGGCAGTCACCAGTTGTGCCAAGGCAAATGGCTTCTGCAGAAGGACGCTGCTCGGGACACCTTCCGAAGGCCATTCGTTACCAGTGCCTGCGGTCATGTACACGACCGCAAATCCGGGGCGATCTTCCTCGCCTTCCGAGCCGCTTCCCAGCTGTTCATGCTGCCGTTCGGGTAAACCAAGCGCCCGGTAGTCCGCCTGCCCACTTTGAAGTCGGTTCACCGCCTCATGGGCGGATGTCACCATTGCCGGCTGGTAACCGCCTTCCGTCAGGGCATCGTGGACGAGCTCCTGGATCGTCTCGTCAACTTCCACAACGAGAATGATTGGACGTTCTTCCACTCGCCTTTCCCCTCAGCGACACACACCGACCCAGGCCTCAATACGCGTAGCACCAGCGTCTGGTTCCCTGGCATCGTTCACAGGCTGTAAGGGCCTCGCGCATCGGGGTGCGCGAGGCCGGTGAACGTCTTTGACCGAGCCAAAGCCTCCGCCCGTTCACTCCTGACAAGTACTCTTCGATCATGATATATTTTGCGGATCGTGAACGATCTCGTAGAGTCTGTGAACCGTGGGAAGCAGCTGAAGGGTATAGGCGCTTAGCGTGATTACCTTGACCCATCCTTTCATCAACGATCCCAAGTATTGGCACGAGCGAGCTGAGGAGCTTCGCTCCATCGCGAAACTCCTGGATGACACAGAAGCCAAACGGCAAATGCGTGCCATTGCTGCGAGCTATGATCGTCTCGCCGACCATATGCAACAGCGGTCTAAAGAGACCAAAGTGGTGAAGCGAGCGCGCATCAACAGTAACCAAGGAGTCGACCATTTCATGCTCGATCAGCTGAAGCAAAACAACCGCGTTTGGGCCGAGGGCAAGCTCGCTGTCGATCCCGGCTTCTTCAAGAGACTGGTGGGGCAGCAGAGGCCCGAATATCTGTGGATCGGCTGCTCCGATAGCCGGGTACCCGCGAACGAGATCGTGGGGCTGGACCCCGGCGAGATGTTTGTTCACCGCAACGTCGCCAACCTCGCCCCGCCCCAGGATGCGAATTATCTGTCGGTGCTGCAGTTCGCCGTCGACGTGCTCAAGGTGAAGCACGTGCTGGTCGTCGGCCACTATGGCTGCGGAGGCATAGCCGCTGCAGTGGATGGCGAGCGCCGGGGCCTCGTCGACCACTGGCTCCATCCGATCCGCGAAGTCGCCCACGACCACAAGGACGAGCTGGCCGCCTACACCGACGACCGAGAGCGGCTGAACCGGCTCTGCGAGCTCAACGTCATCCGCCAGGTTAGGAACGTCGCGTCCGACGTCTTCGTTCAGGATGCTTGGGCGCGCGGCCAGCCATTGGCGGTACATGGCTGGGTCTATTCGCTGTCGAGCGGGCTCATCACCGATCTGAATGTGACTGTGACCGGCGGGCCGGTATCGCCCGGATGACAAGCGATTCAGGCGTCATTCGCGTAGGAGTAGTGAACGCTTGCGCACTGCCATCCGTCACCTCTTGCGTCAGCTCGGCCGATCGAGCACCACACCAGCCCGGGGCGAAACTGCTCTCTCGTTCGGCGAGGACGTCGCCGAGCTGGCCTGCTGTGCCGGTTGAACGACCGCCAACGTGCCTCAGCAATTCGCGCGTCTGTCTCACGAGCCAAGATCGCCCCGAAGCCCGCGGTTTTTCAGGAAAACGCCGCCGACAATCCGGCTGAGACAACTTGACTGTTCAGATAACGCGCCGAGCAGGTGAAGACGCTGGAGATCGAGAACGGACGCCTCGAGCTGCGAGCGGTTACAGGTCCGGACTACGGCAGGATTTTCGATGAAGAGTTGATCGACGCCGTGCAGAAGATCGCTGGCAACGGCACCGGAGACACTCGCTGGAAGGTGCCGGGAGTTCTCGATTGGTCGACGGGAATTTACAATCCGAATGTCGACATTTCCAATGCCACGACGACGCTCTATGCGTCCGACCGTGATGTCTTTGTCTTCCTCGTCGACGACCTGAATCCGATCGAAGCCGGCAAGCTGCCCGATGGCTCGCCCGACGTCTTTTTCAGGGGGTTTTATTGCTGGAACTCGGAGGTCGGCGCCCGCACGCTTGGAATCGCCAGCTTCTATCTACGTGCAGTGTGCCAGAATCGTTGCCTCTGGGGCGTGCAGGATTTCCAGGAAATCATTATCCGGCATTCCAAATATGCCGCCTCGCGTTTTGCCCTGGAAGCCGAGACAGCGCTGATCCAGTTCGCGGAGTCTTCGCCCATGCCGTTCGTCAATGGCATCAAGGCTTCGCGGGAGCGTGTCGTCGCTCGGGACGACGAAGATCGCCAGAGCTTCCTGCGCAAGCGCGGCTTCTCCAAGGCGGAGACGACGAAGATCA
>NZ_JAMYUV010000070.1:0-20972 GCF_040323405.1 Mesorhizobium sp. M0048 | reverse complement strand
TCACCGAACACTCTCTCCACGGCATCAACACCTCCCGGCAAAAACCGAAAAGTGTTACCTATGTGTCCGGTACAAATCGTCACCTATGTCTCGGGCCGCTCAAATGCGTGATGAAGATCAGGTCGAGCGCCTTCAGGCTGATGCCGGCATCGGTCAGCCCGCGCGTTACGCCCAGCCCGCAATCGACGACAAGGGTGCGGCCGCCAATCTCCAGCAGTGACGAACTCGGCCACGGCCCGCCCGGCCGCAGCGCGGGACCACCCTTCGAGCCAAGAAGGACCAGACGATCCGTCACGCGACGGCGCTCAAGACCAGTCGCCCTCGGGCGTGCCGTTGAAGCGCTTCTTCAGGCCGGCCCAGCAGTCGATGTAATTGTCCTGCCGGGTTTCGAGCTCGGCGCCATAGCGGGTCACCATCTGCGGAAAGCGTGTCTCGAACATGAAGGCCATGGTGTTGTCGAGCTTGACCGGTTTCAGCTCCGCGCGCGAGGCTTTTTCGAAGCCAGACGCATCGGGTCCGTGAGCCAGCATCATGTTGTGCAGACTGATGCCGCCGGGCACGAAGCCCTCTTCCTTGGCATCGTACTGACCATGTATGAGGCCCATGAACTCGCTCATGATGTTGCGGTGATACCAGGGCGGCCGGAAAGTGTTTTCCGCCACAAGCCAGCGCGGCGGGAAGATGACGAAATCGATATTGGCGGTGCCTTCCTCGCCGCTCGGCGCGGTCAGCACGGTGAAGATCGACGGATCGGGGTGGTCGAACAGGATTGCGCCGACCGGCGAGAAGGTCGCAAGATCATATTTGTAGGGCGAATAATTGCCGTGCCACGCCACGACATCCAGCGGCGAATGGTCGATCTCGGTGACATGGAACTGGCCACACCATTTCGCGATCAGCCGGCACGGTGTCTCCTTGTCCTCGAACCAAGCACAGGGCGTCTTGAAATCGCGCGGATTGGCCAGGCAATTGGCGCCGATGGGGCCACGATCCGGCAGCGTCAGCTTGGCGCCGTAATTCTCGCAGACATAGCCGCGCACTTCGGCATCCACCAGTTCGACCTTGAACACCAGACCACGCGGCAGCACGGCGATCTCGCCCGGCCTGAGTTCGATGACCCCCATCTCGGTGACGAAGCGCAAGGCTCCAACCTGCGGCACGACCAGCAACTCGCCGTCGGCGTTGAAGAAATGATCGTCGACCATCGAGCGGTTGGCGACGTAGACGTGTGCCGCCATGCCGGTCTGGCCGAGCACGTCGCCGGCGGTGGTGATCGAGCGCATGCCGGCAATGAAATCGGTCGGCTCCTTGGGCATCGGCACCGGGCTCCAGCGATACTGGCCGAGTGCGAGCTGGTGGTCGCCGACGTTCGGCGCGCTTTTCCAAAGCGGATAATTCGCCGCTTTGAAGCGACCGGTGTGCCTCACGCTCGGCCTTATCCGATAAAGCCAGGAGCGCTCATTGGTGCCGCGCGGCGCGGTGAAAGGAGAGCCCGAAAGCTGCTCGGCATAGAGGCCGTAGGCCGGCCGCTGCGGCGAGTTTCGCCCTTGCGGCAGCGAGCCCGGCAAAGTCTCGGTTTCGAAGTCATTGCCGAAACCCGGCATGTAGGAGTAGGCCATGGAACCCTCCCGAATTCATGGTCTCGGAGCATCGTTTGCGCATCCGCAAAGATGCTCCGGGTTGACCATACCGGTTTCATTTGTAACCATTGAAAATGTAACCATCAACGGTGATTTCGCCATGAGCCGCCAGCATCCCCAGTCAGGGCCAACCATGGAAATCCTTGAGCTGGAATCCTTCCTGCCTTACCGGCTCTATCGGCTTGCCGATGCCGTCAGCCGCGAATTCTCAAGGATATACAAGGACCGTCACGGACTGACCCGGCCCGAATGGCGCACGCTGGCCGGGCTTGGACAGCACGGCACCATGACGGCGACGGCGCTCGGCGAGCAATCGGCCATGCACAAGACCAAGATTTCGCGCGCGGTCGCCGAGCTCGAACGGCGCCGCTGGCTCAGCCGGACGCCTGACGAAAAAGACCGCCGTGTCGAGCATCTGGCGCTGACCAAGGCTGGCGTTGCCGCCTATCGCGAGATGGTGCCGCTGGCGAAGGAGTTCGAACGGGAATTGCTGGCAAGATTGAGCCCCGCCGAGCGTGTGGCCATTGTCGGCGGAGTGGCAGCACTGGAGGCGGCATTGGGGAAAAGCTAGGTTCCTGCCAGAATTACAGGCACCTTGGCGGAACAGCTTTCAGTTCGCACCGTGTTCCTTCGGGCCTTCACCAGTCCATGACCACCTTGCCGGAATTGCCGCTCTTCATCGCTTCGAAGCCGAAAATATAGTCGTCGATGCCGATGCGGTGGGTGATCAGGCCGCTGACATTGAGAGGACCCTGCACCAGCGCAATCATCTTGTACCAGGTCTCGAACATCTCGCGGCCGTAGATGCCCTTCAGATGCAGCATCTTGAAGATGACCTTGTTCCAGTCGATCTCGAAGCCGGTCGGCGCGATGCCGAGAATGGCGATCTTGCCGCCATTGTTCATGGTATCGATCATGTCGCGGAATGCCGGTGCGGCACCGGACATTTCAAGACCGACGTCAAAACCCTCGGTCATGCCGAGCGCCGGCATGATATCGCGCAGCTTTTCTTTCGAGGCGTCAACGACATGCTGGACGCCGAGCTTTTTTGCCAGTGCCAGGCGCACCGGGTTGATGTCGGTGATGACCACTTTTCGCGCGCCGACGCATTGCGCCACCAATGCGCCCATGATGCCGATCGGCCCGGCGCCGGTGACCAGCACGTCCTCGCCGACGAGGTCGAAAGATAGTGCGGTGTGAACCGCATTGCCCAGGGGATCGAAGATCGCGGCGATCTCGTCCGGCACGTCGTCGGGGATCGGCACGACATTGTGCTGCGGGATAGCCAGATATTCGCCGAAGGCGCCGGGGCGATTGACGCCGACGCCGAGCGTGTTGCGGCAAAGATGCCCCCTGCCCGCCCGGCAGTTGCGGCAATGGCCGCAGACGATGTGACCCTCGCCCGAAACGCGCTGGCCGACTTTGTATTCGGTCACCGCCGCGCCGAAATCGGCGACCGTACCAACGAATTCATGCCCGGTCACCATCGGCACCGGCACGGTCTTTTGCGCCCACTGGTCCCAATTGTAGATGTGGACGTCGGTCCCGCAGATCGCGGTCTTCCTGATCTTGATCAGCACGTCGTTGGGGCCGATCTCCGGCACCGGCACCTCTTCCATCCACATGCCCGGCTCGGCCTTGGCCTTCACCAGCGCCTTCATCATGTTCGACATTCTGCAGTCCCTTGAAGGTCTTGATCCGGAATCGCTTTTCGACTGCCGGTCATTCAGGAAATCACGCCGAGTTCGCGACCGACTGCGGCGAACGCCTCAACCGCACGGTCAATGTCGGCGCTGGAATGGGCGGCAGACATCTGCGTGCGGATGCGCGCCTGGCCCTTCGGCACCACCGGGAAGGAGAAGCCGATGACATAGATGCCGCGCTTGAGCATGCGCGCGGCCATTTCCTGCGCCAGCGTCGCGTCGCCCAGCATCACCGGGATGATCGGATGGTCGGCGCCGGCCAGCGTAAAGCCCAGCTTGCCCATCTCGGAGCGAAACCGCGCTGCGTTTGCATATAGGCGCTGACGCAATGCATCGCCATTGCGAATCAGCTCGAACACCCGGATCGAGGCGCCCGCGATCGCCGGCATCAGTGTGTTTGAGAAGAGGTAAGGACGCGAGCGCTGGCGCAGCCAGTCGACCACCTGCCTCTTACCAGAGGTGTAGCCCCCGGAAGCGCCGCCAAGCGCCTTGCCGAGCGTACCGGTGATGATGTCCACCCTGCCCTCGACGCCGCAATGCTCGGCCGAGCCGCGACCGTTCTTGCCGACGAAGCCGACCGCGTGGCTGTCGTCGACCATGACCATCGCATCGTATTTCTCGGCGAGATCGCACACGCCCCGAAGATTGGCGATGATGCCGTCCATCGAGAAGACGCCGTCGGTGGCGATCAGCCGGAACCGACAATCGCGCGCCTCTTTCAGCCGCGCTTCGAGATCGGCCATGTCGTTGTTGGCATAGCGGAAGCGCTTTGCCTTCGACAGCCGTACCCCGTCGATGATCGAGGCGTGGTTCAGCGCATCGGAGATGACCGCATCCTCTTCGCCGAGCAGCGTCTCGAACAGGCCGCCATTGGCGTCGAAGCAGGAGCCATAGAGGATAGTGTCCTCCATGCCGAGGAAATCAGAAATGGTCGCCTCGAGCTGCTTGTGTTCCTCCTGTGTGCCGCAGATGAAGCGCACCGACGCCATGCCATAGCCGTAACGATCGAGCGCCTGCTTGGCCGCCTCGCGCAGTTCGGCGCTGTCGGCGAGGCCGAGATAATTATTGGCGCAGAAATTCAGCACCTTCTCGCCGTCCACCTCGATCTCGGCCGATTGGGTCGAGGTTATCACCCGCTCGGATTTATAGAGACCTGCCGATTTCAGCCCTTCAAGCTCGCTGTCGATGTGGGAGAGGAATGCTGCGGTCATGATCAGGCCCTGTTGAGATCGATGAGGACTGTCGCGCCGCGCGGACGAAAAATCCATCGCAAAAGCGACCGCTTCGGTGGCGGCAATGGCACGGCAGAGGCCGCGATGTTCAAATGCGGAGGTGCTGCGAAAGATTGCAATAACCACTTTGCGGATTTCCCGCCACGGTCGCCGCTGTCGGCCTGTTGCTGTCCTAACCTGTTAACACTTTGAAGCCAAAGGTTGTCGCACAAGAATTCGTTGGCGAGAGGGCCGACTCAGAAAATGTCGCAGCAGCCGGTGCACGCCGTTTCAGGCAGGCTCATACTCCTCATCAAATCGGGCTACTGGCTGGCTCTGCTGATCATCGCCGCCATGGTCGTGGCCTCCTTCATCCTGCTGCAACAGATGATGGCGGCCCAGCAACACAACCAGGCGCTGCTCGATGTGGTCAGCACACAAAAAGCCCTGTCGCAACGCATCGTCTTCCTTGCCGGCGCGACCGGTACCGCCTCACGCGACCAGCAGCCGGCCCTGATCAGCGCGCTCAAGCAAGCGACGGTAGAGTTCGAGAAGAACTACGATCTGCTGCTCGAGCGGACCGCCGCCGATCCGGCGTCGCCGGCAAGGTTCGATCCCAAATCGATCGAGAGCGTGCTTTTCGCCAAGCCGTTCCATCTCGACTATTTCTCGGTCGGGCTTATCGCCAACGGCGAACGCCTGATCTCGTCATTCGAATCGCGGCTCAACATGGCCGGCAATGGTGGCTACAAGGGCGGAGAGGAGCGCGTCAACCTGAACGCTTCCGTTGCCAACGCAACATTGTCGGGCTATGCCGCACTTGGCCAGCGCATCAGCGCCTTTGCAGACCGCCGATCCGAAACACTTCTCGAGCTTAACCGCACATTGTTCTACTCGACCATGGGCGTCATCGTGCTGGTGGCGCTTTTCATTTTCAGGCCGATGTCGAACGCCATCCTGCGCAGGACGCGTGAGCTGGTCGATGCGCGCAATTCCATGGCCTTTATTGCCGTGCATGACGGGCTGACCGGCCTGCACAACCGCACCTTCCTGACCGAGCATTTCGATACGTTGATCAATGCCGCGCAGCGACGGCGTGAACGGGTTGCCGTGGTGCAGTTCGATCTCGACCGGTTCAAGCAGATCAACGACACGTTCGGCCACGCCGCCGGCGATTATGTGCTGGTGACGGCTGCGCAACGCATGCGTGGTTCGTGCCGTACGTCGGATCTCAACGTGCGTCTCGGAGGCGATGAATTCGTCGTCGTCCTCAACGACGCCGGCAGCACCGAGGACATCGATATCGTCGCCAGACGCATGCTGGCCAAACTCAATGAACCGGTCATATTCCGAGGCACGACGATCCATCCGGGCGTAAGTGCGGGGATTGCGGTCTATCCTGTCGACGCCGACAATGCGCAGGATCTGCTCGTCCATGCCGATCTGGCGTTGTATTCCGCCAAGAAGCAGGGCGGCGGCAGTTTGTCGTTCTTCTCCGATGAGCTGAGGCGCGAACTCGACAACCGAAAGCAGCTCGAGCTCGACATCAGGGTCGCCATCTCGGAGAAGGCGTTCGAAGTCTATTTCCAGCCGCAGGTGTCGCTGTCGGACGGCACCATCAGTGGCATCGAAGCTTTGGCTCGCTGGAGGCATGCCGAACGCGGCATGATCGCGCCGGGCGAGTTCATTTCAATCGCGGAAAAATGCGGCTTGATGTCCGAGATTGGCCGCATCGTCATTGCCAAGGCGATCAACGAAGCAGCCGAATGGAACCGCGCAGGCATCGGCTTCGGCCGGATCGCCGTCAACGTGTCCGGTTCGGAGCTGCGCGAGACAGATTTCGAAGTCTTCCTGTTCGGGACGCTGGAAAGGACCGGCCTGCCCGCGCACAAACTATCGCTGGAGATCGTCGAATCCGTCATTCTCGACGACGAGAAGACCGGTATCGCGGCAAAGCTGCGGCACATCCGCGCCGCCGGCATCCATCTTGAGCTCGATGATTTCGGCACCGGCTACGCATCGCTCAGCCATGTCAATCCAAACGAGATCGACCGGCTGAAGATCGACCGCCGCTTCGTCCAGAACATCAACGAGAACAGCGGCAACAACAAGATCGTGCGTGCCCTGACCGAGCTCGCCCGCGGTCTCGGCATCTCGATCGTCGCCGAGGGCCCCGAAACCGAAGCCGAGCTCGACTCGCTGATGGCGATCGGCTGCGACCAGGTGCAAGGCTATTCCATCGCTTTCCCGATGCCGCCGGACAGGGTGCGTGAATGGCTGGTGGCACGGACGCCGAAAAAGGCCAGGCTGACAGTGCTGCAGGGCAGCCGGGCGTAGATCCGTCATGGTTCGGCCTTGCGAACCGACCTGATGGGCCGAGGCGGAAGGTCATCCTCATTACCGGGAAATGCTGCCAGCAATTGTCCAAAGCTGGGCACACGCGCCAGCTTTTCATAGTCCTGGAACGACAGAATGACCGCCTGCTTGCGGCCACGCCGGGTGATGACGGCCGGTTCTCCCGCGATGACCTGATCGAGCACCGCCGAGAGTTTAGCCCTGGCATCCTTCAGCGAAATTTCGCGCATGGCGTCTTCCTAGCCTAATTTCTAGCTCTCGACATTGGCCCGCAGCGCAGCCAGCACCTGTGCAAACTCCGCCAGCCTGTCGTCGGACAGCCCTTTCCGCAGCCGTTTGTCGAAGGCTAACGCGGCCGTGCGCAATTTCAGGAACAACGCCTCTCCGGCCTGGGTCAGCTCCACCTGGTGAACCCGGCGGTTCTCGGGATCGCGGCGGCGCATCAGCAGGCCCTGCGTCTCCATGGCGTTGAGATGGTGGGTCAGCGTTGCGCCCCGAATGCCGATCATGCCGGCGAGCTCGCGTTGGTTGGCCAGCTCCCGCGACTTGACCGACAGCAAAGTGACCCAGACCGGCAGCGTGCCGCCGGCTTCGACCAAGGCAGCGTCGAAAGCCTGCGCGACCAGCTTGGCGGTGCGGGCGAGATTCATCCCGATCGGCGGGCGGTGAAAGGGCGTCATGATCCGACACTAGAACAAGGGCAAAGCCGATGGAACCGGCTCGAGCTTATGCGTTGACATCTAATCATTTGATATCTATCAATATGCCTAGCGGTGGGCAAGATAGGAAATGCGGTCATGCAATATGTCTACATCATCGTCCTCGGCCTTCACGTCATGGCGGGTGTGTTCTGGGCCGGCACCACCATCGCGGTTGCCCGCGAACCGGAGATCAGGGCGGAACGTTTCTTCCGGCCGCAAATGGGCGCGGCCGGCGTGGTTTTCCTCACAGGCTTGCTGCTGTGGTATTTCTTCCACAACGGCTCTTTCGGCTCGATGGAGAGGGTGTTGGCGCTCGGCATCTTGACTGCCTTGATTGCCGGCGGGGTTCAGGGCGCACTGGTGGGTTCCGCCAGCAGGCAGTTGGCCGGCGCCGATGCGGCGAAGCAAACCCAGTTGCGCGCCAAGATGACAAAAGGCGAACGCATCGCCGGCGGCCTGCTGGTCATCACCGTGTTCTGCATGGCCACCGCCAGGATGTTTTGAACGTCCTGCCGCAATCGCAAGATCGTACGGTGCCCGGCGATGGCCGGCGGCGTGCGCGGCGCGCAGCCCGGACCAAAGTACCGTGGTGGCTCTCCGTACGGAGGTTCGGCTGCGCGCCACCAATCAATCCAAAATATTCCTCAGATCCGCAAGCCGAACCTGATGCCGTCATAGATTGCGGCATGGATGTTACGCGAGGCAACTGCGTCGCCGATGCGGAAGAGCACGAAGCCACTTTGCGGATTGCGCACGGGGAAGATGTCGCCGCCATTGACCAGTTTTTCGTAATCGATCGCGCCGGCGTTCTTCGACAGCGGCTTCAGCGCCAGATAGAGATCGTCGAGTGGCAGCGTGCCATGCTCGACCACCACCTGGTCGACGCGCCGCTCGCCGCGCCAGCCATCGGCGAAGTCGGAGGCGAGCTCGGCGATCAGCTGGTTGCCCTCGCGCCGCACAGAACGTAGCCGTGTGTTGATGGTCACCGTGACACCCTTTTCCTGGAAGGCGCGCATGTAGGGCACATGGTTCATGCCGCCCATTTCCGGCGCGAAGAAGCGCTCCGGTGAAACCAGCTCCAGCCTGGCACCGCTATTGGCGATCAGTTCGGCGGCACCCATGCCCTGATGGCCGCCATTGTCGTCATAGAGCAGCACGTTCTCGGCCGGCTTGACGCTGCCGGCCATGATGTCCCAGCTCGAGGTGACGAGATCGTCGCCCGCTGTCAGAGGCGGGTTCTGCGGCAGGCCGCCGGTGGCGATCACCACCGCGTCCGGCGACAGCGCCAGCACGTCGTCCGTCTCCGCCCATTTATCGTAGCGGATCTCGACGCCGAGCCGGTCGAGTTCGGCCAGACGCCAGTCGATGATGCCGATCAATTCCTTGCGGCGCGGGTTCTGCGTTGCCAGCCGCACCTGGCCGCCGGCCTGGCTCGATGCTTCCAGCACCGTCACCTGGTGCCCACGTTCGGCGGCGACCCGCGCCGCCTCCAGCCCGCCGGCGCCGGCGCCGACGACGACCACCTTCCGCTTCGGTCCCTCGGTTTTCGGAATAATATGCGGTATCGACGCCTCGCGGCCCGTCGCCGCATTGTGGATGCACAGTGCCTCACCGCCCTCATAGATGCGGTCGAGGCAATAGGTGGCGCCGACGCAAGGACGGATCTCGTGCTCGCGGCCCTCCATCACTTTTTTGACGATATGCGGGTCGGCAATGTGGGCACGCGTCATGCCGACCATGTCGAGCTTGCCGGTGGCGATGGCGTGGCGCGCGGTGGCGACGTCGGAAATCCGCGCCGCATGGAAGGTCGGGAATTTCGTCGCCGCTCTCACCTCCCCTGCGAAGTCGAGATGTGGTGACGAGCGCATGCCGGTCACCGGGATGACCTTGGTCAGCGCGGCATCGGTCTCGATCGAGCCACGGATGATGTTGAGGAAATCGACCTTGCCGGATTCGGCCAGCCGCCTGGCGATTTCGACGCCCTCCTGTTTCGACAGGCCTTTCTCGAAATCCTCGTCGGCGACCATGCGGATGCCGACGACGAATTTTTGGCCGACCGCCGCCCGCACCGCGTCGAGCACCATGCCGGTGAAGCGCAAGCGGTTGTCGAGCGAGCCACCGAAATCATCGTCGCGCTGGTTGGTGGCCGGCGACCAGAAGCCGTCCATCAGGTGGCCGTAGGCCTCGAATTCGATGCCATCGAGGCCGGCAGCCTGGCAGCGCTGGGCGGCAGCGGCATAGTCGGCGACGATGCGCTCGATGTCCCAGTCCTCGATAGTCTTGGGAAAGGCGCGATGCGCCGGTTCGCGCACCGGCGAGGCCGACAGCACCGGCAGCCAGTCGGCCTTGTTCCAGCCGGTACGGCGGCCGAGATGGGTGATCTGGATCATCACCTTGCAATCGTGCTCGTGGCAGGCGTCGGTCAGCTCAGCGAGCCAAGGCACGATGCGGTCGTCATAGACATGCAGATTGCCGAAGGCGGCCGGGCTGTCGCGCGAGACGATCGCCGAACCGGCGGTCATGGTCAGCGCCATGCCGCCCTTGGCCTTTTCGGCATGGTAGAGCCGGTACCGCTCTTTCGGCATGCCGTCCTCTGAATAGGCCGGCTCATGGCTGGTCGACATCACCCGGTTCTTCAGCGTCAGATGCTTGAGCTGATAGGGCTGGAGGAGCGGGTCGTTGCTAGTCATCGTCTTCCTGCTGTTTCAAATTGTGCTAATGAGCGGCAAATTTTTGTTTTTACGCATGTCGCTGTCCCAAAATCGCTGCGCAGTTTTGGGCGACATGCAGCAAGGAACCTGCTCATGACCGATACGAAAAACCTCACCCAGCTCGGCACCTACGTCGAGGCGCCACAGAGCCCTGAAGCGGCAGTCCTGGAAACCGTGCCGTTTTCGCGCGGCGACGGCCCGCCCGCCATCGTTCGCTTCACCTGCCCGGAATTCACCTCGCTCTGCCCGGTCACCGGCCAGCCGGACTTCGCCCATATCGTCATCGACTACGCACCCGATGCGCTGCTGGTGGAATCGAAGTCGCTCAAGCTGTTCATGACCTCGTTTCGCAACCATGGCGCCTTCCACGAAGAATGCACCGTCATGATCGGCCGCCGCATCATCGCCGCGACCAAGCCATTGTGGTTGCGCATCGGCGGCTACTGGTATCCGCGGGGCGGCATTCCGATCGACGTGTTCTGGCAAACCGGCGCACCGCCGGAAGGTGTGTGGCTGCCCGACACCGGCGTCGCCCCCTATCGCGGGCGCGGCTAATCGGACGGAGCGGCTCAACTGATCCCGGTCCGGCACAGGTTGGTCTCCAGGAAAGGCATCACCGCGTCGCGGTACCGCTGTTGGTCATACCGATAGAGATCAACATGCCGCGCGCCGTCGAACCACACCAGCTTTGCGTGAGCGCCTGCCGCATCTTTCAAAGCCAGTGTCTGGCTGCGAGCGACAAACGGATCCGAATTGCCTGCTAGCAGCAAGATCGGCCGATCAATAGTGCCGATGCGATCGACCGGCCTGACATCATCTACCCCGAAGCCAAGGCGGAGCTGCATCTGCGCCAAGAGGACGGTCGCCTGTACGTCGCGTAACATAGGCAAGGGCGCTCGCAACGCCGTGGTTTCCAGCAAAGTCGCGTAGAGCTGCTCCAGGACATAGGCATCGGCATGCTCCTGCTGAGCGCCAAACACAAAAGCAGCCGCACCAAGCGACGAACCGATGGCCGCCACCTTGCGACCAGGGAAGCGTTGCCGCGCAAAGGCGAGGATGCGACTGGCGTCCTGCCGTTCGATGTAACCAAAGCCTCTGATATCGCCGCCGCTTTCGCCATGTCCCGAGAGATCGAACAGCACGATCGAGTAGCCGCTTTCGAAAAGCAGCTTCGCTCTTGGAACCATGGCCAGCTTGTTTGAACCGCGTCCGTGTAACAGCACGATTGTTCCGCAACTGTCCTGCCGATCCGCCACCCAACCGGCAAGGTCGGGCGCGCCCTCCTGCTTCAGAACGCTGCGCTCCACCGGCAACCCCACAGGCAGCGTGAAGCTTTGCTGAGGCACGCGGGCCACCGCGCGGCTTCCTGCCTCCCAGCTGACAGCGCAGGCCAGGACGCAAACCGCCGCGAATAAAGCAACCACGACAGGACCTCTTCTCATCGAACGGTCACGTGCACTTCGCATCAGTTGAGCGGCAGCCGCCGGTAGCGGCTGGGATTGTTCGGATCGCTGAAATGGTGCATCGGCCCATGTTCGGCGAAGTGGCTCGCCCAGCGCTTCATCGAAGCCGGATCGAGTTCGACGCCCAGGCCATGCCCCTCCGGCACACGCACCGTATTGCCGGTCTGCCGGAATGGGCCGTCCTTGATGACATCGCCGATCTGCCAGCGAAACAGCGACTGCGATGCTTCGGTGATCCACGGTGTCGCCGCCACGACGTGCAAATAGGCCGATGTCATGATGCCGAGATCGTTCGAATAGCACCAGAACCCCTTGCCCATCGCCTCACAGGCGGCGATGAATTTCAGAGTTTTCGACAATCCGCCGAGTGCTGCGAAATTGCAGACGAAGTAATCCGGCGCACCGAGCGCGACTGCCCGCCTGAGATCCGGGATGTGCGTGGAGAACGGAATGCGCGAATGCTGGCGCAGCGCCGCCATCTCCTCGAAGGTCGCGACCGGATCCTCGTAATTGCGGATGTTGAACGGCTCGATCTCGCGCAGTACCCAGCGCGCTGTGGTTAGCGACCACTGCATGTTGGAATCGAGTTTGATCTGCGCCTTGTCGCCAAGCGCCTCGCGCAGCATGCGCACTGTCCTGATCTCGAGCTCGGGATCGCCCATTATCAGCTTGCCCTCGAAGATCGTCGAGCCGTGCTGTTCTCGCATGCCGAGACAGTAGTCGACGATCGCTTCGGCGGTCATCTCGCCGCCGGCTCCGCCTTGAGCGGGGCGAAAGGCGAAATATTCCGAAAACGGAATGTCCTTGCGCACCGCGCCGCCGAGCAGCTTATAGAGCGGCATACCGAAGACCTTGCCTCTTATATCCCACAGCGCCAGTTCGACGGCGCCGAACGCCACCGTGGCTGCGTTCTCGCCGGTGTTGGCGGTGATCTGCCAGGGCGGCACACAGCGCGCCTCGCAGTCGGCGATGTCGAGCGGATCGGCGCCAATCAGCGCCGGCGCGATCTCGGCCTTGATCACCTCGCCGAAATGCCACCATGGCGCCTCGCCCAGTCCGACCACGCCTTCGTCCGTCTCGACCTCGATGATCGATTTCGAGGCGCCGCCGTAGAGACCAGCCGTCCACCAGAACGGAGCATCGAGCGGGACGTTGACGTGGGTGACGCGGATGTTGGTGATCTTCATCGGTTCCGTTCTCACTCACACTGGTATTGGCTTAGCGCCCATTCGCCGGTCACCGAGAGAAGGTCCGATATCTTCCAGTCGCCATCGACTTTCCTGAATTTCCACTCCAGCCGGTGCGGGTTGCCGGCGACGACGAAGGCGACGACGACCTTGGCCTCGTCGCCCTTGATCGCTTCGATGGTCTTCAGGCTTTTGTCGATCTCCGCCTTGTCGTATTCGGAATTGTCGAGCGCCATGTTGGGATCGAGGCATTCGCCCTGCCCCGACTTCCGCAGCGCGTCGCTCTTGTCGAGCACCGACTTTGCCGGGTCGGTGAAATGGCCCCGCTGAGCCGGATCGACCTCGAGCCCGGCATGCTCGTAGAACGGCTTCACCACCGCGGTCGGCGAGCCCGGCTGCACGGGTGTGGCCGGCGCGTTTTCTGGCGGCGGCAACACTGCCGGCGGAGGTGCCGCACTGTCGGCCGGAGCGTTTGCGGGCGGCGCGCCGAACAGGCCCTGAGCGGCGGCGCTGCTCAATCCGGTCAGCAGGCACGCAGTCGCCAAAAGCCAGGGATGGCAGCGGAGCACGGCATCACTCCGGCGACTGCCCGGCCAGGCATTCGAGCGCGCTGAGTGTCCAACCGCTGGTCTTCGAGGTAATGTCGGCGACCTTCCACTGGCCGTCGATCTTCTTCAACGACCAGACCATTTCGCGTTTGGAATCATCCCCTTCCGGGAAAAGGTTGAAGGTCGCCGTCACCTCGGCGCTGTCGCCATCCAGCGTTTCGGCCAGCGTCAGCGTCTTGGCCACGGTCTTTTCGTCATAGTCCTGCGCATCGAGACCAGGGGCGAAGTCGATGCAGGGAACTTCATCCGGATGGTTCTTTGCCGCATTGTCGTTCAGTTCGAACAGTTTCGTCACCGGTGCGGTGAAGCGGTCGCGATATTGTGCATCGGCCTCGAATTTGACCGACGGGACATAGAAGAACTTCACGGCGTTGGCAGCGGGGCCGGCAAACGCGGCCGCCGGCAAGGCCATCGAAAGCGCGGCAACAAAAAGTGGCAGTTTCATGCGTGTCCCCGATTGTTCACTGACGGAAGCTATCAGTACCACGCATCTTGCCCGTCGGCTTTCTTGCGGTCCATGAAATCCTGCAACGCGTCCTTTGCTGGCAACTCAGGCGTTCAGCCAGACGTTCTGGAGATCCATCTCGAAGGTTTGGTGGACACCGTAGTTCTTCACCTTCTCGTTCATGTGGCTGAACAGCTTCTGCCAAAACGGCTGAATGATGACGCCCGAATCCTGCAGGATCTGCTCGATGTCCTTCATGACCTCGCGGCGCTTCTCGACGTCGATGAGCGAGAGAGCCTGCTTGAGCTTGGCGTCAAAATCAGGGTTCGAGTAGCCGGTTTCGTTCCAGGCCTCGCCGGTGCGATAGCCGAGCGCCAACACCTGGACGCCAAGCGGGCGCATGTACCAGATGGTCATGGAATAAGGATATTTCGTCCAGTCGTTCCAGAAGGTCGAACCCGGCAGCACCGTGCGTTTCACTTTGATCCCGGCATCGCGCAACTGGCCGGCAATCGCGTCGCCGGTGTTCTTTTGCCAATCGTCCTCGACGGTGATCAGTTCATGCTCGAAGTCGGCCTGCCCGGCCTCCGCCATCAGCTTCTTGGCGCCCGCGGCGTCGCGTGTCTTCTTGGGCAGCGCGTAGTATTCCGGATGAATCGGGCTGACGTGGTGATTTTCACCCACGGTGCCTCGCCCGGCATAGCCAAGTTCGAGCACCGCATTGTTGTCGACGGCCATCTGGAGGGCGTTGCGGACCCGCTTGTCATCGTAGGGTTTGTGCGTGATGTTGGTGCGGGCATCGAGCGTGGTCGCTGTCGCGACCTCCGATTTCACCAGCCCCATCTTGTCGAGGATGTCAATGAAGTCGGCAGGCGTCTCGAAGTTGAGATCGATTTCGCCGGAGTCGAATGCATTTATCGAGGCGTTGAAATCGGTTCCGTAGTCGATGAATTCGACGCCGTCGAGAAGCGCTTCACCACCCCACCATTTGCCAGTCTCACGACGTTTGACGACCGCTTTCTGGCCGACCGCATAAGACACCAGTTCGAACGGCCCGGTGCCAATCGGCTTCTCGATCGGATTGGCGCCGTCGGCGTCGAAGTTGCGATGGACCACCAGCGCCGGATAGTCGGTGAAGTTCGGGATCAGCGAGATGTCCGGTTCGTTCAGCTTCAGCTTCACCGTGTTGTCGTCGACCTTGGTGATCGCTCCTTCCCTGGCCTTGCCGGTCTTTGCATCAATCAGCGCACCAACGCGCGCGGCCATCGAATTGCCGGCGGCAGCCTTCTCGCACCAGCGCGTCAGATTGTAGACCACATCTTCGGCGCTAAAAGCATCGCCGTTGTTCCAGGCGATGCCCTTGCGAACATGCAGCACGTATTCGGTGGCGTCGTCGTTGACCTCCCAGCTTTCGAGCAGAACCGGCTCGAATGTAAACTGGCGGGTGTAGCGGACAAGCGGCTCCAGCCAGCAGCGTGAAATATTCGCGAGTTCCACCCAGTCGTAGGTGCGCGGATCCTTCTGCGCCTTCACCGACATCGAAACGTGCAGCGTGCCGCCTTTCTTCGGCTCTTCAGCCAAGGCCCGTTCTGGCACGGCAAGATCGATCATGCCGTAGGCAAGGGCCGTCGATGCTCCGAAGGCGCTTGCCAGCGCCAGAAACTCGCGTCGGTCGACACGACCTGCACGAGCCTCGCTGGCCATCGCTTCGATGGCGCTCGGTACGCGATCGCCGTTGCTTCTGAAGAGTGTCATTTTTTCCTCCGTTATGGTTCCCATCGGGTCTTCGCCCGTTATCAACTAACGCTGTCCGGCAGTTTCTCCTCGCGCCGCGCAATCAAATCTTTGAGACCATCGGCGATGCCCTCATCGAGCTTCGGCTCCTCGTAATCGGCGAGCATGTTGCGCGCTTTCTCGCGGCCGCGGGTATCGTGGTCCTTTGCTCCTTCCGCCTTCCACTGTTCGAACGAATTGAAGTCCATGATGCTCGGTATGAAGAAGGCGGACTCGAAATGTTCGAGCGTGTGCTGGGTGCCGAGGAAATGGCCCTGCGGTCCGACCTCGCGGATCGCAGCCATAGCCTCCTTGAAATCGTCGAATGGCAGCCCGCCAGCATATTTGTACCAGCCGACAAGCTGCTCGCAGTCGGTGGCAAATTTCGAATAGCCGCAGGTCAGGCCGGCCTCGAGCCAGCCGGCGGAGTGCCAGATGTAGTTGGCGCCGGCAAGGATGGCGGCATGCATCAGCATGTTCGCCTCGTAGCCCGCCTGGGCGTCGTTCAGCTTCGAGCCGACATGGAAACCGGACGTGCGCCACGGCAGCCGATACTTCCGCGCCAGCGCGCCCATGAGATACATCATCTGGGCCGCCTCCGGCGTGCCGCCCATGGGAGCGCCGGTCTTCATGTCGACCGTCACCATGAACTGTCCGTAGATCTGCGGCGAACCCGGACGCAACAGCTGTGTGAACGCGACGCCCGCCAGCGCTTCGGCATTGACCTGCGCGACCGCACCGACGGCAGAGGCCGAAGTCGAGGCGCCACAAAGGGCGAAGGGCGCGAGGATCAGCGGCTGGTTGTGGCGCGCATAGACTTTCATCGCGTCCAGCATGGTGGCATCCCAGACCAGCGGCGAATTGCAGTTGGTGATCGCAACCAGCACCGGGTTGTCGCGGACATAGTCCTCGCCGAACACGATGCCCGCCATCGCCATCGTGTCTTCGGCCCGATCCCTGGACGTCACGATGCCCATGAACGGCTTGTCGGAGTGCTTAAGCGCCGAATGTATGATGTGGAGATGACGCTTCGGCACTGGAATTTCCATCGGCTCGCAAATGATCGAGCTCGACGAATGCAGCGCCGGCGCCATGTAGGCGAGCTTGTGGAAATTGTTGAGGTCGGCGAGTGTGCCGTAGCGCCTGTTGTTGTCGAGGTCGCGAACGTAAGGCGCGCCATACATCGGCACGAAGATGGAGTTGTTGCCACCCACATGTACCGAACGCTGGGGATTCCTCGCATTGAGCGTAAATTCCGACGGGACCTTCGAGATGAGCTCCATGAGCAGGGCGCGGTCGATGCGGACCCTCGTCTCCGAGACATCGGCGCCCGCCGCCTTCCACATTGCGATCGCCTCGTCGTCGCGGAACTCGCATCCCACCTCTTCGAGGATCGAGAGCGATTCCTGGTGGATCAGCTCCACCGCCTCGTCCGGAACCATCTGATACACCGGAATCTTGCGGACCAGGGTCGGAAATGACGCAACGGGTGCGCCTCGCAGCGCCTTGCGCCCCAGGCGGCCACCCGCGCGACGATTGGTGTGTTCGCTCACTTCAACGGCCGGTGCGTTCATGGAGGCTCCATCTTCCTGTCTCGACCAATCTAGCCAGACAAAATGCAGCTGTGACGCTGGAAAATCCTGATCTCTTGTATAAGGTCAGCTTATGCGAAGCTTGCGCCACCTGCTGCCGTCGGCGGGCAGCCTGATCGTTTTCGAGGCCGCCGGGCGGCTGTCGAGCTTTACCGCCGCCGGACGGGAGCTCGGCATGACGCAGGCTGCCGTGTCCTATGCGATCCGCGGGCTCGAAGAACAGCTCGGTGCCAAACTCTTCCAGCGCCGCCACCGGCAAGTCAGCCTTACCGAGGCCGGCGACCGCTTCCATGCCGACGTCTCGCTCGGCCTGTCGCACATTCGCAAGTCGGCGGAGGATCTGCGCCAGATCGCCGTCGGCGCGCATGTGACGCTCGCCGCCTCGACCGCCTTCGCCTCATTCTGGATGATGCCGCGCCTGCAGCAGTTTCGCGACGAATTGCCGGGCATCGACCTGCGCATCCAGACCGCCGACCGCGATCTCGACATCATCGCCGAGGACATCCCGCTCGGCGTCCGCGGCGGCGAGCCCAGGGAATGGCCGGATTATCATTCCCTGCCGCTGGCCGATGAAGTGATATTCCCCGTCGCCGGCGCGAGTTATGTGGCCCGGTTCGGGCTGCCGGAGCGTGTCGCGGACCTTCAATCGCACCGCCTCATCCATCTCGAAGAGCCGTTTCGCGAGGCCGCGAGCTGGGACGAGTGGTTCGCCTCGGCCGGTGTCGACATCGCCGATGCCGGACGTGGCTTGCGCATCAACGACTATGCGCTGGTGATCCAGGCAGTCATGGAAGGGCAAGGCATCGCGCTCGGCTGGGGTCACCTCGCCGAGCGGCTGCTGGCATCAGGGCTGCTGGTGCGCGTCACCGGCCACGCGATGACGACCGGCAAGGGCTTTCATGTCATCTGGTCGAGGAACCGCGAGCTCAGCGACAACGCCCGCAAGGTGCGGGATTGGCTGGCAGCGCAGGCGTGATGCCGATAAATGCCCGGTCAAACCGTCACGACGATCTTGCCGAATTGTTCGTTCGCTTCTAGATAACGATGTGCCTCGACGATCTGGTCGAACGGAAAGGTTCTGGCGATTGCCGGCTTCAGCGAACCCGAGCTTAGTCCGTCAAGGATGAACGCCTTGGCGGCCTGCAGCCGGACCGGATCGCGCACGATCTCATGCATGAGATAACCGCGCAGCGTCAGTGTCTTCGCCAGCACTGCAGGTAGCGGAAAGGGTGTCCGGTCGAGGCTCAATCCGCCATATTCGATGAGAATGCCACCCGGTGCCATCGCTGCCGTCAGAGGCTCGAAAATCGGACCGCCGACGGCGTCGAACACCACGCGCACGCCGTCCGGGCCGGCGATTTGCTTCAGCCTGGCTTCCAGATCCTCCTCTGCCGAAGCGATGACGTGGGCCGCGCCGAACGCAACCAAAGCCCGCTTCTTGGCGGACGTCCGTGTGACCGCGATCGGGGTCGCGCCAATCAGGTTGGCAATCTGGGTCGCCGCAAGTCCGACGCTGCTCGATGCCGCGGTGATGACGACAACGTCCTCCCTGCCAAGTTTGGCAATGTCGATCAGCGCACCATAGGCCGTGAGATATTGCATCCACGCGGCGGCGGCCTCTTCCCAGCTCAGCGCCGGCGGGTGCTTGACGACGAGCTCGGCGGGGTATGTGGCAATCTCACCATAGGCAGGCCAGCGGACCATCGACAATGGCGGCACGATGCTGACGGCATCGCCCGGCGCAAAACCGCTCACGCCTTCGCCCACCATCTCGACGAGGCCAGCGGCCTCAAGCCCAAGACCGGAAGGCAACGGCGCAGTCTGGATATATCTGCCTGAACGGAGCAGCGCCTCGGCCCGGTTGAGACCCAACGCCTTGACACGGATCTGGACCTCGCCTCGCCCGGGCGCAGGCATGTCGACATTCTCGATGCGCAGAACCTCGGGACCACCAAGCTCATGAAAACGAACGACACGCGTCATCGGTCACAACTCCAAAATATTTGAACTGAATCACCTATGCCAGCGGCGATCAGGCGGATAAATAGCCGCTTGAGTAGATCAGCAGAAACTATAGGTTTTGAATATGGATCGCCTTACGAGCATGGCCGTGTTCGTCAAAGCCGTCGATCTGGGCTCGTTCGCGGCCGCGGCGGCCGCTCTCGATCTGTCCGGGCCGATGGTCGGCAAGCATGTCCGGTTTCTCGAGGAGCGCCTGAGCGTGCGCCTCATCAACCGGACCACGCGCCGCCAAAGCCTGACGGATTTCGGGCGCGCCTATTACGAACGCTGCCGGCTGGTGCTTGCCGAAGCGGAGGCCGCGGATGCACTCGCCGCCGACCAGCTTGCCGAACCGCGCGGAAAGCTGCGCGTGCTCATGCCGGTGCATTTCGGCCGGCGCTGCGTTGCCCCGATCCTGTTCGGGCTTGCGCAGCAATATCCGGCGCTGGAACTTGACCTGTCGTTCAGCGACGCCCTCGCCGACCTCGCCGAGGACGGCTGCGATCTTGCCATTAGAACGGGCGACCTGGAGGACCAGGCCGGGGTAATGGCGCGTCGCATCGCGCGCCAGCACATGGTCGTCTGCGCGTCGCCGTCCTATCTCGACCGCCACGGCCAGCCGCAGGAAATAGATGACCTGGGCCGCCATCACGCGATCATCTACCGCCGTTCCGGGCGCGCCGTTCAGCCGTGGCTGTTTCCGCGCAACGGCCAGCCCGCGATGGAGATCCGGCCCGTCAGCAGATTCCGGCTCGACGATCTCGATGCCATCGCCGATGCCGCGGCCGCCGGCATGGGGCTCGCCTGGCTGCCGTACTGGCTGGTTCGCCAGCGCATCCAGGCGGGCGCGCTTGTCCTGCTATTGCCGGAACAATCCCGGTTTCTCTACGACGTTCATGCCCTTTGGCTGCAGACGCCACATCTGCCGATGAAAGTCCGCCTTGCCGTCGACGCACTGGCGGCAGCGCTGCCCAAGCTCATGACTTGAAGTGCACGGTCGCGGTCAGCTACGCGGATTTCCTCGAGAACGACCCGACGATTGAACAATAATCTATATGGTAAGATTTCGAATATACAGGAGGTAAACCAGAACAACTGTTAGCGATATTGAAATAATCGTCCAAATAGTGAACAAAATTACTCTTGCAATACGACTCTTTCGACGCTGTATCCATCGAGCGAACTTTACCATTAAGTAATCTAGGATGACGTCCAAATGTCGCCTCCAACGGCCATTCGCTTCAGATTTTGGCCTTCGCCCGACTAAATCCACTAAGTCAATTGGGGGCCAAGCCCATTCACTTCAACAATATTCCTATCTCTACATCGTGGCGGGACAGCACCCCCCTCTGGCCTGCCGGCCATCTCCCCCGCAAGGGGGGAGATTGGCGGTTCATGCGTCCCGCCAACCTTTGAGACATTGGAGACTGGCGGAGGCCGAGGCGACATCCGATCTCCCCCCTTGCGGGGGAGATGGCCGGCAGGCCAGAGGGGGGTGGGACGGAGCGCAACGGAGCAGTCTCCCTGCCTTGCAACAATCAACGCTATTCTCCCCCTCCCGCATCGGCCACGAATCCGCCTA
>NZ_JAMYUV010000069.1:0-21064 GCF_040323405.1 Mesorhizobium sp. M0048 | reverse complement strand
ATGAAGATCGCAGGCGCCTTTATCGAAGCGCGCAGCGAGGGCCGCCGCGTCAGCCGTCTGGATTGACGTTCTCTTTTCGCGGCCATGCGCTCGATCCAGGACGGGAGCCTCTGGCTGGCCGACAAGACCACTAGCTCCAGCGCGAAGCGCCACTAGCCAGATGCGCGTAGCGCCTCCGGCAGCTGCAGGATCCGGGCTCTCGTCGCGGCGTCCCGCCGCTTCCCTGAGCCGGCTTCGCCGTCTCGGCCTTCGGTGACGATCCCTCGCGCAGGGCCAGGGGGGGAGGGCGGCCGCAACGGGGCGGGGGACGCTGGAGAGAAAGGAAAGTCACGATGTCGATGATATTCATAGGTGGATCACGCGAGATATTCGAGCTGCCGGAACCTGTCATCGCTCGCATCGGCGCAATCGTTGCTGCCGAGCACGGCGTGCTGATTGGCGACGCGTCTGGAGCCGATGCTGAGGCGCAGAGCCTGCTCGCGGGCTACAATTACGAGCATGTCGGGGTCTTCCATGCGGGCAAGGAACCCCGCAACAATCTGGGCGACTGGGCCGCCTACCATGTCCCGTCACCTGAAGGCACTCATGGATATTTGTTCCACGCCGCCAAAGACCGGGAGATGGCGCGGCGCGCCGACTTTGGGATGATGGTCTGGGACGGCGCATCACCCGGGACGGCCGTCAACGTGCTTCGGCTCGCCATCGCGAACAAGCCGTGCGTCATTTACGATCTGGCCAAGGGCAGCATGGCGACCACTTACAATGTGGGAGACTGGTGCACCATGCTTCGCCATGCCGGTCCGGACATTCGCAGCCAAGCCGAAGCCCGCATGACGGCGGACGAGCGTCTGGCGTTGCCAGGATGATGTACGCGCGGGCCCGCCGACAGCCCGGTTGGTCCGATCTCCGATATGCTTGATCTGGCCCCGCGCCCCCAACTCCACTTGTATGAACGGCCGGAGCCGGCCCCTTTCGAAACCGGCACACGCGCAGAGCCACGGGGCGTTGTGCAGGATGATCATCTTGACCCATCTCGCACCTGAAGCGGGTGCAAGCGTGCCGAACATCCTGGCTTGCTTGGTCACCCAACCTGGTTGCGAGGCATCGTCCCCAGAGGGGCGTGAAGTTCGCTGCCAGTCGGCTCCGATCTCGAAACTGCTGTGCCGCCATACCGAACGCGCAAGGCGGTTCACGCGTCATTGCTGCTGTTCGATGTGTTGGCAATGCCGACGATATGACCCGGAGGCTGCAGCATGTTCCTGCGATCCGGCAGCGTTGCGTCGGCGATCTAGCGATGGCGGCCTGAGTTCTTCTCCTTCGGTCGCATCCGGGGCCATTCCCGTTTCATGTCGCCTTTGTAGACGACCGCCTGCTTTCTGCGGTCAACCCCCGTTGGGGGTACACTCGGCGAATATTCAGGAAAATTCGATTTCTGTTTTTGTCTGCGGACAGGCGAAGGGCCTGCCCGCAATTTTTCGGCAAATAGAATTTTCCAGAATTTTCGCCGAGATGACCGCAGCAGGACGGCCCTCTCCTTTGGCGCCATCGGGAATGGTCCCGATGCAACCGAAGGAGAACTACCATGGCCACCACGATCGCAAACCTCACCACCAAGGCCGACGGCTCGATGGAAGGCGTCTTTGCCACGCTCCGGGTCAACGCCCCGATCACCCTTATCCCGAACACCAACAAGTCGCGCGAGGACGCCCCCGACTACCGGATCGTCAACAAGCGCACGGGCTTCGAGATCGGAGCCGGCTGGCACCGCATCTCCCAGCGTTCGGGCGAGGAATACCTTTCGGTCAAGCTCGAAGCCCCCGAGATTGGCGTCATCTTCGGCAATCTCGCTCCCGCCCCGGGTGGCGAGGAAAACAAGAAGGTCATCCTCTGGAACAACCCCCAGTGAGGCATCGCTGGCCGGCCCCGCAAGGGGCCGGCGCCCCCCCGGCAAAAGGAGGTTGCAATGAGCCGTTACACAATCACTGTCACCGGGCAGGGGCGCTCAGACCAAGACGCTGTCATCGGTTACGACCCACCGCTTCGGACCTACTTCCTGCAAGCGTTCCCCCACGAAGAAACCGACGAGCCCCGTCTTTGGCTTGGCACCTACGATCGCGCGTTCGAAACGCTTGGATATCTTCGCCACGCCGCGACTGCGCACGGCTACGACTTCATGCCGCTGCCGCCCGAAATGGCTGCAAAGCTGGTCGAGGACAAAGCGGCACCTGGCGATCGTTCGGAACGGGACGGAATCCTCGGTGAACTGCTGAAACACCTCAACCAACCCGAGTAGGCAAACACATCTCAGGGCCCGCGACGGAACACTCCGTCGCGGGCCCTTTTTTTGCGCGTCGCAAAGAGCCACGAACATCACCCGTCACAGCATGCGACAGCGACTCCAAACCGCCGATTATTCCTTTGGCAGTTTGTGCTTATGAACGCGGATATAATCCTGCACAGCCTTTCGCAGCAGTTCGGTCATGCTGTGCCCGTTGCTGATCGCCAGCAACTTGAACTGCCGCTGCTCCGCAGCCGTCAGGTAGTAACCGCAGCGGATCATCTCCTCCTCGCGAATTTTCTTTCCGGCGATGGGGTCCTTTTTCTGACCCTGCCGCAGCAGCTTGCGGAAATCGGGCCCGACTGCCGGGGACGGCTTTGTCGGTTCCTGCATCTGTAGCGTAGCTTGCTCCTTGATCCCTGACGGCTCGACCTTCGGTGGGATGAACATGCTCGGCAGTACGGGCGGCTGCGTGGAGATCGCCTTCATCATGCGGGCCTTCTTGTCGTCACCGGGTTTCGGCGCGGTCTCTTCACTCATGCCGCGTTCCTTGTGGCTTCGATGAAGGTTTGCAGAAGGTCGTCAAAGACCCCTTCGCTTTCGGCAACCGCCTTCGCGTCGGGCACCTCAGGGCTGTAAAGGGTCTGCCCGGTCTGAAGGTCGCGGTAGGCAACGCGATTGTGCAGGACGTGTTCTGCAATGGGCGTGCCGTTGGCCTGGATGATGGCGCGCAGTTCGGTCAGGGCTCGCGCCCTGCCATCGATGATGGTCTGCTTGGTCAGCACGAATATCGCAGGCAACGGTCTCCCCCGGCTCTCGACCGCCAGCGGGATGTAGTGGTCGGTAATCTGGATGGCGGCGGTCACATCGTCGAGGGCAAAATAGACCGGGACGACGACAATGTCAGCCGCGAAGAGCCCGGCCATGAGGTTGTCATTTGTGGTGCCTTCCGTATCGATCAAGACGACGGAACGCTCGCCGTTGTGAGTGGCTGCCGCGCGGAGGATTTCCTGCGGCGTCATCGCGCTCACCATCTGGAGCCTGTCAGGACGATTGCCAGCTTCGCCCAGCATCTGGAACCAGCGGTTCATGTTCTGCCGCCGGTCGCCGTCGATAAGAGTGACCGAATAGCCCCTATGCAGCGCGACGGATGCGAGGGTGCGCAGCATCGTCGATTTGCCAGTGCCACCCTTTGGGATCGCAGCGGAGATGATCATGGGGCCTCCTTCCCGCGTTGTCTCCTTGATTCCATGTTAACAAGGAAACAAGTCATCGTGGACACATGAAGCACAATCACGGTCCGAAACATGGTGACATTGTCGACGGGGAAGACTGGTTTGACAACCCATGCGCGCACCGAAGGGCTCGCTCAAGGGGGAGTTTTGCGCAGCTGCTATCTTCAGGGAAGAAGGGGGTCCGGGTGACCCATCGACTGCGCATTTCCGACTACGCTTTCCAACTACGCATCTCAGGCCGATGTTTCCATGTTAACATGGAAACAAGTCGTCAGCACATCATAGACACATCGCATCAAATCACGATGGGAACATTTCGCCCGCGCTGCTGCCGCTGACAACTAGGCTGGTGAGAAAACCCCGCCCGTATCTACAATTTCCCCCTCTTTCTAATGGCAGGATAGCCTATTTTGTGATACACACAAAATAGGCGGCGCGGCCCTGGCGGGCCTTAGCGCCCGCAAGCGGGCTTGAGAGATGGATGCAGACGCCCAGAAAGCAGCGGTAAAGAGCGCGTCACGACGCTATGGCGAGGTGACGCACATCCGGTTTTCGGCTGACGAGCTGGCCAACCTCAAAGCCATTGCGGAGCGGGATGGGGTTACCGTCAGCGAGGTCGTGCGGCGTCTCGTGCGGGCAGAGGTCGGGCATCTGCCTATCGCATCAGAGGCGTTGCGGCCGGCGATCGTGGACATGACCGATCAGCTGCGGCGCGTCGGCATCAATTTCAATCAGGCCGTGCGCGCGATGAACGACGGCCGTGTTGCCCACGACGAGGATCTTGAACAGGCGCTGGTCGCGGTGGGCGACCTCGTGCGGCAGTTTCGCGAGGAACTGAAAACGATGACCGTCGCGTCTCGCAAGGCTAGGGAGGCCAAGCCATGAGCGGTCGTCTTGCTGGCTACGCTGCCGAAATAGAACGCTATCTGCGGGGCGAGTCCGGCGTGAAGCGTGAGGAGCTGGACGACGACAAGTCACTGACGGGCGCCCGACGCGAGGCTGGCGAATTCCAGGCGATGAAGAGTTATCAACTGACCGGTGGCGGCGGACGCCTCGGGCAAGGACAAACCGGCTCGACCGTAGGTGGCGGCAGGAGCGCCCCTCGTTCTTCGCCGGGAGTAACAGGAGTGGTGGGGAGCTCCGTCTCCAGCGGTGCACCGAAGTCCGTTGCTGCTGCGAGCTCGCCCAAGGCCGCTAGCGCGCCGATCATGGTCTATGGCGCCACGCTCGCCGGTTTCCGGCCGGAAGAGGAGGAGGAAGACTGGAAGCGGCGCGGCGGCGGAGGCCGTGGCCGTGGTGCTGTTCGTCCGAGCGGTACAGGGCGAGCAGCGCGGGCGGGCTATCAGGCGCGGGCCGTGGCGGCACGGGCAGGCTATGCGGCGGGTGCGCAGCCTGCCGTGTTTAAAGTCATGCCCAATCCTCCGTCGACCAAGGAAGCCGCCGCGCGGCTGCTTAACTACATCGGGAAGCGCGAGGACGAAAAAGGCGAGAAACACGACATCGAGATTTTTGACGAGGACGGGCAGGTCCTTGCGACAGGCGGCGCACGAAAGGCGTTCCTGGAAACGTTTTGCGAGACGTTCGAACCACCCCTGGAAAACACCAATTTTATCGAGGTTCGTTTCGAGCTCGCCGGCGAGATCACCGATGCCGCCGTGAGCGAGGCATTGAACAACGCCTTCGGTGCAAAACCGTTCATCTATGCGCAGGATGGACAAACGGTTCAGGTTTACGCGCACACCGATGAGCGGGCCGGGCCGCTCGCCAAGGTGCTGGCCGGCGGTCGGGAAAATTCGCGCAGCAAGGCGCTCGAGAAGATCGAGGCGCGCTTGTCTGAAGCCATGGGCGCGGCGAGGGTGGTCGCCAAGGCAGAGGTGATGGCGGCCGTGAGCCGTGAACCCAAAGCGAAATATTTCTTGCAGAAGTTCATCCGCACCCACAGCCACGTCCGCCACGCAAATCGCGAGGCTGTGCCCGGGGTGAAGAATTCCACCAAGGCGGCGGCTGCGGTCTACGAACAATGGCGCCCGCAGTTTTCGGGGCGTGAGCGCCGCAATGCCTATCACCTGCTTTTCTCGGCAAGAGCCGGCACCGATGCCAACGCCGTCATGGCCGCGGCGCGCGCCGTGCTCGAGGAGCGCGCGCCAGGATACAAGTTCGTCCTGGCGCATCACAAGGACACCAAGCACGTCCATATCCATGCGATGGTGCAGGCACGGTCAGCCGACGGCGAGCGCCTGAAATTCTACAAGCCTGATCTCGCAGCTTGGCGCGAGACTTTTGCGGAAAAAGCACGCGAGAACGGCATTGCGATGGTGGCGACGCGGCGCATGGATCATGCGATGACACGGCCATTCACGAAGGAGCATGCTGGAGCTTATAGCCGCGCCCAGAGCGATCCGCGCTACCAGGTCAGCGCCAGGACGATCGAGCGAGTGGAGGCCAAGCGGCAACGCCGTTTGGATGGACAATCCCTAGTCGTGAACGGCGATGCAATCGCTGCCGCATGGCAAAAGACTGTGACGACGATGCGGACCGCGGGCATAGTCGGTCAGGCTCTCACGGCAGCGGAGTCGATCGGCAACAATTTTCTGCAGTTCCGCCGCGATCGAACAGGGGAGGGGCAACCAGGTCCTGCTGCGGGTCGCGGAGCTGATCAATTGGGGCAGAAGTCTTTCCTGTCCCATCCCGGTATGAGAGAATTGAATGCACTGATAGGAGATTTGGACATGGCGCAAACCCCCTTGGAAATGCGGCGTCAGATGGCCCGCGTCAATCAGGCTCTCGACAACATGCGCGAGACGCTGCCGCCGGCGCATCAAGGACAGTTCGAACAGTATCGTGAAGAGGTCAACGACAAGATGCACGACCGTCTGGCGCGGCTGCAATTCGAGCGGCAGCAGCAGCGTCGTGGTGGCGGCGGTGGCGAGCCGATCCCCGAGCGCGAGGTGCGCGGTCGGGATCTTCCAACTCGGGACGATCCCCGCGAGCCGGAGCAGCCGCGCACCGGCACCGAGCAGGAGAAGGTAAGAGCCAAGCAGAAGGACGCCAAAAAGCAGAAGGCTCAGCAGGCTGAAGAGCACGACCGCAAGACGCAGCGCTCAAACGACAACGATTACGAGCGTTGAGCAAGGGCCAACCTAGCGTCCTCGCGTGGCGGTCTATCAAATCGACGCATTCGTCATAGAATGATCAGTTGGATGGCAGCAAAACGCCTTCGTTTCTGCCGTTCAGGGTGACGATCCAGATGCTCCAAAGCATACGTCTGTTGATCGCTGCGAGCTCCCCGTCTTCATTGACCCGCCTCCATCAGATGCAGCGTATTAGTGTCTGCTATCGGCCCCAAGCCGCGGCAACGCACTCTGTGAGATAAACTCTGCCGCTTCCCGTTAGCCGAAGTTGCAAGCGGCCCCGCCAACAATCGTGGTTGCGCCTTTAGGCATCGTGGTTGAGACCGCTGGCGGATTAAACTCATGTTGGCTTTGCGATCAGCTCACGCTGCCGACAATCGGTGCCCTATATAAAGGGGCATGTCCAAGCGCCGAAAACTCAATGCAATAGCGAAGCTGATTGGAGAGTGGCCTTTAACCCCGGCTGCAACGCTTGGATCGTCCGTCAGAGCGAGGGGCATTTTTCTCGAAATACGCGCTCGACTTCCGACGGAGTTCAGGAAACTGCTCCATATCGAGTCCCGGGTGCTTACCCTGCGCCTGTCTGAGGGCGCGGAGAATGATGTGCGGGTGGTATTCGGGATCGTATCAAACGCACTGCAGAATATCGAAGACCTGCCCGTAATCCCCCGTGAAATCGAGGACATTTTGACGATCTCGACGGCCGAACGGCACCGCTGGCTGAAAGATGGTCGCTTGCAGAGCGCCGGGACGAAAACGGTGAAACTCCGCGGGCGGGCAAGGAACATCACCTTTCACGTGTTCGACCCGCAGCACGTGGAGGATGTGCTTGACCGCGACCTGGTCACGGTCTGGCGCGAACAGGACGCAGCGACGGCTGCAGAGAATAGGCGGCGAGCCGCTGGGAAGGCCGCTATGAAACGCGCTCAAAGAAGAGGGCGCGGAACTGCTGCTTCAGCTGGCTATGGCCCCGATGAGAACTCGGACTCCAGTTTGCGCGGCTGGGAAGATTTCGAGAATGACGGACTCCTGCGCTGATAGGCCGGGCGCACAAGCAGGTCAGAACGTTTGCCTGCGGCGTGCGAGATGCGCAAGGAGTGCCGTCAAACGCATCGTATTCAAGACCCGCTTCGCAGGGACTCCGCCCTTGCGCGCCATCTCGACACCCCAATGCATGTGGTCGAGTTCGCGGATCGAATGAGCGTCCGGATTGATGCTGAAGATGCAGCCCTGATCGAGTGCCTTTTGATGCCAGCGCCAGTCGAGGTCGAGTCGCCACGGATGTGCATTGATTTCGACAGCGACGCCGTGTTTCGCACACGCTTTGAGGACTCTGTCGATGTCGAGATCATAACCGGGCCGGCGCAACAGCTGGCGACCGGTCATGTGCCCGATGATCGTCGTCCGAGGATTTCCGATCGCTTCAATGATACGCTCCGTCTGCTCCTTCTTGGGCAACTTGAAGCGGCTGTGCACGCTCGCGACGACGAAATCGAACTGCTCCAGGATATCATTCGGGTAATCGAGCGAGCCATCCGCCAGGATGTCCGCCTCGATGCCCTTCAGTATGCGAAATTTTCCTTTGTATGCCTTGTTCAGCCCGTCAGCTTCGCGGTGCTGTTCAGCAATCTCCTGCAACGAAAGGCCGCCTGCGTAGTGAGCGGACTGCGAATGATCGGCGACACCATAGTATTCGAAACCGCGCCTGTGCGTGGCTTCAGCCATTGCCTCAAGCGTTTCGGTGCCATCGGATGCGGTCGTGTGAGAATGCAGGATGCCATGCAGATCTTCATCCCGAATGAGAGCGGGTAGCTTGTGCTTTGCCGCTCGCTCGATCTCGCCCCTACCTTCGCGCAATTCTGGCTCGATAAACTGCAAGTCTAGAGCTTGGTACATTTCTTCTTCTGTCGCTGACGCGATCAGCTTTCTCCCGCGATGAAGCCCGTCGGCATTTAGGGTGAATCCCTTGTTGGCCGCGAACGTCTTCAGTTGCTCAAGGTGATCTGCCGAACCGGTCGCTTCGAGCAGGCTCGCGCCAAAGTGCTTCCTGTCCGTGACAACAAGCCTGAGGGTCGTCTCCTCGATACAAGTCGATTTTTCGGCCTGCGCTACCAGGGCGAAGTCGGAAACGAGTTCGCAACCGCGCCGGAAGTCACCTGCAATTTCGACGCGCGAAAACTCTGGATGCTCTTGCTTCACCGATATGACCGCATGTTCGAGAAGAGCGGCGGCCTTGTGCAGGTGAAGTTGCGTTTCGCCGCTTCGCACAATGGCCAGGTTCTGCAGGAGCTTTGTCTGAAGCGCAGCGCCGAGTCCTTTGACCGGGCGTATGCGGTCTTCTCTTGCCGCGGCCTCGAGCTCCGCCAGCGAGTTCACGCCGAGCGCCTGATGAAGCTTCAGTATCTTATCGGGACGAAGCCCGGGTATGGCAAACAGCTCCATCACGCCCGCTGGAACATCCTCGCGCAGCTTCTCAAGCCTCGGGTGCGTGCCGGTTTGGTAAAGCTTGGTCACGATATCTGCGATAGCATCACCGATCCCCGGGATCTTGGTGAGGGCGCCGGCGGCGATGATCCGATCAAGCGGCTGCGATAGCGCCGTGAGACTGTCCGCGGCGCGCAGGTATGCCTTTGTGCGATAGGGATTGTCGCCGCGCATGGACGCCCGTTGCGCATATTCCCTCAAAAGATTGGCGACGGTCATCGGATCGATTTTTGCCATGGCTTCAGCCAAACGAGGCCGATCTCCGCAGGTTCCAATCAGGCAGGGCCATGAGCGCCGCGTTGCCCTTTGAATGCTGGCTTTACTGACTCTTCCCGCGTCGGACGCTACAGATTGGGCAAGGATTGGTCAGCGCGACCCCATCCAGCCAGAGCTTTGGAGGCTGCGCGTTTCTTTAATTCAGGAGCATCGCCCACGTGGAAATGTGAGGGCGCATCTATTGTCTTCATCTCCGCCCACGTGATCGGTGCCGCCACAGGGGCGCCCGGACGTGATCTTGCGCTGTAGGGCATGATCGCGGTCGCCCCGCGCTGATTGCGTAGATAGTCAACAAAGATGCGACCCTTGCGGCGCGCCTTTGACAACACGGCCGTGAAATGGGCCGGATCGCTCTGGGCGACCGCCTGCGCCAGGCGAGACGCGAAGTCCTTCACCTGGGGCCACTCGGCGCCAGGGATGAGGGGCGCGATGATGTGCACTCCTTTGCCTCCCGTCAGCATCGGGAAAGTCGTAAGCCCCAGCGATTTAAGGATAGCGCGGAACTGAAAGGCAGCGGCGCGGACAGCCTCAAAATCGAGGCCTTCATCGGGGTCCAGGTCGAACACGAGGCGGTCGGCCTTTTCGACATCCTCGATCCGAGCCCCCCATCCATGCAGCTCGATCGTTCCCATCTGGACGCACGTCATCAGTCCTTCGGCATCGTCGATATAGAGATATGGTTCCTCGTGCCCGTCCTTCTCCGTGATGCCGACGTGGTGGACTTTGTCGCCAAAGCTGCCGGCGTCGTGTTTTTGGAAGAAGCACTTCTTCGCGCGGCCCTGTGGGCATCGAACCAGACTGATCGGCCGGCTGCCAACCCAAGGAAGCATGATCGCCGCGACCGCCGTATAATGGTCGGCGAGCTGTCCCTTGGTGATGTTGGAATCCGGATAGATCACGCGGTCACGGTTACTTATCGCGACGGTTGTCGCAGACGCGGCGAGATCGGCTGCATGACGTTCCATCTCGACCACGACCGCCTCCGGCTTCTTGTCTTCGCGGAGACCAAGATAGCTCGGATGTCGTAATGTCCCTTCATTTGTCATTTCGGTGAAAGCAATCTCAGCGACCAGTTTCGGACGGAGCCAGTGTGCGCCGCGCACTTCGGCGCGTGGTGCGTCGACGGTCGCGGCCTTCTGCTCAAGCGGCGCCATGATCTTCAAGAGACGAAGAAGTTCAGCGGTATCGAAGCCGGTGCCGACTTTCCCGGCGTAACGCAGCTTGCCGCCGTCATGAACGCCAAGGATCAAGGACCGAAAAGCTCGGACCTTGTCGGACGGCGTCCAGCCGACAATCACAAACTCCTGCCGCCTGATGCATTTGATCTTCAGCCAGCTTGCGCCGCGGGCTCCCACATAACTCGAGTCCGCGAGCTTTGAAATGACGCCCTCAAGACCGGCTGCGCAGAAACGATCGAGCAACTCTTCTCCGCGACCGAGGATATGGTCGGAGTAGCGAAGGACGGGATTTTTCGCGGGCAAGATCGCCTCCAGTTTCGCCTTGCGCTCAAGGAGAGGAAGCCTAGTCAGGTCTTCGCCGTCGAGCTGCAGCAGATCGAACGCATAAAAGTCGATAGTCGCCGGGGCACCCTTCAATGCATTCTGAAGCGCCTGGAAGTTAGATCTTCCATCCGCATCGACAACCACGGCCTCGCCGTCAATCAGGGCGGAGCGCACCTTGAGCCTGCAAGCCTCGGAGAGGATCGAGGGAAAACGGCTAGACCAGTCCAGACCAGATCTTGTATAGGCTCGCGCCTTGCCACCGCCGACGGCAACGAGAATACGATAGCCGTCGTATTTCATCTCATGGATCCAACGATCGCTGGCAGGAACTGTGTCCACGAGCGTTGCGAGCTGGACCGGCCGGAAAGCGGGCGGCGCTAAAGTGACCTCGGCACGAGCGTGGGACTTCGCTTCACTAGCGCTTGATCCATTGATTGCCCTACGCGACGTTGGCTTGACCCTTCTGACCTAAACCACACTCAAGACGAAACAGCGTTATCTGCGTCCAACGCGCGACTACTTCTTTAGTTTCACTGCAGACCGTATCGAGCTTTTCGCGATCATTTTGCCGACCCGCTTGAGCGCATCGGCCTGAGGCCGTGCTTCCTGCCTCCGGACCTTCCACCTTCCCAATCTGCGCACACAGCTCACTGGCAATAATTAAGAGCAGGAACGTGCCCTCGAATGCCGCCGCAGCGTATCCGCTTTCTGCCATCGGCCTTAAAACCCCGGTTGGGCCTCCACCGAGGGAGCCGACTTTCCCCAGCTTTTCGCCAGCGGCGGATTCTTTGCCAGTCACGCATTTGAAGCCTATGCTGTCGCATCGGTCGCCAGATCCTTCGGACGCAGCCGACAGTAAGAGGTACGTGCTCTTGCCCGTATGGGAGAGAGCCATGCCCCAATCCCTTCTTCGCAACCATGTATTGAAAACCCTCTCCCCGGAGGATTTCGAGCTACTGCAGCCGTCAATGCATCACGTCGAACTCGGTATCAAAGCCCAGCTTGAAGTCTCATATCAGCCGATCGAGCGTGTGTATTTTCCAGAGATGGGCATCGCGTCGGTAGTCGCCACCATGACCGGTGGGCGGCAAAGTGAAGTCGGCATCGTCGGCCATGACGGCATGACCGGAGTGGCCGTTATCCTCGGCCAGGACAGGTCTCCCAACGAAACCTATATCCAGGTCGCCGGTAATGGCTGGATCCTCCCGGTTGAAGCCCTTCGCTCTGCGATTGCGGCGAGCCAATCCCTTCGCGAGTCACTGCTGCGCTATGCCCACGCGTTCCTTATCCAGTCCTCCCGGACCGCACTCGTCAACGGCCATTCGAAAATCGAGGAGCGGTTGGCCCGCTGGTTGCTGATGGTCCAAGACCGCGTCGAAGGAAGCAAGATCTACCTGACGCATGAATTTCTGGCGACCATGCTTGGCGCCCGGCGACCCGGTGTCACCACTGCCCTCCAAATGCTTGAATATCGGGGGCTGGTTCACGCCAGGCGCGGCGAGATCACGATTGTCGACCGCGTTGGAATGATCCAACTCACACATGGTGCTTACGGAGAGGAGGAGCAAAGTCACTTCGGCCTAGCCTCCACCTAATTGTCCTGAATCGGACAAACCCTTGCAGGCTACCGAATTCGTGCCGTAAATCGTGTTGAGGGTTCTAGGGAGGCATTCTCGATGACCAGCACTTTTCACACAGTCACGGTTGAAAAGGCGGCAGAGGCCTATGTCCGTTCCAGAGGCAAGGCCCAGTTCCTGTCCATCGCACAGTCGATCCGCGCTATTAGAACTCTCATGCCCGCATGCAAGGCTACCGACCACGAGTTGGAGGAGTTGCTGGCAGCGGCATCCATCATTCACGGTGTGCCCGTCGCTTTCGATGCAAAAACAGCCGATGGCGTAGAGCCACGGCTCCATTCGTAGGCCATAGATGCCTGCGCTCGCGCAGAGGCCTACCTTGTCGGACGTTCGCCAGGCGATTGTCCGCTACCTTATCGACGGTGTCGTCAGGCCGTGCATTTCGATATCCGAGGTTAGCCACGCCGTAAGGGGAACATTTCCGCTTTGCGAACTCACGGATTGGGAACTTGGCGATCTCATTGCGCGAAGTGCCATCGACGCAGGATTCGCGATTGAGTTCGACGCGGATTCTTGAGACACCTGTTGAGGCATGTGTCGTCGACGATTTCGTGCGACAAAGGCACGATAGACAATGACCTCTCCGCCGCATCGGAATGCTAGCCTACCCATCGACTACATCAGGCAAAGTATCTTCGACGACGCTCAAATTTCGATCGAAAGCCTCGGTGTCGGATGCGTGAGCTCGGAGAGATCGCACCCTGTTTAGGATAGCCGCAACCGCCGATTCTTTTTCGGGCGCTATGCGTGTTGTTACCGCTTTGGCCGCCAACGCGGAAAAATCTATGGCGGGATAGACTGGCGCGACTGCAGCGTCGGCTTTCGGCCGTTCCTTTACGATTGTGCGCCGGCCGCGCGGCGGAGCCATACGGCCGGCTTTTGCTGCGAATGTCGCGCCGCGCCGTACGCGGGTCTGCAAGAGGCCGGAGCGGTACGCGGGTGCTGTCGGCACAATCGTCGGGAGCGCAGGAGATGGAACCGCCGCAGAGAGGTCCAACGCAGGGCTTTTCGTGCGCGAAGAGTCGGTAGAGGCGGGCAGGGGCATGAACGCGCGTTTGGCGAGCTGGCCGTCGGCGAAATAGAAATTGCGCGTTCCAAGGATTGGCAGTTCGCCACGGGGCAATATGATGACCTTGTTCTTATCGAGCGTACGGATTTCATCCGGCCTCATGAGGGGCCGCCGCACTTGCTTGCGGTGCTCCGAGCGCGTGTAGTAGGTGTCGAACAACGTTGCCTTGGTGCGCGTCACGTCCTTTTGCACGTCCGACGTTTCGCCGAGCTGCTCGGAAACGTAGCGCAGATCGTCAGCGTCCTGCGCGCCGAAAAAGATCTGCACGCGAGCCGCGTTGATAAGCGTCTTGCGCCCTTCCTGGCGATAGATCTCGTCTACAGCCTTCAGCGACTGCACGAAAAACCACATGGAAACACTGTTACCGCCTAGCACACTGGCCATTTCGGTCACGTTCTCGAGCTTGCCGAGGTTCTGGAACTCGTCGAGCAGCACAAGCACCGGATGCTCTTCCGGACGTGGCATGGTTTCCGACATGAAGTTCATCATCTGCGTAATCAGGACGTTGAACAACGGTCCAAGCGACGTAATCTGCTCGCGCCGCACGTCGAGATAGAGAGAAATCCGGTCACGCTTGAGCATGCGAATATCGAACGTGCTGCGCGACGTAGCTCGCATCAGGCGCTCGTTGAGGAAGGGGGCCATGCCGGTCCGGACGCCGGCGTAGATTCCGGAAAACTGCCGCTCAGACATCTCAAAATATGGCAACAGGGTTTGCAGCGTGAAATGCGAACATTCGCGGCGGCGTTCCTCGCGCAGCGAGCCGATGAATTCCAGGAGCGGCTGCTCAGCACCGTTCATGATCTCGAGGATTGTGGAGAAGGTCTTCGTCTCGTTCGGGATCGCAGGCGATTCCATGACGAAGGATGCGATGCCCGTAAAGAGGAGGCGGGCATCGTTGACCCAATAGGGATCCGCGTTCGAGGGGGGGCGCGGAAACAGCGCCGCAGCGATGTTGCGAAGGTCGATGTCGCGCTGTGCCGAGTCCAGCGAGATGAAGTCCATCGGATTGTAGCATGCGGTATTGCCGTCCGGATCAGCCGGCGCGAAACGCACCACGCGGCTCATGGTCGAACGGTAACCAGCAGTCGCCGCATAGGTCTCACCCCGTAGGTCGAGAACGACGAGCGAATGCGGCCAGGTCAAGGCGTTCGGGATGATGAGAGACGTACCTTTACCGGACCGCGGCGGCCCTATGACGAAGCCGCCAACATCATCGCCATCAATCCACAATTTCTTGCCGCCGATCAGCTTGCGCTGCGTCAAGCGAATCTTGCCGGAGCGCTGATCGCGGCCGGGTGAAAGAATTTCGGCAAGCCTGCCGCCGGCTCGACCGACGAAGACGCCGCCCACTTTCGTCAGCCCGGTTTTCGATACGTCGCTCATAGTCATGAAGCGAGAGTCATTGCGCTTTCTCGGACGCATGAGAAACAAGCTGACCAGTGGCAAGAGAAACCCTAATGCTCCTGCCGCAACGGCGTATTGTATCCTGCTAAAATTCCCCGACATCGTGTCCGCCCACGCCAGACGAACGACCGGCAGAGGATTGGCGTTCAACTGGTCGAACAGAAAGTGGGAGCCGGTCCGGTACCAATCCGTCGCGGCATAGGCGACCGTGAAGGCCAGGGCGCCCAAGGCCATCGCCATGAGTATCATGAAAATTGCTGTTGCGATTTTCTGCATGGGTGGGCTCGCTAGATCGTCTCCGCCTTGGTGAACTTGATCTCGCTGACGCCGCGCTGTCCGCCTTCGGTGCGGACCATCTGGACGACCACCGGAATGACCTCGCGCAGATAGTCGAGAATTTCGCTTCGTGAGAGGCCCGAGCTGCCCTGCATGACCATCAGCGCCAGGCGCTCGTAGGCGGACCGGGCGGAATTGGCATGAACGGTCGTAAGCGAACCCGGGTGGCCGGTGTTGATCGCCTGGAGGAACGCGAAGGTTTCAGCGCCGCGCAACTCGCCCAACAGCAGACGGTCGGGCCGCATGCGAAGCGAGGCCTCGAGCAGCTGTTGCGCTGAGACCTTGGCAAGCCCCTGGTCGCCCTTTGAGGCTATCAGGGTGACGTTGTTGGGGGCCGGCAGCCGCAGTTCACGGGTGTCTTCGATCGTGATGATCCGTTCATGGGCCGGGATCTCCTTCAGGAGTGCATTCAAGAACGTCGTCTTGCCGGTCGACGTACCGCCTGAAACGACGATGGAGACACGGTTGCGCACCGCATATTGCAGGAAGTCCATCGGCGACGTGTCGTGCAGCATCTCGACAAGTCGCTTTTCTTCGGTTGAAAGCGCCAGGCCGCTGCCCATTGCCGTGTTTTCGAATGCGCCGAGATCGTTGTAGGCATCGAGGCTCATATCCATGATGACCTGCTTGCGGATCGAAATCGCCCCGCCTTCGGGAGCCGCCGGCGGCAAGATGCATTGGATGCGCTCACCCGAAGGTAGAGCCGCCGACAGGATCGGTTTTTCTTCGTTGATGACCTGATTTGTCGCCGAGGCAACGCCGGTCGAGATATGCCTAATCCAGCCGGACGTGACCTCGCGCTTGACGACGTGCTCCATTTCCTTCGCGCCGAGGCGTTCGATGAACAATTCACCCGGTCTGTTGATTGCAATCTCGGAAACCGCATCTTCGTTCAGATAGGGCCATATCGGTTCCAGATGAGCGCGCAGGACCGGGGCTCTTGCCCAAGGGTCGGGGAGAGGATGCACGGCATTCATTTCACCGGGCTCCCATAGCCGGAATAGAAATGATCCTTTGGAGTCGCGTAAAGAGGCGTCGGATCGATTGCTGTCCTCGGCCGCCCACCTGCCTTGAGGCGCGCCACTTCTTCCTGAACGGGGTCGGCGTATAAGTCCGAAAAATCGAGGTCTCGCCGCACCAGCACGACAATCGATGTGCCCTGGTCAACGTAGACTGTCGGGCCAATGTTCTGCGTGTCGCGAAACGCCTCTTGCGCGAGTTGCTGCAGGGCGGTCGATGATTTGTCGAAGGCGATGCTACGGGCGTCCCGCTGCGAGCCATTGCCGCCATAAGTTACGGTCGTGGTCTCACCGGTCACGGGATCGACCGTCGACACCTGGCGCTGTTGTCCATTCTGGCTGCTATCGCCAAGCGAGGATAGATATTCAGAGACACCGCCAACGACGGAAAGCATGATGGCGTTTCCGTAGCGTTCAACCCAGTGCGTATCGACACGGCCGCCCATGCCGCCGCGGCCGAGCGCGTCGGCCCCAGGCGACTTGATATCGACGGAAATGCCGTCCGAGCGAATGACCCTGCTCCAGACGATGAAAACACGCTTTTGACCGCGCGCAAGCCCCGAGCGGTATTCCCCGGTCAGGCGCGAGCCCTTCGGAATGAGGATCCGCCTGCCGTCGAGCGAGAAGACATCCTCACGCACGACTGCGCGCACGGCGCCGGGAAGGTCGGTGTTAACAGCGGTTTCCAAATAGCCGAAACGCGTCGGTACGCCGGAAGGCCCTGGCTTTTACAATGCCGGAAGAACTTGCCTCCGACTGCGCCAGGAATGCCTTGTTAGGATCACTGTCCGCGCCGGGGACCGGGACGATCTGACCGTCGGGCGCGATTTCGATCTGCGCCGCCTGGGCGCCGGCATCTGTCGAGCCGGTTTGATCATTCGTCACCATCTGGTTCGACCGCAGGCGTTCCCACACCGCTTTTTCGCGCTCGGCGGCTTCAGCCTTGCGGCGAGCCTCGTCCTCAGCCGCGGCCTTGCGACGGGCTTCTTCCGCCTCGGCCTCCTCGGCAACCATTTGTGCCTCCAGCGCGCGCCGCTGCGCGTCAAGGTCCGGGCCCTCCTGCACCGTCTGATCGACATTGTCAGCCTGTTGCGTGCCACCCTGGTCGGCGGCCGGTGGCGGCACCACGATCTGGTCGATCGTGCCGTCGGCAGGTTGCGGCGGTTCGTTCAACGCCGGCGGGCGGAACTCGGGCGGGTTGAAGTTTTCCTCGCCATCGCTGGGAACGTCGCGCGACACAGGCTCGCGGGGCCAGTTCAGCCATATCAGCGCGCCAACCAGCACCACGCCGAGGCCGACCAGCGCGATCCTGGTACCGACGCCCGCACCACGGCGCGAGACCGTCGGGCTGCCGTCTAGTTGGTTATAATCGATCTGCGTCATCACCGCGCTCCGCTGGATCCGAACAGGGTGGAACCACCTGTCAGTTTCGTTGGACCGTAGACCTGCTCGACCGGATCGATTGCGTTGGGTCGCGCCCGGTTGTAGAGGCAGAGCGTCTTGCCATCGGCCCGCAAGGTGAATTGCCGTGCGACCTTGTCGATGACGGTGTATTTGCCCTGCGTGCGAACGTTGACCAGCGACTCCTGACGCTTGTCGTCGACAACGAAGATCGCCGGAATGTCGCCCTTGAACTCCAGAAACACCTTGGTGCCGTCGTCGAATACGGTGCGCGGCTTCAGGCTGTCGTCGCCCTTGTAGGCGTAGTCGTAGTTGAGGTCGGCATAGTTCAGGTCCTTCAAATCCGGATCGGCGGCGCTCTCCTTGGCCTGTGAGAGCAGCCGCGCGTTGATATCCTCGTCCGGGTATTTGAACCGGACCTGGAAGGATGCCCGGTCACGGCTATTGTCAGTCGCCTGCAACAGCAAGGAATAGACGCGCCGGTTGGTGACCACGTTGACGTTGGTCCACGCATCGCGCTCCAGCGGCTTGACGAACAGAAATCGCGATCCGCGTTTGGGGATGATCGACCAGCCTTTCGTGTCGCCAGCCGACACGGTTTCGATGACTTCGGTCGGGCTGAGCTCGACCATCGTGGAAATCCCAAGAGCGGCGCGCACCGACGTCACGTCGTCGTTGTTGAAGGTGACATATCGGATGCGGCCGTCGCGTGCGGCCGCGCCGTGCATCGTGCCGAGCAGAAGGGCGGCCGACAAGGCGAGGCTCACGCGCCATCTCATTGCAGGCTCCCCGCGGCCGGTGCCGATTCCTGGTCGCGGCGGTAATCCGTAACCTGAAATCCCAACGGGTTGTCGAAACGCCATTCGTTCTTGAGCGGCGTCGAGGTGTAGCGGAATTTTATCACCGCTACCCAATTGTCGGCGGTGGACGAATTGTCCCGCCGGGTCGTCGTGGCAAAGCGCACCGAGGCCGTGTTGCGATTGAGCAGGGAAACCGACTTGATCTCGACGGAAATGGTGACATTGCGGCCAAAAATCTTGTCCAGCGATTGTGGGTTTGCAGGCGTATAAAGCCACGTCAAATCCTTGGACGCGGCGTCGGTGGAGTAGAGCTGCGCCAGGTCGTAATTCTGTTTCAGTTCACGGGAATCGTAGGTTTCGCGGGCCCTGATGTAGCGCACAAGGTTCGCCGCCGTGACGGCTTCGTTCTGGGACAAATCTCCAGGCTTCAGCGCGCGCATGATCTCGAGGTAGCCCGTCGATTTGTCGACCTCGACAACGTACGGTTCGAACTGCCGAAGCGGCAGGATCAGCACGAGCGCGAGCAGCGACAGCACCGCGACCAGTCCGGAAACGCCGCTGACGATCCAGGCCAATGTACGCGATCGGCGCATTGACCTGTGCGTGTCGTCTTCCCAGGTCGCGCCCGCCCTGTAATAGCGCTTGTCGACGAGCTCGCCGCTTTCAGTAACCGTTTCCAGTGGAGTTGACACTTTACTCCTGCCTCGTTTGCGCGACGCATTCTGATCCAGAGCCGCGATCGGTGATCGTTGTGTTCTCGTTAGGCCAGTGGCCTGGAGTTATCGCGGGCACCTTGCTGGATGGCGCTCCGGGTTGCGGCATCCGCCCCGGCTGCTCGGGACGATCGAAAACTGTTTGCCGCGAGCTGCCGGGCGCCCCGAGCGGCGCGGCCGGCGGCCCATCGTGCACCGGCGTAGCGCACGGCATTCCTGCCGAAGGTCCCATAGGAGTAGCGAGCTCCCACGGTGCTGAGATACCCGCCGCCGTTCAGGATCGAAGCAATCGAGGGTATCTGCATGAGAACGTAGATCCCGATGATCGTCACCAGCACCAGCGGCAGCACCAGCGACATCTTGCTGTCCATGGTCGCTCCACCGGACGTGGCGGTGTTCAGCGCCGCATTGACGAGCGAAAAGTAGAAGCCGAGAAATCCGTAGATCAGGACTTGCTGGATCATCAGAAAGGTGGTCAGCGAAAGGAAGCCTTCGCTCATGCGCGAGGACCAGCGGTAAAGCCAAAGAATGATCCATATCGGCGCCAGAGCGAGCGTGATGAACAACATCACCTTGGCGGCGATGATCGCGGCAATGGCAAGCGCTGCGAAGATGATGGCAGACAGCAGAACCAGCAACGACAAGAGCGCGCCAAAAATGTCATAGAAGGATCCGCTGTAGACCTGATTGGCGACGTCCTGCGCCCCTTTGTAGAGATTGTCGATCAGCGCTGGGATTGCCGCCTGATCGCTGAGCTGGTTGCCGGTGGCTCGCGACACGGCGCCAACGATCACCTTACCGACCTCATCCGGAATGCTTTGAACAAGCTGGTAAATCGTTGCCGAAAATGTCCCCCATCCGGTCAGCAGCAGATAGATGATGACGGCGCGGCCGAGGCGATAAGCCGCTTCGATTGGCGAAATTGACTCTCGCCCGCTCAGGATCGAATAGCCCCACCACACGATATAGAGGGTCAGCATGAGGGTGAAGACGTTGCCCATCGCATTGCCTAACTGCATATAGACGGTGCGGACGAAGTCCTCGCCGATGTTGTCAATGCCACCGAGAATGCTTTCGGCAAGACCGTTCATGGATCCTCGTCAATGATGCTGGCGAACGGCGTTGAATTGACCGGCTTCAGCGCGCCGCATTCGTCGGCACGGGCATACGCCAAAGGCCCGCACGGCGCTTTCAGCTCGCGATTTGCGCATCCGAAAAGCACGGCGCTGAGCCCAATCACAAAGCATATGCGGAACACCCGCCTCGACAAGTGCTAGCCTCCGCTCTTGCCAAAGTCCGCGAACGGATTGACGTTGCGCGGTGTCATCATCTTCTGCACCTGGCTTTGGCGAAGAAGATCTCCCTTCAGCTTCTCATTCAGGGCCGCGACCGCACCGTTCTGGACGCCGATCAATTCGTTGACCGCGCGCGCGTTTTCCAGCTGCATTCGTGTGTTCTGGTCCACCGATCCCTTGACGTCCTGCGACTGCCCGATTTGGCCACTCGCGGACTGCAGAGACTGTTGGCGTTGGGTGACGCCCTGCGAAGCCTGGGAGGTCAACGCGCTTAGCAGCGAGGCCACGTTGACGCTGCCTCCATAGGCCGTGTTGACGGCGCTCGTCTCCTTGCCGGCAATCTGCTGGAGCTGCTTCACCAGCTGCAGCCCGTTGATGACGGCGCCGGCGATTTTCTGTATTTCGGGCGACAGGCCACCAAACGAAAGCGCACCGCCGTTCAGTATCGATCCGAACGACGGCGCCTGGGCAATCGACATGT
>NZ_JAMYUV010000068.1:0-22420 GCF_040323405.1 Mesorhizobium sp. M0048 | reverse complement strand
ATGCTCTTCCCATCGTCCACCTCCATCGAGGTGGATGTTGAATCAGCACAAAACGCAGCCGTCACATCACAATCGATTCATCGATCACAGGACGTGCTCTAGTCACGTGATCGACAGCGGAGACACAAGAATGGAGCCGGTCTCCCGCGGTTTCTGCAGTGCATTCCTGCCGAACGAAGCAGGCCTGGCGGAGCTGAGGTAATTTTCCAACGAAAGCCAGTTCCCCGACGAGGATTTTCGTAGATTGGGCTGGCTCAGGCAACCTACCAGAGATTTGAGAACCGCACATTTAAGCTGATAGTCAGATCGCTCGGGACGAGGATTCCGGATCCTCTCCATCCCGGTTCGCGGATACTCAAGTTGCGCCGGCGTAACCGCCTTGCAGCACCAGTCCAATTGGTTTGTCCGGTACCGCGGCCCCAAGGCGCTACCGTAAGGCACTACACGCGCCATCCTGCGCTCAGGGATTATGCGGGCTGCGCAGCGGCCACTGGGAACCCCTGCCCTCAGCACCAGGCCTCGCGCCCAAGCTATACACAGCTGACGACTAGGACGTCGGCAAACTACGCGGAAAACCCTGTTAATATGGGAAAAAACCTTGACATCACGCAGAACGCGTTGTACAGCTGTATACATCACTATCTTCGAATTAAGCGGCGCAGAGCTCGCCAACGGAGAACCGAATGGACGACAAGCTGTATGGAAGTCGTGACAAGCGCGGGCAGTGGTCACCTCATAAGCGACCCGCGCGCGAGCCCTTGTTCGTATGGCCGGCCCAACCGAGAAAGTTTCTCGTATGGATGTTCGGGTTTCCTGGATATCTTTGGCCCTGGAACGCGCTCCTGATCGGCATCTCCGTTGTCGCGTGGGTTTATCTAACGCCGACAACGGATACGATGGGAGAGTTCAGCATCGGCTGGGTGGGGGCCATTCTCCTGCGCAACGCCGCGCTAGCCTTGCTTGTATATGGTGGACTGCACATGCTGCTCTACATCCAGCGTCGCCAGGACACAAACTTCAAATACAATTCGAAGTGGCCCGACACCGACAATTCCGTATTTCTGTTCCGGAGCCAGACCGCCGAAAATGTCTTTTGGACCATGTGTAGTGGTGTGCCTGTCTGGACGGCGTACGAGGTGCTCGCGTGGTGGATGTATTCGAATGGTTACACCATGCAAATGGATATAACGCAGCACTCAAGCTACTTTGTCGGTCTACTCTTTATAACACCGGCTTGGTTGAAGCTGCAGTTTTACATGGTCCACCGTTTGATCCACGTTGGGCCTCTCTACCACATCATCCACAAGGTGCATCACAATAACGTTAATCCAGGGCCATGGTCGGGCTTGTCGATGCATACGTTTGAGCACGTCCTCTATTTCTCGGGAGTGCTGTTCTTTTTCCTCGTGCCCTCTCATCCGATGAACGTGATGTTCTGCCTCATGATCCAGGCGCTAATCCCGGCGTTGGGCCATCTGGGCTTCGACAAGATCGTTTCCGAAGGCGGTAAGCATCTCGATTCCGATGGTTACTACCACTACCTGCATCACAGGTATTTTGAGGTAAACTACGGCGACACGTTAATTCCCTTCGATGAGTGGTTCGGTACCGCGCACGATGGCTCACAGGAGGCCGACGAGGCGATGTACAAACGAACGAAAGCCAAGAACTTCCACCGTAGCGGGTCCAAGGTATAGGTTCTCCCAGCCTGCACTTCTCCAAATTTGGATGCACCGATTAGCGCTGTTCTGCTGCTAGTTGGCCCGGCGATTCCACATCATCGGTAGCCGTGTTTGCATTGCCAACTAGATTCGAGAGGAAAGAACATGACAAAAATAGGAGAGTGGGTCGAGGTGTGCACCTCGGACGCGTTAGCGCCCGAGGAAGCAATGCGGTTCGACCATGGAGGGCGCTCGTTTGCGATCATCCGGTCGCTAGAGGGTACCTTCTTCGCGATTGACGGGCATTGTAGCCATGAAAAAGTTCATCTCGCAGACGGCATAGTCGACGGTAACATCATCGAATGTCCCAAGCATTTTGGGACGTTCGACTACCGAACTGGCGAGGCCCGGGCTTTGCCCGCTTGTGTCGATCTACGACGGTACGAGATCAAGGTGGATTCCAATGTTGTGTTCATCAAGATCTGAATGGACCTTACGGGGAGAAGTAAGATGTCGCATGGATACCTGGCCGCAACGGCACGCTTTGCGAGCGAAATAAGGTATCCTGTTAAATCGTGGGACCAAAAAAATTATGAAGAGCAAGCTGTGGGACCGGAGATTGTTGAGCAACGATTGGCCATCCGGTGCGGTAACATTGTTGGACTGCCAGCATGAAACAAGAACGTGCCATGATAATTGTCGGTGCGGGCGAGGCCGGAACGGCTGCGGCTGTTGCCTTAAGGCAGGGAAAGTGGCCCGGGCGCGTCATTCTGATCGGCAGTGAAGCTACGCTACCATATGAACGGCCGCCACTATCAAAAGGCCTTTTGACCGAGGGCGAAGATAGCGGACCGAAGTTCCTTATCACTGCCCAGCGGTTGAGAGAATTGGCAATCGAATACCTTGCAGGGGTCAACGTTCTATCGATCGATCGGGCGACAAATACCGTGTCGCTTCAAGGAGGCGAACTCTTAGCTTACGAGCGTTTGCTCTTGGCAACCGGCGCCCGCCCGCGAACGCTAGGTGTTCCAGTCGACCCAGAATGTCGCATGGTTACACTTCGCACCTACGCCGACGCTGTAGCTATTCGACAGACCCTCAGGCCAGGATGTGGTGTCGTAGTGATCGGTGGCGGTTTCATCGGGCTTGAAGTTGCTGCAAGTGCAGTATCCAGGGGCGCCTCTGTGACGGTGCTTGAGGCCGGCCCACGACTGCTCATGAGAGCGGTTCCCGCCAGCATCGCTGAGCGGATTAAAGCAAAGCACCTGGACGCCGGCGTACGCATTGAACTGGATGCTACGGTTGCTGGTATCGAGGCCGTCGAAGAGCAATCTCTGGTATCATTGGCCGACGGTCGCTCATTCCCTGCCGATCTAGTGCTGGTCGGAGTCGGTGCGGTCCCAAACGTAGAACTTGCACAGGCAGCCGGGCTGGCGATCGAAAAAGGGATTGCGGCGAGCGACACTCTTGCTACCTCCGATCCTGACATTTTTACGGCCGGCGACTGTTGTTCTTTCCCGCATCGTCTTTACGGCGAACGAGTGCGGCTAGAGGTGTGGCGGAATGCATGGCAACAAGGCGCGATGGCAGCGGCCAACATGTTGGGGTCGGGCTCGGCGTATGAGAGTGTCCCGTGGTTCTGGTCAGACCAGTACGACGAGACGCTCCAGATTGCTGGAATTTATAGTAATTCTGATGCCGCTATTAACAGGGATCTTGGCGACAAGGGGCAGATCTGCTTTTACTTGGCCCCGGACGGACGGTTAGTGGCGGCCTGCGGATTTGGCAGTCTTGCCACCATAAGTAAGGATATACGCATCGCCGAGACGATGATTGGGCGGCGTATTCGCCCAGATGCCGACGCGCTTGCAAATCCGGCAATCGCCATCAAATCTTTAGCGAGTTAGCATAGAAGGCGGCCGCCGCCCTAAAGCAATGACCTAGCAAGTTGATCTGATACCGACATGTTCGGAAAAGCGGAGCAAGTGACAATTGGAGTTGCTGAGAATGAGCGGAGAAGAGGAATCAAAGAAGGTAGGTGCGATCGAGATCCACGACCTGTTGAGAGATCGTATTTGCCTTTTAGAGTACGCTCCAGGAGCAATGCTTCGCGAGAATGATATCGCCGTTGAATTCCACGTCAGTCGGACACCAGTGCGTGAAGCTTTCCAGCGCCTGTCGATTGAAGGACTCGTGGAGGTGAGAAACGGCATCGGTACTTTCGTGACACCTTTTGACCCCGTTCAATTGCGTGAGGTGTTTAACCTTAGGATCGAAATGGCGCAGCTTTTTGGGCGAATTGGAGCACGTGATGCGACGAGAGCGGATGTGGCTGTGTTAGAGACTTTGCTTAACCGGTCGAACAATTTAGCAGAGAAATTCGAGGTCGGTGAGCATTGGCAAATCAACCACATTCTCCACTTCGCGATTAGCGATCTCTTGCTGAATAGAGTCTTCCTTGACGTGTGGCATAATCTTTACTTTAGGGCGGCCCGGGCATGGTACGAAATGTCCCGGGACATCTGGCCAGATGCGGTTCGATTGCTACAGCTGGAGATAACTGACCTGCTCACAGCAATGCGAGAGAATGACATCGAGGCGATCGGTTACATCAAACGAAACTACATAAAGTTTTCTTGGAAGCGGATCTCATCAAAGCAGCAAGCTTAGCACCGCTTCTGCCCGACTTCTGATGCCAGCCATCTGCCCACTGTAGGCGGGCAGAACGCACAACGGCTACGGCTGAATTTTTCTCGCAAGCACCATACCAGGGGGAATTTGTATATGGACGTACGCGCCGCTGTTGCTGTTCAGGCTGGAAAGCCTCTCGAAATCATGACCGTGCAACTCGACGGTCCGCGCGATGGCGAAGTGCTGGTCGAGATCAAGGCGACCGGCATCTGCCACACCGATGAGTTCACGCTGTCGGGCGCCGATCCCGAGGGTCTCTTCCCGGCGATTCTCGGCCATGAAGGCGCCGGCATCGTCGTCGATGTCGGCAAGGGCGTCACAAGCGTCAAGAAGGGCGACCATGTCATTCCGCTCTATACGCCGGAATGCCGGCAGTGCCCGTCCTGCCTGTCGCGCAAGACCAACCTGTGCACCGCCATCCGCGCCACGCAGGGCAAAGGGTTGATGCCCGACGGCTCGTCGCGCTTCTCGATCGGCAAGGACAAGCTCTTTCACTATATGGGCTGCTCGACCTTCTCCAACTTCACCGTGCTGCCCGAGATCGCTCTGGCCAAGGTCAACCCCGACGCTCCCTTCGACAAGATCTGCTACATCGGCTGCGGCGTCACCACCGGCATCGGCGCGGTGATCAACACCGCCAAGGTCGAGCAAGGGGCGACGGCCGTCGTCTTCGGCCTCGGCGGCATCGGCCTCAACGTCATCCAGGGCCTGAAGCTCGCTGGCGCCGACATGATCATCGGCGTCGACTTGAACAACGACAAGAAGCCGTGGGGCGAGAAATTCGGTATGACGCATTTCGTCAATCCGAAGGAGATCGACGGCGATGTCGTTCCTCATCTGGTCAGCATGACCAAGCGCGGCGCCGACCAGATCGGCGGCGCCGACTACACCTTCGACTGCACCGGCAACACCAAGGTGATGCGCCAGGCGCTGGAGGCCTCGCATCGCGGCTGGGGCAAGTCGGTGGTCATCGGCGTCGCCGGCGCCGGCCAGGAGATCTCGACGCGGCCGTTCCAGCTGGTCACCGGGCGCAGCTGGATGGGCACCGCCTTCGGCGGCGCGCGCGGCCGCACCGATGTGCCGAAAATCGTCGACTGGTACATGGACGGCAAGATCCAGATCGACCCGATGATCACCCACACGCTGAAGCTGGAAGACATCAACAAGGGTTTTGACCTCATGCATGAGGGCAAGTCGATCAGGAGCGTCGTCGTTTACTGAGGAAAGTGCGATGCAGCAACTCAAGGTACTTCAATCCATCTGGGCAATGGAACGACGCGAACCCGATGGGTTCGAGCGAACTCTAGACGAAAACCTCCGAATGATTGCAGAAGCGTCCTTTGATGGCGTAAGCATTTTCGTCAGCAGTAGGGAGCAGACTCAGGCGATCAAACAGGCCCTCGGCGGAACCGACCTGCTTGTCGAAGCGTGCGGGCTCCCTGCGAGCGATGATGATTTGCGGCGGCAAATCGATTTTGCTGGTGAGCTTGGTGCTCTGCATTTCAATGTGCAACCCGACGTAAGACTGCGTCGACTGAACGACGGGATCGAACTTATTGAGCGGTGGATGAAGATCGGCGACGGCGCTGGCCTCCCGCTTTATTTTGAGACGCACCGCAATCGGCTCACGACGGACCTCTTCTTCACACTCGATCTGCTGGAAGCCGTGCCAACCATGCCGCTGCTTGCGGACTTGTCGCATTTTCTTGTAGGTCGCGAATTTGCTTGGCCAGTGAGCGACGAAAACCATCTGCTCATCGAAAGAATTTTAGATTCATCCTGGGCATTTCACGGTCGCGTTGCATCGCGCGAACAGGTCCAGATCGAGATCTCATTTCCCCATCATCAGGTGTGGGTGAATTTATTCGCTGGCTGGTGGCGCTATGGGTTCGAAAGTTGGCGCCGCCGCGCGGGTTTTGACGCCCAATTAAGCTTTACTTGTGAGCTTGGGCCGCGCCCTTACGCAATCACAACGAGTGCTGCCAATGACTCGACGGACCGTTGGGCTGAAGCACTGCTGATGCGGGACCTCGTGACGGGAATTTGGGCTGCGTCAGCACAAACGGGCACATAAGCCCGCATGTCGAGATCATGCGAAAGGGGATGAAGGGCTTTTCCGTATCGGTGCCAATTCCGATCAACGACATTCGTGTTCGTTCGCCAACTCGGCGAAGGCGTCGAATATGATCGCGCCGAAGCCGCTGCGATTTTTGACCAGGCGTGGCGTGAAAGCGAGCTCGAAGAGCACATGTTTGGCGCTGCATATTCGGGGTCAGAACAAGAGCTGCTCAAAATCGTACGCGGCCTTTATCAACCAAAGACCGCAATGTCCTTGTAGCCTATGGCCTTTCATGCGATTCTTCGGGCTGACCTGAAGGAGGTGAGAATGCCTGAAATGTTTGCAGCCCTTTCCAGCATTCGGACTGTTGAAGAAATGATCGCGGCCTTCCGTGATGAACAGCATTGCCGTCGGTTGCTGGAAAGCATGGTGTGGCCGGATGGCCGGATCTGCCCCGCCTGCGGATACAAACGCTCGATTGCGATAGCCGGCCGCGATACCGGCAAGCGGCGCGCCCGGCCGGGTCTCTATCAATGCTCCAGCGGCGATTGCCGGTTCCAGTTCACAGTGACGACACACACGCCTTTGCACTCCACGAGCTTCCCTTGCGTGTTTGGCTGAAGGCCATGTGGCTGTTACTGCAATCCGACAAGGGCTTGTCGTCGGTGCGCCTGGCCGAGGCGCTCGGGGTGAGCCAGCCAACAGCCTGGCGGATTGGACATGCACTGCGTCTCATGGTGGCGCGGGAGAACATGCTAGCCGGCACGGTGGAGATCGATCATTTCCATCTCGGCGGAAGGCCCAGAAAGAATCACGACGACCCACCTCCGGGCCGCGGCCGGAAAGGTCAGGCGAATACGGACAAAACGCCAGTTATGGCAATGGTTCGGCGGCCGACTGACGTCATGCCTGGCACTCTGGCCGGTGACGCGCGTGCCGCGGTCGTGACCGGTCTCTCAGCGCGAGCAAGCGAACGCGTCATTGAAGCGCAGATCGAATCGGGCGCTCATTTGATGAGCGACGAGTGGAAAGCATTCATGGCCATTGGTGAGAGCTTTGCCAAGCACGAGACCGTGAAGCATTCCAGTGGTGAGTATGTTCGCGACGCCGTCCACGTCAATTCGGTTGAGGGCTTCAACTCCCGCGTCCGCCGTACCATCGCCGGCGTCTTTCATCATATCAGCCCGCAGCATGCCGACCTGTATTTCCACGAGATCGGCTTCCGATGGTCGCAGCGCGTCGTCACAGGAAACGTCATTCGCAAAACCCGGCATGGCCGGGAGAGCGTGCGAACCCTGTGGTCGCGCGTGCCGCCGGCGCTACAGTTGCCGAACGTCTTTTGCGCAGCGATTGGACGTCAGATGCGACGAAGCCCAGATGGAGGTATCGTCATCAAATCGGGCGTCACTGTCTTTGGTTGATAAAGGCATCGTACGCTAAGGCCGAACGAAATATGAACATCACGCTGCCCGTCGGATTGGTGCTGGCAAGCGAAGCGATCTGAAGCCTTCGGGCATCTGGTGTTCAGAATCCCAGGTGTAGATGCCTGTTAGGTTGATGTGTTCCCAACTGAGCGGTGAGATGTGTTTGAGCACGCCATCCGGGATCGTCCGACCCGCCATGCGCAGGTGTGTGGCTGCGCGGTCAAGATAGACGGTGTTCCAATGGACGATGGCGCTGACGACGAGATTGAGACCGGAAGCGCGGAATGCCTGGCTCTCGAATGAGCGATCACGGATTTCGCCGCGCTCGTGGAAGAACACCGCGCGCTTCAGTTTGTGGGCGGCCTCGCCCTTATTGAGGCCGGCTTGGCACCGCCGGCGCAAGGCCGGGCTGGAATACCATTCGATCATGAACAGAGATCGCTCGATCCGGCCGAGTTCCCGCAGCGCCTTGGCCAACTGGCTTTCCTTCGGAGACGCAGAGAGCTTCTTCAAGGATCGTCGAGGGGACGACGGCGCGCGTCGCTATCGATGCGGCCAGATGCAGCAGGTCGTCCCAATGGTCTAGGATCAACGCGGTGTTGATCGGTGCTCCTATGTGGCTCGTCAGCGCCGGGTAGGCGTCGCCCTTCTCTGTGAAACTTTCGATCTTTGAGGTTGCGTAGCCGAGGCGCGAAACGTTTGCCGACAAGGGCGAACAGTCCGAAGACGTGATCACTCGCGCCGCCGGTGTCGGTAAAATGCTCCTGGATGTCCAGGATCGTTTCCTGGTCGAATAGCCCGTCGAGCACATAGGCCGCTTCGCTTTCAGTTGGGCTGATGGGTAGGATGCTGAAGTAGCCGTACTGGTCCGACAGGTGGCTGTAGAATTTCGATCCCGGTTCGCTGCCATAGTGCAGATTGACGTCGCCGCGTTTTGCTGCGCGGTCGCTCGCACGGAAGAACTGTCCGTCGGACGACGCGGTCGTCCCGTTGCCCCACACACGGGAATGCGAGTGCAGGGTATGTGCGTCGGTGATGCAGGACCTGAGCGGCGCGATAGGTTTCCGATCGGGCATGGAAGGTGCGCATCCCGCCAATCTGATGGGCAAAGCGGCCTTCGTTTTGAGAAGATGGTCGAGCCCGGCCTTTGTGTAGGTACCTGGCGTTGCGATCCCGTCAGAGACGATCCCAAGAGAGGCATCCTGCCGCGCTAGGGCATAGCCGGTAGCGCCCGCAATATTGCCCGCAACTAACAGTCGGGCTTGAGCGGGCGTAAGCCCGTGCACTACGAACCAGGCCTCGAGAGCAGCGATAAATCGATACGCCCAGCCGGCGAGGCAGGCGCCGGCCATAGCAAGTTCGAACTGGTCTTCCGTATCGAAAGTCACGACCTTGCCCGCCGCGGCCAGCACCGCTTCGACATCATGAGATGCGGGATATATAGGAATAAGGCCTTCATTGGTGGTTTCAATGTAACTCGATGGCATGATGCGGACCACGTATGTCGTGGCCCTTTGCCGCATGCAATTCTGCAATTGTGACGCCGGCAACGGCCGATACTAAAACCTGCCCTGAGCGTAGAGCCAAATTCGACAGCGCGTTGGCAAGCTGTTCGGGCCGCACCGCGAGAAGGATCCAGTCGGCCTCGGCGAGCATACTCGAGTTGTCCGCGGCTAAGGTGCAGCTATACGTGGCGGCAAGCGTTTGCGCCTTAACCCGGCTGTGCGGCGAGAGGAGAATTCGGCCACGATAGCCGCCCTTTCGCAGGGCGGCAATTAGATACGCGGCGAAGTCTCCGGTTCCAACAACCCCGATTGTGGGCATGTCCATGTGGCAGCTCCCGTCTCAAATACGCTGCTGCTGAGCGCCTCATCGAGGTCCGCGAGCCGCATTTCAAGTGCACATTCGCTTGAGCGCAACTCTGAAAGACAGCCGGGATTCTGCTTCAGTATCATATCGGATCAGGAGTAGAGGATCTTCCGCGGATAATCGGTCAGATACTCAAAGCCGGTCTCGGTAATGACGATCGAGTCTCCAATGCGTCCCCCGAGACGGCCGTCGAGGCTAATGCCGCCATCGACCGCAAAGGTCATGCCGGGCCTGAGAATCGTTTTGTCGCCCGCCTTCAGCTCGGGAGCCTCGAGATACGCGACCCCGATCGAACGGCCAGTGCGATAGCCAGTGGTGTAGCCAGCCGCCGCGTAGCAATCGTTGGCTGCCTGCGCGACGCTTTCCGCAGTGACACCGGCGCGGATTGAGCGCAACGCCGCATGTTGCGCGTCGATCGCTGCCTGCTGAACTTTTACTGCCTCATCAGTCGCCTCCTTAACGAAGAACATTCGGTCGAAACCGAGCTTGTACTGCTTGAACTGCGCCATGTTACAGAAGCAGAAGTATACAGGGTCGCCTTTCGCCAGCAGTTTGGTGCTCGAACGGCGATGCACCATCGACGTATCGGCACCCGATTGCATGATTTGCAGATTGTGGATGAGGGGCGAGACGAATGCCTCCCAACCTTTAGCCGTCAGGAACCCGGCCGCCTTGCGGGTGCCGGCGGCCATAACAGCAAGAGCGGATTCATACTCTGGCGCTCCGATTTCAAGTGACTGGTGGGCAGCTGCCATCATCGCACCTGCGATTTGGCCGGCCTGTCTCATCACCTCGATTTCCGCCGCCGATTTGATCATTCGCATCTCGCCGAGGATGCGGGAGATGTTCTTCAGGGGGATACCCTCAAATTCCTCGTCAAGGAAATTCCGGACGATCGCCGGAATGAAATTGGATTCGACCCAAAGGGACTCGGGCCTCTTGCCGACAGCCACACGCAGGACGTTTTCCCATCGGTTCGCGCCCGAATCTTCCCAGCCGCGGACGTCTTGGACCCACGTCATCTTGGACACCATCTCATGCTCCATGAGCGGCGTGATAACGGTAGGCTCCTCGTCCGGGCGGACGAGGAGGAAGGTAGGGCGGCCGAATTCGACGGAGAGATAACCCCAGAACCCGGCGAGGTAAGCAATTGAACTCTCGTCGGTAAAGATTGCGAGTTCAATTCCCTCGCTGCGCAGACGATCCTGCAGGGCGTGCGCTCTCGATCGTGCTTCATCAAGCATCGTATAAGTCTCCAGATGATTAGAACTCTGTCGTCGGTTTATTTGGTCAGACCAAGACACTTCGCTGATGGCATCACGGTGTCGCAAGCGCGAACAATGTCCTGCATCTCCATGTCTACAACACCTCAGGTGACATTGCCTGTCTCTACTTGAGCGCGAAGTTCTCCGAGTCCGCCATTGTGGTTGACCATATAGTCTTCATGCCGCTCTCCCGCTGGAGGGCAAGGTGGGCCCTCTTCCGAAATTCTACGCAATGGCCGCCGAATGAGCTTGACATGCTATTACCGGTCTCCATCGTACCCGCGAAGCTATATACATCTAACCGGTCGTTTATGTCAGATCAAGATCGATTCTACCGCCTTGTCGGTCAAACCGGGTCGAAAACACGGCTAGCAGCGAGAGCGAAATGAAGATGTGTATAGGTCGGCATACCGCGATCGCCGCCAGGGCGGCTCCGCAAACTCCCCGGCCCACCGTTCCACGCTGCCTTTCTTGCGACGGCCTTTATCAACCAAAGACAGCGATTCGCTTGCAGATGAAGCATTCGAATGCGATTCTTTGGCGTGGTCCCAGGAGATGAAAATGCCTGAAACAATGCTTGCGGCCCTTTCCAATATTCGGACCGTTGAAGAAATGATCGTGGCATTCCGCGATGAGGAGGCATTGCCGACGATTGCTGGAAAGCATGGTGTGGCCGGATGCAGGATCTGCCCGACTGCGGGTACAAACGCTCGATCGCGCTGTGGGAGGCGCGCTGCGGGCCGTACCGCAAGAATGATCAGGCTTTTGTCGAGCAGAAGAACGGTGCGGTGGTGCGCCGCATCGTCGGCTATCGTCGGCTATCGTCGGCTGGAGGGCTTCAAGCTGACGCAGCCCTCGCGCAGCTCTATGCGACGGTGCGGCTGTTCGTGAACTTCTTCCAGCCCTCCTTCAAGCTGGCCGCAAAGGAGCGGGACGGCACCCGCGTGCGCAAGCGTTATCATCGCCCGGCGACGCCCTGCCAACGATTGCTGGCGGATCCGCGGACGCCGGAACCGGTTCGCGCCGCACTCGCGTAAACATATGCGCGGCTGGACCCTGTTCGGTTGCTGAGCAAGATGCGGATGGCGCAGCGGCGCCTCGTCGACATCGCCGACAGGTCTGGCACCCCATCGGTTGTGGCGGCCGATCCATCTCTCGACCGGTTCCCGTCGGGCCTGCGGACGGCTTGGAAGGAGGGTGAAATCCGCCCAACCGCGAAAGCCAAGCCGAAGCAAAAAACGGGGCCGTCGGCGACCGGATCCCTTCGCCCTCGTCACCAAAGAACTGCAAGCCTGGTTTGACGAAGAGCCCTGGCGGACGAGCCGCGAATTGCTGGAGCGTCTGCAGGCGGAGCGTCCGGGGCAATATCCCGATCAGTTGCTGCGCACGTTGCAGCGCCGCTTGAAGATCTGGCGAAAGGAAAAGGCGCACGCAATGATGTTCGGCGCGATGCAGTTCGAGCCGGCAATTGAGCCGATTACGAATTGATCCGGATCCCAGTCGTCGGGAACATTATGATAAGGCAACGGACAATGTCGGTCGGGAGCATTCCACGGCGAGGCAATACGCGCTCACAGCTTCATTGTCGCGCCGCAGCTACCAACCAGAAATGCCAGTATGCCGCTGCGTTCGGCCATTCGGGCAAGTCCGCTCAGTAGATCCTTCAACTGATCTATCGTTTTTTCAGTCATGCCCAAAATATTAAAAGTGCCATCCGGAATTTCATTGCGCAATGTCTTCCGTCCATGCACTCCGAGGCCAAGACTTTCAGCGCTGATCAGCGGCAGGGGATCGCTCTCCTCGAAGAGCGACGTTGCCCTCAAGACTGCCCGACTGCCTCAAAGAATCGAGGCACATCAAAAGTCAGCGCGCGAATCTTCTTCTTGCAATCCATCGAAACTGAGGTAGGGCATTTTTGCGGTGTCCATTCTCCAGCCGAATGTTGCCTCCACTGAAAAGATCGATTTGCCCATCCTGATCCTCGCGCCAGGATGGGATTGGCTCGTCGTCTCCATGTTTAAAGTGGTCGTGTATGACCGCTTTCCATGGGCCACAGTTCGATGCCCATTGATTTGTCACGGCCCGTGCCGGCCATTTTGACTATGACTCGCTATGGTCACCTGGCTGTTATCGACGGTTGCCGGTATTCACTTGATGTGGGTGGTCTCCGATCTGTCGTTAGGCCACGAGCCGAAGCCATAGCGGATGCGCAGCTTACCTCAGCGCGGCGTTAGTCGCGCGAACTTTCTGAGCGTTTTGCTTGAACCAGGTGGCACGCTCCACAATGGTCTTGCCATGGATTTTGGGAGCCCCCGCGTTACAAGCCGGAACGTCTCACCGCATGTATGCAGCTCGAGGTGTTAAAGGACGTGTTCTCAGCGAAAGATGTCAGAAACATCGACGGTAATATCATCGTGCTGTGCCCCAAGGCACGGCATGCGCGGTATCAGCCAGATCGACGCGAACGCATCGGTGGAGGCAATCGTGACATCTGGGAGCGACCGGCGCGTTTTATGGTCGTGACGACATCAGATGCCTTGGAAAAAATGCTTGCCAGCTCGGTATAGAGGTCCTTGCCAGTGCTGGTAAGCACCACGCCGGTTCCTGGCCCCACAAACAGCTGAACACCAAGCTCGTCCTCAATGATTTTGATCTGTCGACTGATCTCTCCCGATGTCACGTTCAACTCGGAAGCTGCAAGCTCAAGCGAACGAAGGCGTGCCGATGCCTCGAATACTTCAAGGGCAGTGAGGACAGTGAGGGAAAGGAGATCATAATAGCGATGGGCCATTGAACACTCCAATCAGATCGGCAGTCGTGAACCGAACGACCGGGTATCGATGTCGTCCTCTGGCCCATAAAGGACTGCCACGAGTCTGCACGCGCTAAAGTTGAGAGACTAATTAGTCAATACTAGGCTCCGTGATCGAACTGCGGCCGTCCGCCATGACCCACGCAAGTTGCGTGCCTGTTGGCGCAACGCTCCGCTCGTCCCAATACCGACAGGTCCGCCCGCCCGCCCGTTTCGTCGGGTTTCCGACATTGTTGTCCAGCTTCGGACAAAGGGTCTGTGAATGGAGATGCGCGGTATCGTTCACGTTGACGAAGTAGGATTCGGTCACCGGATGAGGAGCATGAAGAAGCCCGGATACTTGGGAGGGCCGTGGAGAACATGCCGACGCTGTCGCCGACCAGCACCACGTCGCAGGGGGATCGAGCAGCTTGGCGATCGGCGTTGTGTTGGCGTGAGGCACACCAGCGGCGTGCCACCCATTCTTGCCGTGATGTCGGCGGCATCAGGGCCTTGGTTGCTCCTGTTGCGCTCAAGAGGTCGCCTTGCTTGTCGTCAACCGTTGCGAACCAGCTCAATTCGCTCCGTGACTATCGCACGCCATTTTTCATGAGTTCTCAAGTTAAAGCCGAGGCATTTCATCTCGTTGGTCGCAGCTAAGGCACCATCTGCCGATTTCCAAAGTCCGTTCAGCAGCAGAATCGAACCCGATGCAAGTCGAAGGAGGTGCGTTGCGATTTGTCTCGAGTACTCGGAAGACGGCTTGAGTGGAAATGTGGCACTTTCCGGCTGTCACACTCGAATCAGCAAATCGTATACGGCAGTTCGCTGCGTCGGTCGTGGTCGATCGTAATCGTGCTCTGGAGCGGCGGAACGGCACGTTGGATGCAGTTTATCCGCTCACAAATGCGACATGAAACGCCGATGGGCTCGAACGCTGAGCCGTTGGCAAAATCCAGCCGGTCAGCATAGACGAAATCGCCCGCATCGGAAATCTCGCATCCGAGCGCGATCGCATAGCGTCGATGTGGAGAGCCAAATCCACCGTCCGCCTTGGTGATTTCGGTGGCGATGCTGAGATAACGCACACCGTCTGGCGTCTCGGCCAACTGGCAATTCATGCGGCCTGGGGTTTCGAACGCCTGATGAACGTTCCACAACGGGCAAGCCGCGCCGTAGCGCGCGAACTGCAACTTCGCGGCGCTGTGGCGCTTGGTGATGTTGCCAGCTCGGTCGATGCGCGCGAAGAAAACCGAGACGCCCTTCATCCGAGGTCTTTGCAACGTCGAAAGGCGATGCGCCACCTGCTCAAGGCTGGCGCCGAAACGCACTGCGAGCAGATGGAGGTCGTGCCGAAGGTCTTTTGCCGCAGCCAGGAACGGACGGTATGGTAACATTAGCGCGCCGGCAAAATAATTCTGGAGGCCTATCCTGCATATTTCTGCCGCTTCGGAGGTACGGAAGCGCGCTCGCTCGATGAGCGCGTCGATTTCCGTCCGGTGCTCCAAGGCGCCGATCTGGAGAGCCATCTGAAAACTGCGCGTCGGCGCAGGTGAGTATGAGTTCAAGTACAGCACGCGCGCCGAAGCGTCGAAGCGCCTGATCAACCGCTCGCCGTTGCAAGCACGCGCAAGGCGAACGTGATGCTGCTGCTCCAGGTGATCTGCCAACGCCGTACCGACGTCTCGATCCGGCACGCCCAGGGCTTTCGCCAGATGCTCGGCCGCCCGGTCGAGCTCATCGATGTAGTTGTCAACAAAATGAAAGAAATCCCGCACTTCCTCATAAGGTGTCGGCTCGGCAAAAGCATTGGTTCGGATCAGCTGGTCGTCGAAGCTGGCAAGCTGCTCGCTATTTCTGCGATACGCCTGATGACACCTGATCAGCGCATGAGCGAAAGACGGTGCGTTTTGGGCAACGAGCTTAAGTTCCTGAAATCCGGCTGAAATACCGCCGAATACCGGGTCAGCAAGTGCCTCGCTCAGTGCCGAGAGCAGCCGGTCGGCCTCACTGCCGCCGATCGAAGCGATATCGACCTGGAATTTCTCGGCCAGCGCAAGAAGCACTGCGGCTGACACAGGTCGTTGGTTGTTTTCTATCTGGTTCAAATAGCTGTTCGATATCCCCAGACGCTCGGCGAAGACCGCCTGGGTGGCCTTGCTCGCCTCCCGCAGTTCGCGCACGCGCCGCCCAATGAAAAGCTTGCCGTTAGCCATTTGCAAATTCGCATGTTGCTGTTTGCAATTCCATACATTTTGCAATCGCACCCGGTCAAGCCTTTCCCGTTCATTGCCGACGAACTAAGCGGAGCGTAATTCCAGTGGAGGCGTTCATGCGATTGTCCAGCCAAGCAAACCCGAGTTCGCTGCAAAGCCGGCTCGCCGCGACGCCGTTGCCGACGGCTTTGAACTTTGAACCGAAGGCTGGCCGCTGATGCGAGCCGTTCTCGAACAACTCGAGATCCGTCGTGCGCAGGCTCGCATGGGCGGAGGGCAGAAGCGTGTCGATGCCCAACACGCCAAGGGCAAGCTGACGGCCCGAGAGCGCCTCGTGGTGCTTCTCGATGAAGGCTCCTTCGAAGAATACGACATGTATGTCACGCATCGCGCCACGGACTTCGGCATGGCTGAACAGAAGGTCGCCGGCGATGGCGTGGTCACAGGCTGGGGTACGATCAACGGCAGGCTTGTTTACGTCTTCTCTCAGGACTTCACGGTGCTTGGCGGATCGCTGTCGGAGACACACGCCCAGAAGATTTGCAAGATTATGGACATGGCGGTGCGCAACGGGGCGCCGGTGATCGGCCTCAACGATTCCGGCGGCGCGCGCATCCAGGAGGGTGTCGCTTCACTTGCCGGCTACGCCGATGTCTTCAAGCGCAATGTCGATGCCTCTGGCGTCATCCCGCAGATTTCGGTGATCATGGGGCCGTGCGCCGGCGGTGCGGTCTATTCCCCGGCCATGACCGACTTCATCTTCATGGTTCGAGATTCCTCCTATATGTTCGTGACCGGGCCCGATGTGGTCAAGACGGTCACAAACGAGATCGTGACCGCGGAGGAACTGGGCGGTGCCGCAACGCACACCCAAAAATCCTCTGTTGCGGACGGGGCTTTCGAAAACGATATCGAGGCTTTGGAAGAGGTTCGGCACCTCTTTGACTTCCTGCCGCTGAACAATCGGGAAAAGCCGCCCGTGCGGCCGTTCTATGACGATCCGGAACGCATCGAGTTACGTCTCGACACGCTGGCGCCGGAGATCGCCAACAAACCCTACGACATGAAGGAACTGATCACGGCAATCGCCGATGAAGGCGACTTCTTCGAGCTTCAAGCCGCATTCGCTCGTAACATCATCACCGGATTCGTTCGCATCGAGGGCAGGACAGTGGGGGTGGTGGCAAACCAGCCTATGGTGCTGGCCGGATGCCTCGACATTGATTCCTCCCGCAAGGCGGCGCGTTTCGTTCGCTTCTGCAACGCCTTCGACATCCCAATTCTGACGCTCGTCGACGTGCCAGGTTTCCTGCCAGGCACCGCCCAGGAATATGGCGGCGTCATCAAGCACGGCGCCAAGCTGCTGTTTGTCTATTCCCAGGCGACCGTACCGATGGTCACGTTGATCACGCGCAAAGCTTATGGCGGGGCCTATGACGTCATGGCTTCCAAACATATTGGTGCCGACATCAACTACGCCTGGCCGACCGCAGAAATCGCGGTGATGGGCGCAAAGGGCGCTGCCGAGATCCTCTATCGGTCCGAACTTGGCGATCCCGAGAGGCTTGCTGCTCGCACCAGGGAATACGAGCAGCGTTTCGCCAACCCCTTCATTGCCGCCGAGCGCGGCTTCATCGATGAAGTGATCATGCCACATTCCTCACGCAAGCGGATCGCACGTGCCTTTGCCGCTCTGCGCGGAAAAAGCGTCGAGACGCGCTGGAAGAAGCACGACACCATCCCGCTTTGAGTATGCAAAAAATGTTCAAGAAGATCCTGATTGCCAATCGTGGCGAGATCGCGTGCCGGGTGATCAAGACGGCGCAGAAGCTTGGCATTGCCACCGTTGCCGTGTACTCCGACGCTGACCGCGACGCCTTGCACGTCCGGCAGGCGGATGAATCGGTTCATATCGGTCCCGCCGCCTCAGCCCAGTCCTATCTTCGCATCGCCAACCTCCTCGATGCCGTCACCGCCACGGGCGCTGACGCGGTTCATCCGGGCTACGGATTCCTGTCCGAGAATTCGAATTTCGCCGACGCGCTCAAAGCCAATGGCATCGCTTTCATCGGGCCCTCGCCCGTCTCCATCGAGGCGATGGGCGACAAGATCACGTCAAAAAAGATCGCGGCATCTGCCGGCGTCTCCACTGTGCCCGGCCACATGGCCGTGATCGAGGATGCAGAGGAAGCGGTGCGCATCGCCGCTGAGATCGGCTTTCCGGTCATGATCAAGGCATCCGCAGGCGGGGGCGGCAAGGGCATGCGCATTGCCTGGAACGAGGTCGAGGCACGCGAAGGATTTCACTCCTCGCGAAACGAGGCGAAGAACGCCTTTGGCGACGACCGGATCTTCATCGAGAAATTCGTGACCGAGCCACGTCACATCGAAATCCAGGTGCTCGGCGATCAGTACGGCAACATCGTCTACCTTGGCGAACGGGAATGCTCGATCCAGCGGCGCAACCAGAAGATCATCGAGGAAGCCCCATCACCGTTTCTCGACGAGGCCACTCGGCATGCGATGGGAAAGCAAGCCATCGCTCTTGCCAGGGCGGTCGGTTACCACTCGGCAGGTACAGTCGAATTCATCGTTGACCGCGACCGCAACTTCTACTTCCTCGAGATGAACACCCGGCTTCAGGTCGAGCATCCGGTCACCGAACTTGTAACCGGCATCGATCTGGTCGAGGAAATGATCCGCATCGCCGCCGGCCAAAAGCTGCGCTTTGCCCAAGAGGACGTAAGGCTGAACGGGTGGGCGGTCGAAAGCCGGCTCTACGCCGAAGACCCGTATCGCAGCTTCCTGCCCTCGATCGGTCGTCTGGCACGCTATCGTTCGCCCGCCGAAGGGGCGCGGACGGACGGCTCACTCATCCGCAACGATACCGGTGTGGTCGAGGGCTCGGAAATCTCGATGCACTATGACCCCATGATCGCCAAGCTCTGCACCTGGGCGCCCGATCGGCCGGGCGCAATCGACGCAATGGCTGCTGCGCTGGATGATTTCGAAGTGGAAGGCATCGGCCATAACTTGCCGTTTCTCTCCGCCGTCATGAACCATCCCCGGTTTCGCGAGGGGCGGCTAAGCACAGCCTTCATCGCCGAGGAGTTTCCGGACGGCTTCGCAGGTGTATTTCCGACCGATGCGGATGAGCACAAGCTCGCGGCGGTTGCGGCACATATCAACTGGAAACTCCAGCACCGCAATGTCCAGATCTCCGGAGCGATGGACAATCATCGTCGCAAGGTCTCACGTGATTGGATCGTGACGCTTGGCAGCCATGCCTTCGCAATCGCGGTGCGCGATCAGGAAGACACAACCGCGGTGTCATTCGATGACGGCTCGGCCCTGAGCGTTGTTAGCGATTGGCTGCCGGGACGGCATATGGCGCACTTTCAAGTTGGCACTGAGTCCGCGTCGATCAAGACGTCGCGGTCAGGAACTGGCTACCGACTGCGCTGGCGCGGAATGGATGTTGTCGCCCATGTACGCAGCCCGCCTATCGCCGAGCTCGCGCTGTTGATGCCGAAGAAGCAGCCGCCGGACACCTCCAGGCTGCTGCTTTGCCCGATGCCCGGTGTGGTCACCAAGATTGCGGTGTCCGAAGGCGAGTCGGTTGAGGCTGGACAGGTGCTCGCCACCGTCGAGGCCATGAAGATGGAGAACGTGCTGCGCGCCGAACGACGAGCCGTCGTCAAACGGATCGCCGCCAAGGCGGGAGCAAGCCTTGCCGTCGACGAACCCATTCTGGAGTTCGAGTGATGGCCGATCCCAAACTCGCCGACTGGCGCACTCTTGCCGAACGGGAGCTGAAGGCCTCACCAGACGCCCTGGTCTGGCGCACGCCCGAAGGTATCGACGTCAAGCCGCTTTACACGGGAGACGATTTGGATGGGATCAACCACCTCGCCACCCTGCCCGGGCTGAAACCCTTCGTCCGCGGACCACGCGCGACCATGTATGCCGGCAGGCCGTGGACAATTCGGCAATATGCCGGCTTCTCGACGGCTGGGGAGTCGAACGCATTCTACCGAAAGGCGCTCGCCGCCGGCCAGCAGGGCGTCTCGGTCGCCTTCGATCTCGCCACGCATCGCGGCTACGACAGCGACCACCCGCGCGTGGTCGGCGATGTCGGCAAGGCGGGCGTGGCAATCGATTCCGTCGAGGACATGAAGGTTCTGTTCGAGGGCATACCGCTCAACAACATTTCCGTCTCCATGACCATGAATGGTGCGGTTATCCCGATCCTCGCCTGCTTCATCGTCGCCGGCGAGGAACAAGGCTGCCCGCGCGGCGAGCTCTCCGGGACCATCCAGAACGACATCCTGAAGGAGTTCATGGTCCGCAACACCTACATCTATCCGCCCGAACCCTCGATGCGCATCGTCGCCGATATCATCGAGTACACCGCAAAGGAGATGCCGAAGTTCAACTCGATCTCCATCTCCGGCTATCACATGCAGGAGGCGGGCGCGACGCTGGTACAGGAGCTCGCCTTCACCATGGCCGATGGGCGCGAATATGTCCGCGCGGCGTTGAAGAAGGGCCTCGACGTCGACGATTTTGCCGGACGGCTCTCGTTTTTCTTTGCGATTGGGATGAATTTCTTCATGGAGGCCGCCAAGCTGCGGGCAGCGCGACTCCTGTGGTCGCGTATCATGGAAGAGTTCCAACCGAAGAAGCCTTCGTCGCTGATGCTGCGCACGCACTGCCAGACATCAGGCGTGTCGCTGCAGGAGCAGGATCCCTACAACAATATCGTGCGCACGGCCTATGAGGCGCTCGCCGCGGTTCTCGGCGGCACCCAGTCACTTCACACCAACTCCTTCGATGAGGCGATCGCGCTGCCGACCGAGTTTTCGGCGCGGATCGCCCGAAATACGCAGCTTATCCTCCAGCACGAGACCGGCGTGACCAAGGTCATCGATCCGCTCGCCGGCTCCTATTACGTCGAAAGCCTGACCGCCGAACTTGCTGATAAGGCGTGGGCGCTCATCGAGGAGATCGAGGCCAACGGCGGCATGACCAAGGCCGTCATCGACGGTTTGCCAAAACGCCTGATCGAGACGGCGGCGACCCGCCGCCAGGCGGCGATCGACCTCGGCGACGAGGTGATCGTCGGCGTCAACAAGTACCGCCTGGAAAACGAGGCCCCGATCGAGGCTCTTGAGATAGACAATGCGGCGGTGCGCGAGGCGCAGATCCGCCGTCTCGAACAAACAAAGCGTCAGCGCGATCCCAAGCGCGTCGACGCAGCCCTTGCCGCGCTTGGTGGGACCGCTGCCAGCGGCAACGGCAATATACTCGAAGCAGCGGTCGAAGCGGTGCGCACTCGCGCGACGGTGGGAGAGATTTCCGACACTCTGCGCCACGCCTTCGGCGATCACACGGCTGTCCCCGAGGTGACCTCGGAGGTTTACGGCGCCGCCTTCCAGAATGAGCCGGAATACCAAACCCTAACGTCCCGCATCAGGGACGTTTCCGTGTCGCTTGGCGGCCGGCCGAAGCTGATGGTGGCCAAGCTTGGCCAGGATGGCCATGACCGTGGCGCCAAAGTGATCGCATCGGCGTTTGGCGATCTTGGCTTCGATGTGGTCGCCGGCCCGCTCTTCCAAACGCCCGAGGAGGCAGCAAGCATGGCGATGGCTTCTCATGTTCATGTCATCGGAGCGTCCTCGCTCGCGGCCGGTCACAAGACACTACTACCTCAGATCGTCGAGGCCTTAAAAGCAAAGGGTGCCGAAAACATCATCGTCGTCTGCGGTGGCGTGGTGCCGCGTCAGGATTATCAGTTCTTAATGGACCATGGAGTGGCCGCTGTGTTCGGCCCTGGAACCCATATCTTGGATGCCGCGCGCGCGGTTGTGGACCTCCTTGAAGGCAGGCGTCGCAATCAATGAAGACGCTCGTCGTCAAGCCTTCGGCAGCCCTTCGGGATGTCCATGTTCGGACGGCGGCGATGTAATGGACCGCAACGGCTCTCGAATTGCCTGAGCAGCCAGCCTGTCAGCAGCCACTTCTGGCTGCCGAACACAAGAGTGTGAGCGACGTCGCTGCAATACCTAATCGACCCACGGCGCAACGAGGACGTCGCGTTGTATGAGCTGACCTTTAACGATCTTCTCTATCGCGCCCATAGCATCCACCGCCAGAATTTCGATCCCAACAAGGTCCAGCTGAGCCGCCTTCTCAGCATAAAGACGGGCGGATGCCCGGAGGATTGTGGCTATTGCAGCCAGTCGGCGTATCACGAAACCGGGCTGAAGGCGTCGAAGCTGATGGAGGTCCGGCGCGTCATCGCCGAGGCGACCAAGGCGCGTGATGCCGGCGCCACCCGATATTGCATGGGCGCGGCCTGGCGAAACCCCAAGGCGCGCGACATGGATGCGGTGGTGGCGATGGTCGAAGGCGTCAAGGCGCTGGGCATGGAGACCTGCATGA
>NZ_JAMYUV010000067.1:0-27534 GCF_040323405.1 Mesorhizobium sp. M0048 | reverse complement strand
GCGGGAACGCTTGACCCGGACGTCTGACGAGCTTCACCGGAACCGTCGGCAAGGTGCTTCCATTGCCTGATTCTGAGACAGGATTACAGAGTCAGGATAAGGCAACCAGCTCTTCGAAGGCATACTTCTTGGTGCCGAAGGAACCAGACAAATCCCGGTTGAGGCGTGAGGCATGACCGGTGGCGTGCCCGAGTTCATGCAGGGCGGTCCGATGCCAATTGATCGGCTCGAAGTAGGCTTGGGGTGGCGGGACCCGCACATAATCGTGGGCCGGAGCGTAGAAGGCGCGGCTGCCACCAACCCGGAAATCGATCCCCGTCTGCTTGATCAGCCTCTCGACCTTCGGCTCGATCAGGCCGGGTAGGGGCGGGTGCGTGGCCATCGCAACATCGTCGGGCAGCCCGTCGCACTGCGCGGCGTTGAACACCGTGAAGCGTTTGAGGAATGGGATCGATCGGGCTTGCTCGCCGGTTTCGCGGGTACGCTTTTTCTCGTCGTCGGGCACGAACCGATGGGCGTAGACGACTGTCGTTCCATGCTCACCCTTGCGGACGCTACCGCCAAGCGCGAGCGTCTGGCGGAAGGTCAGCCAGCTCTGTCCTGAAAAGCCCTGCTCGATCACCGAACCCCAGAGGATCAGGACATTGATTCCAGAGTATTGCCGGTCGGTGGCGGCGTTCTTCGGCATGGCGAGCGGCGCCTTCGCAGCTGCCATTCCCCATGGCTGAACCCAGGGCAGCCGACCGGCCTCCAGCTCGCCGATGATCTTGCTGGTGATGTCCTCATATAAGCTGGCCCGCGTCGGGGCAGCTTGGTGCCGATGCTTGGTCATTGCGAGTCTCCGCGCCGGGCGCCGGGAGCCTCTCTCCCAGCCTTCAACCCGTCAGTGCGCCAAGCGCGGCCCTCCAACTTTATGAACTCAAATGAAGATTTCGGTTGCCGACCAACTCCGAGGTGGAAGACACCGTTCGAAACCGCAGCGTGAGGCGATCAGCAGAACCCACTAAGCCGGGCGCACGGGAGTAGGCCCAAGCGACCCGGCAGTGAGTCCATGAAAACGGAAGCCGCACAGACAGCCGAAGCCAGTCAGGAGCGGTTCCACCGGCCACGGAAGTGGGGAGCCAGCCGAAAGGCTCGTGGAGTGCGCGTCAGCGCAACCGTTCCGATTAGCAGGTCAAAGGAGCATCTTTGCCGCAGGCCCTCCAGTCGGCGCTTTTCGCGGCCGTATATTCAGAGAAAAGATCGTGCGGCAGGGCATCCGGAATGGCGAGACAGAAAAGTGTGCTCAATGCGAACCGCGATCCGTCTGTTTCCGAGCGAAACTATCGGACCATAGAGATTGGCTGAGGGCTCCGTTTTGAAAATCCCCGCCCAATTCGACGAGACCACGCCCCTGCGCGTCGCGATTGCAGCACGAATTGCCTTTCCCGATGGCTCGATGTGCGCAGCAGGCCTACGCAAGGAACGTGACGCCGGCCGACTTGAAACCGAGCTAATCGCAGGAAAGGAGTACGTCACCTTGCTGGCGATCACCAGAATGAGGGAACTATGCCGCGGGCGTCGAAAGGGCCACGCCTCGTCTGGCGCGACCAAAGCTGGAAAAAGGACGGAACACTCCGAAACAAAGCTGGATGGTTTATCCGCGATCGAACAACGTTCATCAGCGCTGGCAGCGGCGAAAAGGGCCATCCAGGACCTGAAGCTGAAAAGGCGCTCGCGGCCTACATCGCCAGCAAGTACCACCGAGCGCGCGGTGCCGAAGATGTCTTGATAGCCGATGTCGTCAGCGTTTACCTGAGAGAGGTTGCACCGAAGCATGCCGCGCCGGAAGAGACGGCGGCTCGGCTGGACAAGATCCTCGATTTCTTCGGGGAAAAGACGCTCGCGGCTATCAACGGCAAGCTTTGCCGCGACTACGTCGCGTTCTGTCCCACCGAAGCCGCTGCGCGCCGCCAACTCGAGGATCTTCGTGCGGCCATCAACTACTACCGCAGGGAAGGCCACACGACTGCCGCACCGACGATTGTCCTGCCTGACAAGGCCGGTGCGCGCGAGCGCTGGTTGACGCGCAGCGAGGCGGCCGCCCTCATCTGGGCCGCGTGGCGTATGAAGCAGAAATGGAAGGCCCGGGAGAGCGACCGGCGTACCGGACGACACCTCGCCCGCTTCATGCTTGTCGCGCTTTATACAGGGACGCGCTCTGCCGCAGTCTGCGGTGCCGCCATCCGTCCAACCAAAGGGCATGGTTATGTGGACCTCGACCGCGGCATCTTTTACCGCCGCGCCGCTAGCGCAAAGAAGACCAAAAAACGCCAGCCGCCTGTGCGCTTGCCCGACAGGCTGTTGGCGCATCTCCGCCGCTGGGCGTGCACAGATCTCGATATCAGGACCAAGGCGCGCGGCAAGAGCGCAAATACTGGTCGTAAGATATCGCAAGACTTTGTGGTGGAGTGGAATGGAAAGCCGGTGGGGTCGGTCAAGAAGAGCTTCAGGAGAGCTCGCGACGCAGCCGGCCTCGGTCCCGACGTCACTTCGCACACGCTTCGCCACACCGCTGCGACCTGGCTGATGCGGGCCGGCGCCGACATGTGGCAGGCGGCGGGCTTTCTCGGCATCACCGTGGATGTTCTGATCGATACTTATGGCCACCATCATCCCGACTTCCAGGCAGACGCCGCCGAGAAGATCGCGAAGAAGCACGTTGCGCCAAGGCGACGAAAACCTCGCTCGGGATAGGTGACGATGAAAACGTGAAGTCGGCGCGGTGGCACCACAGGTTCCCCACACAAAGCCCGAAAGGAAATGCAATCATTGCGGAGCGAGCGTGACGAAAGAGCCCAGAAACCTGCGGCTTTGCCTGGTAGCGCACATCGTTCGGGACGATGGGGTCGCAGGTTAAAATCCTGCCACTCGCACCCCCGCTCAGTTCTTCGGCACGATGGGTAAAGACCTGCGAGCACTCGCGTCCGGCACGCTCGACGAGATCGCCGGGAGCGGGCACAGCGCGATCGAGGGGATCAAGTGCCCGGCTACGTAGCGGGCCTGCTCCATATGATGTTTTGCTGCCCGTCGCGTCGATAGGGACGCCGGGGAGCGCAGCTCAGTGGTGCATGAGGCAGAGAACATCGCGATAAGCGCCGTCGCCGTGGGATCTGGCGTCCAGCGCCAGCTCCGCGTCATTGGCAACATAGCCGACGTTGGGCTTCGCGTCAGCTTGGTCTCGAACACCGCGATCACTTCCGGCCCTCGAGCCAAGCCGGCTTGAGCCACACGCCCTCGCTCTTTGCGTAGATTGTGAAGAACCTGCTGACGTGTGCTGAGCCTGAGCGAAGCGGATGCAAGGACGGATGAAGCTTCACTGTTTTTCGAAGCCGATAATCCCTTGAATGACAGGCGATGGCCTGTATCGCTTGAGCACACCGGGGTGACGATGAAATGTCCGTAAGACGGACAGCGTTCATTCATTAACGGAGGCAGTTCGTGATCCCGAGTCCGGTTCAATGGGGCGGCCTAAGGAGCATCAGCATAGCGCCGCCGCGGCCGAGACGCGGGATTGACCGCTCTCGTCAAGGGGTGCCGTTTAGCAGGAGCTCGTGACCAAGGTGGATGGAAGGAGCCTTCCTTCGCTTCGGCGGGGTTCCAACGGAAGTACTGTTCGATAATCCGAAAGCGCTGGTCGAACATCACGACGCTGCCTAGTCCCGATGGCGATCATGCGCAGCAGCGTGGACTTACCGCAGCCGGACGGGCCGACGAAGACGACGACTTCGCGGTCCTGGACGTCGAGGTCCGATACCCTTGATGATCTCGGCGGCTCCATAGGATTTGCGCGCGCCGCGCAGCTTGAGCTCAGCCTTGGCTTGCCTCCCTGGCGCCGGTCGTCGTCTCGTCGTTCTGCACCATCGCCAGCGCCGTGCCGGGCTCGCCCTCCCATAGGATCAGGCTCGCCGCGCCGACCAGGCCCGCCCGGTCGCCAAGTTCGGCCGGAACGATCGGCACGTCGCGATAGGCTTGCATGGCGCGCTGCTCGATGGTCGCCCTGATGGTCGGTGCCAAGAGGTCGAAGCCGTTGGAAAGGCCGCCGCCCATGACGATCAGGTCGGGCGAGTAGAGATGCAGGAGGTTGGTGAAGCCGATGCCCAGCCACTGCGCCTCGGCCTCGACCAGTCCGCGAGCCGCCACATCACCCGCCCGCGCGGCCTCGACGACGTGTCGCGCCGAGACGTCGCCATTGTTGGAAAGCCGCCGGAGCAGCGAGCCGTCGCCCGGCACGGTCAGCCGTGTCGCCCGGCGTCCGAGCGCCGTACCGGAGGCGACCGCCTCGAAGCAGCCGACGGCGCCGCAGAAGCAGCGGTGGCCTTCGCCGGTGATGGTCATGTGGCCGATCTCGGCCGCCAGCCCGCGTCTGCCGTGATAAACGTGGCCGTCGGCGATGACGCCGCCGCCAATGCCGGTCGACACGGTCACGAATACCAGCGATCCGGTGCCGCGGCCGGCGCCGAAGCGCCATTCGCCAAGCGCCGCCGCATTGGCGTCGTTCTCCAGCCGCACCGGTAGGCCGAACTGCCGGCTGAGGATGTCGATCAGCGGCACATTGTGCCAGCCGGCCAGTGTCGGCGGCCCGATGACGATGCCCGCCTTGGGGTCGAGCGGACCGGGCGCACACATGCCGATACCGGTGACTTTCGCTTGTGGGTGCTCCTTGAGCAACGTGTCCGCTAGCGTGATGATTTGGCCGATCACCGCCTTCGATCCTGCGCCGGCAAGCGTCGGCGCCGAGACGCGGGCGACGACGTCGCCACCGCGCTCGACCAGCGCGCCGCGCAGCTCCGTGCCGCCGAGATCGAAGGCAAGCGCAAGCGTGCTCATCAGGCGGCTGCTTTCAGCCCGTGCAGCCAGGCGATGCGTTGCGCAAGGTCAGGGTCACCGAAGGCGAGCGAGCCCAGCACCACGGTGTCGGCGCCGGCGGCGCGCAGCAGCGGCACCGTCTCATGGCGGATGCCGCCATCGGCGGCGAGCACGATGTCGGCCTCGCGGCCGGCTTTCCTGATCAGCGCGCGCGCCTCGATGAGACGCGGGCAGGCCTGCTCGGACAGGCTCTGGCCCTTGACGCCGATCGAGGTGCCGAGAAGCGTGACGAAGGTGACCTCGGGCAGGAAAGGCACGATTGCCGCGACCGGCGTCTCCAGCCTGAGCACGACGCCGGCCTCGGCGCCGAGCTCATGCGCCAGCTTGACGGCGCGCAAGCCCGCCTCGCCATTCTCGGCATGGATGGTGATGAGGTCGGCGCCGGCCTCGATGAACTGCCGCGTCTGTGCCTCGACGATTTCGGCCTCGACCATCAGATGCACATGGATCGGCTTTGCCGTCAGCTTGGCGATGCGCGCCACCAGATCCGGGAAGAACAGGAAGCCGGGGGTGAAGCGGGCGTCGGCGACGTCGATGTGATGTAGATCGGCATGGGCCTCAATGCGCTTCAGGTCGCGCTCCATATTGGCGAGATCGGCCGACCACAGCGAGAATTCGCCGAGCAGCCGGTTGCGCGGCAGAGCGGCTATCGCGGCGGGGCCTGAGAGAGATTTGCTGATCATGACGGAATGAGACTCCGGACGTTCGAGTGGGCGTGAAGGAAGGCCGAGATCTCGGCGTCTAACTCGGTGAAATGCCTGGCGCTGTCGAGCGCCTTGGGGGTGATCTCGGCGAAGATCCCATTGGGGATGACTGCGGCGAGCATATAGGCGGCCGACAGCGGGTGGACCGCGTCGCTGGCGTTGCCAATGGCCAGCGTCGGGATGCGCAGGGCGGCGGCGTCGCGCTCGGAAACCCCGGGCCCGTCGGCGGCGATGTTGGCGAGCACCTGCGCGAAGGCGTGGGCGTCCGGTCGGTCGAAATAGCCGAACAGCGAGGACAGGTTGTCGGGCGCCTCGCGGTAAAGCCGCGTCGCCGTCTCGGATTGCGCGAAGATACTCCGCGCCCTGTCGGCGCCACGGTCGAGGATGAGTTCGGCGACCTCGGTTATAGGCTGCATGTTCACCGGTGCTGCCGTGAACGTCCACGCCGGCCGCACCAGCACCAGCGCGGCGACGCGGTCGGGATGGCGGCAGGCGAGGCGGAGCGCGATCGCGGCACCCATCGAGACGCCGCCGGCAACGAAGCGGTCGAGGCCGGCCTGGTCGGCGGCCGCGAGCACATCGTCGGCGAACATCTCGAACGAAAATGGCCGTCGCTCGCCAATGCCGGAGCCGCCATGGCCGCGGCATTCCAGCGTGATGCGACGAAAGCCGGTGGGGAAGGTCTGCGCAACCTGCGCCTCGCCGCCACCCAGCCCGTGCTGGAAGACGACCGCCAGCCCGTCGCCCGTATCGGAAACCCGAAGCGCGGCGCCATCGCGGAGCAGGATCGTCGGGCGCGCCATCACAGCAGCCCCTTGAGGAAACGGGCGACGCCGGGCGCTTCCCCGGCCGAAAGCCCATGCGTCACCAACGGCCCGTCGAAACCTGTTGCCTTCAGCCGGGCGATGAAGTCGGCGAAGTCGACGACGCCTTGCCCGGCGGTGGCGAAGCGGCCGTCGGCGAAACGGTCCTTGGCATGGGCCATGGCGACATGGCTCGCCGTGCGCTCGACTGCAGCCGCAACCATGGCGCGCGCCTGCGCGGCATCCGCCTGTTCGAACAGGTTTGCCGGATCGAGCACGATGCGCAGCCGCTTCGAACCCATCTCGGCGATGAGCCGCATCGCGTTACGGGCGGAGGTGACGATGTTGGCCTGTTCAGGCTCGATGCCAAGATCGACACCGTAACGCTCGGCGAGTTCGAGCGCCTTTTCCATCTCGACCGCCATGTCGGTCCATGCCGAGGGATCGGCATTGTCCGGATGGTGCGCCCATTGGTCGTCACGATTGCGCGTTCCGGTACAGAGCGTGACGAGTGGCGTGTAAAGCCTTGCGGCGGCTTCGATCACCACCGCCAGCCGGCGCAAGCCATCGTCGCGTACCTGCTTGTCCGGATGCGCCATGTTGTAGGTGCCGGACAGCGCCACGAGACCGACGCCGGAGCTGTCGACTGCGGCATCGATTGCCCGGATCGCCGCTGCGGGAACATCATCCGGCATCGACGGCAGGCCGGCGCAGGCGAGATTGAATTGGGTGACCGCAAAACCTGCGTCACGGACAGACGCCAGCACGCCGGCAGGCTCGCTGCCCGGGAAGGTCTTGGCGAACACCCCGATCTGCATCAGACCGCTCCCGTCACGCTGGCGATCTCGACGCGTTCGCCGCTTTCGACCGAGCGCGCGATCGCCACCATGGCGCGGATTGATGCGAGCCCGTCGTCGACATTGGCGCCGCGCATCGGCTTGCCGTCGAGCACCGTCTCAGCGAGGCCTTCGAGCTGGCGGCGAAAGAAATGGCCGTCAGCGCCGAGCGGCTTTCGCGAGGTGGCGTCCTTCTCGTGGAAAATGTCCACTTCACTCGCCCGGAAGTACCAGGGATTGAAGGTCTTCGCGACCACCGAGCCGTTCTCGCCATAGAGCTGAAAACCCTCGTGCCAGTCCATGCGCACGGCGACGGTGAGGTCGAGATGGCCGAGCGCGCCATTGGCGAACTCCGTTTCGACGAACCAGCAATAAGCGCCGAATTTCTCGTTGAGGCGGGCGCGCACGGCGGTGATCTCGCCGCACAGGAAGCGCGCCGTATCGACGAGGTGCGAGCCATGCGCCAGCATGAAATACTGTCTGGGATCCGCCTTCGGGTTGCCGGCCGGCTTGCGCGCCAGCTTGCTGGTAACGGGCAGCGGCTGCACCGCGTCGGTGTTGGTATAGCGATGGGTTGAGTCACAGTACCAGGCCTTCAGCGCGAGGATCTCGCCCATCTTGTCGCGTACGAAATCGCGCGCTGCCTCGAGCGCCGGATCGAAGCGCTTCATATGCCCGACCTGCAGCACCTTGCCGGAACGCCTGACCGCATCGGCCAGCTTTTCACCTTCCTCGACCGAGACGCCGATCGGCTTTTCACACAGCACGTGCTTGCCGGCTTCCAGAGCCTTGATCGACATCGGGACGTGATAGGCGTCGGAGGTGGCGACGATCACCGCTTCCAGCGCAGGGTCGGCGAGCATCGCGTCATAGTCGCCATACATCTTCTGCGCCTCGTAGGTCGCGCCCATACGCGCGAGCAGATCGGGTGCTGCGTCGCAGATCGCGTAGAGATCGGCATTGCTCGCCTTCACGCAGGACGCCAGATGCGCGAACTGCGCGATCGGCCCGCAGCCGAGCACACCGACACGAAGGCGACGGTCTTTCTTGCGGATCATCGTCTCAGGCTCCGTAGCCGCGCATGGTCTGGCGGTTGGTCTTGACCGCGCCGGCCGGATCGGCGGCGGCGGTCTCGGACTCTTCCTCCAGCACCAGCCAGCCATTGAAGTTGGGTGCCGCACTGGCGATCTCGATCACCTTCGCCGTGTCGCAGACGCCCTTGCCGAGCATCGCCCAGGTGCCGCTCGCATCGACATCCTTAAGGTGCACGTAGCAGATGCGATTGCGATAGGTGGTGAGCGTGTCGGCCATGTCCCTGTGGCCGCGCAGGATGTGGCCGGTGTCCGGCACCCAGCCGACCAGCGAGGCATCGAGCAGCCCGAAGATGCGGTCGTAATCGGCGCGATCGTAGAGCAGCGTGTTGTGGTGCGAGCTCGGATGCACCGCGACCTGGACGCCGGCCTTGCGGCCGAGTTCACCAGCCTTGTTGTAGACCTCGGCCGCAATGGCGAACTTGTCGTCGCGCGGACCGTCCGACACGACGGTGGCCGAGCCCATGGACACCATCGCGCCCGGAAAGGCGGCGGCGAAATCGATCCAGCGCTTGGCGGTCTCGAGGTCGGCGCCGATCTTCTCCTTGAGTGTGAAGCCGCTGTCCGAACCGAAGGCGAAGGAGACCAGCGTCAGGCTGGATCTCTTCAGCGCCGCAGCGAACTCCGCCGGCTTGCCGGCATAGCGGCCGATCATCGTGTCGGTGATCTCGATACCGGCATAGCCGCCATCGGCGATCGCTTTGAGCAGGTCGTCGGGGCCGCCGGCAAAGCGGTCTCCGAGCATTTCCCAGGTGAAGGTCTGGCAGCCGACTTTGAGGTCTTTCACGTTCATCCTTTCATTCCTTGATTCTACCTGCGTAGGCCTTCGATGATGTGGCGCTGTAAGAACAGCATCGGCACGATCAGCGGCGCTGTGACGACGCCCGAGGCCGCGGCAATATCGGCTGTCAGCAGAGAAGGTCCAATCCATCGATTTCGATGCGCGGCCTACTCCATCAGTTCTCCGTGGGAGGGACATGCTACTTGACCGAGCCCGCGGTCATGCCGGCGAGGAAGAATCTCTGGGCAACGAGGTAGATGAGCAAGAGCGGTAGCGAGCCGAGCACGCTCATCGCCATCATCTGGTTCCATTCGAAGGCGTGCTGCCCCATCAACAGCTGGATGCCGATCGGGACGGTGCGCATGGACGCTGACTTCGTCAGCGTCAGCGCAAACAGAAATTCGTTCCAGCACAACAGGAAGGTGTAGACCGACGTCGCCACGATACCAGGCAGTGAAATCGGGACGATCACCCGCCAGAGTGCCGTCCAGCTGCTGCCGCCGTCGACAGCCACCGCTTCATCGAGATCGCGGGGCAAGGTGTTCAGATATCCCGTCATCAGCAGGATCGCGTAGGGCAGCGTAAACACCAGGTAAGTCAGGATCAGTGCGACGTAGGTGTCGAAGATGCCATACGAGACGACAAGCCCGAAGAAGGGGATCAAAAGCGTGATCGGCGGGATCGTCTGCGTGCTGATGATGAGCGTGTTGAGGCTGCCCTTGCCGCGGAAATTGAAACGGCTGAACCCATAGGCCGCCAGCAAGGCGATCAGCACCGTCAACACTGTCACCGCTCCGGCCACGAAGTAGCTGTTGAAGAAGAAGCGCAGCTTTACCGGGTCGCCAAGGATGGCCGCATACGCTTCCAGCGTGAAGGCCTTCGGCAGGACGGTTGGTGGCAGGGCAAAGATTTCGGTATTCGACTTGAACGAGCTGCTCAGCATCCAGTAGATCGGGAAGGCCGCGAAAAAGAGCCCTGCGGCAAGCGCGACATGGAGCGCGGCGGTGATCAGCTTGTCTTTCGGCGAGTGCCTTTTCCTCATGGTGACTACCGAGCCTTTTGATAGCGGATGTAGAACAGCGTCAGGCCGAGAGAGATCAGCAGGATGACCACGGCGCTTGCAGATGCCTGCGACAGGTTGTAGCTCGAAAACGCCAGCTTGTACGTGTAGGTGCTGAGGACCTCGGTCGAGTAGATCGGACCGCCGCCCGTCGTTATCCAGATCAATGGAAAGACCTGCATGGTCCAGATGAAATCCAGCAGCGAGATGCTGATGATGATCGGCATCAGCTGCGGGATGGTGATGAAGATCAGCTTCTGGTAGGCTTTTGCCCCGTCTATATCGGCGGCCTCGTAGAAATCCTTGGGAATGCCCTGCAAACCCGCGAGCAGGCTGACCATGAAGAGCGGATAGCCCGCCCAGATATTGGCGAAGGTGACGGCGTGCAGCGCGGTCTCAGGCGAGGAAAACCACTCGACTTTGGAACCGATGATGCCCATCTGCATGAGAACGCTGTTGACGACACCATTCGGCTCGAGCAGCAGGCGCCAGATCACGGCGATAATCACCGCGGTGAACAGCCAGGGCAGAATGTAGAGCACGCGCAGGATATTGCGCAGCGTGGGATTGATGCGGTCGCTGTTCAGCATGAGCGCGAAGATCATGCCGATGGTCATGTGGAAAACCACACTCATGCATGTGAAGTAGAGCGTATGCCACAGCGAAGCCCAGAACACGGGATCGTTAAAGATCGCCTGGTAGTGTTTCAGTCCGGCAAAGGACGGGTCGCGACGCAGCACTGCGCTGTTCTGGAACGAATAGCCAATCACCGTCACCATCGGCAGCAGCATCAGCAGGCCGATTATGAGGAGCGAAGGCGACAGGTAGAGATAGGGTGCGACCGCTCGTTTCAGTCTATGGCGAGAGCGCTTCTGCCGGGTCATATGACAACCTTGGGATACGCCTTCAAGAGAAGGGGCTTCGGAAACAGGTCCGTCTCACCTTGCCGATCCGTTGTTGCCGGGAGGCCTGCCCGAAGTCAGGCCCCCGGTCGAGGATCGAAAACGAGGAAACAGGCCGATCAGAATTTCGCCATCCAGCCCTTTTGAGCGTTGGCCGCGGCTTGTTCCGGAGACTGCTCGCCGGTGAGCATCTTCTGGGCCTCCACGTCGAACTGGGTCATCAGGTCTTCCGCCACCGGCAGGCCTGTGAACTCATTGGCAAGATAACCGGTCTTGAAAATTTCGAAAGCCTTGCCGAAAGCCTTGTCGGAGGTCACGAAATCGGGCTTGGCGTTGACGTTGCCGGGGAAGGCGTTTGCCAGCGACACGAGCTTGGCGTTCACCTTTTCACCCATCAGATATTGGACGAGCTTCCAGGCTTCCTCCTGATGTTTCGAGGCGGCAGAGATGCCTATGCCCCAGGAGGCGTAGGGAAGGCCGCGCTTGCCGTTGTAGTTCTCCACGACCGGGACCGGGATGAGATCGAAGTTCAGTTTGGGATTGCGTTTGCGAATGAGGTTCACGTGCGCAAGCGAGTCGATCATCATCCCGACCCGATCGTTGACGAATTCCTCGACCTTTTCCTGTTCGGTCTTGGTGGCGATGCCGGGCGAGATGACGCCGGCGTCGTTCAGCGATTTGACGAAGGTGAGCATATCCACCACCGGCTTGCCCTCGAGAGCCGGCTTGCCGTCCGCCATCATCGATTGACCCGATGCCCAGACCCACGACATCATGTCGTTCTGGACACCGGACGGCGTTTGCAGCGACAGGGGTAGCACCCAGCCATACTGGTTATTGTCGGCATGGGTCATCTTCTTGGCGGCTTCGAGAAACTCCGCGCGGGTCGACGGCAGCTTGGTCACGCCTGCCTGGGCGGCGAGGTCCAAATTCACGAAAACCGGATAGACGAACGAAGCCACGGGAAACATCACCGCCTTACCGTCCACCTTGATGATATCCGCGACCTGGGTCTTGTCGAACCCGCTCGCATCCATCATCGGGTTCATGTCGGCCAGCGCATTCTGCGCGTTCAGATTGTTCACCCAGGCGCCGTCGAGACCGACGACGTCGCTAAGCGTTCCAGTTGCAGCACCAACCGAGATCTGGTCTCGCGTGGTCGCATAGGGGCCGCTGACCAGCGTCACCTTGATTCCGGGGTTTGCAGCCTCGAAGTCATTCATGATTGCCCTGAGCGAGCCGGCCGGCAATTCGGGCTCCCACCACTGGGTGAATTCTAGGGTCGTGTCCGCCATGGCGCTGGTTGCGCCAAGCAACCATGCGGCCGCGGCTACCTTCAGCATCGCGGGTTGTATCCGAAACATCATTTTCTCCTCCTTCTTCAAGATCGACCGCACAATGCGGTCGATCATCTGGTTTATTCAGAAACCTTCTTGCGAGTATCTTTCGCAGGCGCCTCGCTCCCGCCTGCGGTCTGCCGCAGATCTTCAGATCACCAGATGCGTCTCGGGATCGAAGAAATGGAACTTGGAATCATCCAGGGCCAACCGGATCTCCGAGCCGGAGTGGACGACGCTGGCCGGCTCGAATCTCGCCACCGCGTTCGATGCCAGGCCAAAATCGTCCACCGCGTCCGGATCGCCGGAGTCCACCCGGACCGCGTCGATGTTCAGGTGGACGATATGTTCAGAGCCGAGCTCTTCGATCGAAGTCACCTTTGCGGGTATAGTCTGATACTTGCGGCCGGATTCGAGGCTGCTGTCATAAAGATCCTCCGGTCGTATCCCGAACACGATCTTGCGCCCCGCATAGGACCGCAAGCCCGGCCTGCGTACGAAGGCTGCATCCTGCAGCCGGATGGCGAAGTCGCGAAAAACGAGCTCGCTGCCCTTCAGGGTCGCTTCGAAAAGGTTCATCGAAGGAGAGCCGATGAAGCCGGCAACGAAGGCGTTCACCGGCGATTCATAGAGTCTCTTGGGTGTGTCGACCTGCTGCAGCACGCCACCTTTCAACACCGCGACCCTGTCGCCCATCGTCATCGCTTCGATTTGGTCGTGGGTCACGTATATGGTCGTGACGCCGAGTTGCTTTTGCAGGCTGGTGATTTCGGCACGCATTTGCACGCGCAGTTTTGCATCCAGGTTGGAAAGCGGTTCGTCCATGAGAAAGGCGGCCGGCTCGCGCACCATGGCGCGGCCCATGGCAACCCGTTGACGCTGTCCGCCTGACAGGTTCGCGGGTTTGCTGTCCAGCAAAGACGTCAACTGAAGGGTTTTGGCGATCTCGTCGACGCGCTTCTTGCGCTCGGCCTTCGGCTTGCCTGCCAGCCGCATCGAAAAGGCGATGTTTTCGAACACCGTCATGTGCGGGTAGAGCGCGTAGCTCTGGAAGACCATCGCGATGTCGCGGTCCTTGGGCGGCATGTCGACGACGTCGACTCCGCCGATCCGAAGGCTGCCGCTGGTGATGTCCTCCAATCCCGCGATCATTCGCAACGCGGTGGATTTGCCGCAGCCGGACGGCCCGACGAGAATCAAGAACTCGCCGTCCTCGACCGATAGGTTCAATTGGTCGATTGCGCGAAAATTGTTCCCGTAGGTTTTGCAGATCTTCTCAAGAATGACTTCTGCCATCTTCCTCCCTCCACAAGCATAAGCCAATGATTCTTATAATTTCCTCGGCCTATGTTCACCGGCGAAATGTTTCCTCGGATAGTTTCAGGCTACGTTCCAGTATCGACATACGCATTTTTTAGTTCGACTGCTGACGGCGCGTTCGTCGATGCCAGGAGTTCCGTGACCTGGTCGTCGGTCGGAAGCGCCTCGCGCCCGCCACGTCCCGTTATCGAGAGGGCCGCCGCCGCGGCCGCGAATGCCACCCGGCCTGCGGTGTCGGCTCCGCGCATCAACGCATGCGCGTAGGCGCCATGAAAGCAGTCACCCGCGCCGGTCGAGTCGACGACCACAACCCGGTGCGGGGGCAGATGCCAGAGACCTGTCTCTTGACGCCCGCGATAGTACACGCCCCTGTCGCCATCGGTCAGAACCACGGCGGACCGCGACGGCGACCACAATGCATCGAGCATCTCGGCGGGCGATCGGCGCCCTGTGGCAGTCCGCCCAAAGCCGAGGGGAAGAATGAGATGGTCGCAGAGCGCGATCAGCCGCTCCGTGGCTGGGCCGCAGCTCCATTCGATATCGCCGAGGATCGCAAGGCCGAGATCGCGAGCCCGAGCAACGACATCCAGCGACCGGATCGCGTAGCTATCGACGATCAGGACAGTCGCGCGGCTGAGGACCTCGTCCGGGAAGTCCGACGCGGTGCCCAGCATCGCGTCGTCGTCATACGCGATGAACCGTTCCCCGTCCGAGCCGACGGTAATGCGCGAGCGCACCGGGCGCGCGTCCGGGTGGCGCGGCGCGAATTCGGTTTCAACACCGCTCGCAACGAGATCGCGCAGCACGGCGTCGTCAGCGGCGCTGCCCAGCCATCCGACGAACCCGGCGCTTCCGCCGAGCCGCGCGACGGCGGCTAGCGCCGTCGCGACATTTCCCCCGAAAGACCGGGTACTATGCAGAACCTTCCCCTTGCCCGCCGACAACGGCTGATCGACATAGACGATGTCGTCGATCGCAATAGCGCCGAAGCCGAGGATTGAAGGGACGGTGGGCATCGTTCAGGCACCCGCCTTCGCCAGGGCGTCTTGCGCCGAAAGGCCGTCATGGATGACGCCCCGAAAGGCAAGCGCAGCCTTCTCCGGATCGCCATGTCCCCAGAGATTGCGGCCTACCACGGCACCGCGTGCGCCGGCACGGATGGCGTCCGCCGTCTGCTTAAGCGCGCCGAGCAGCGTATCGGTTTTCGGACCACCCGCGATCACAACCGGCACCGGGCAGGTCCGGACGGTCTCTCGGAACGACTCGAAATCGCCCGTGTAGCCGATCTTGATCACGTCGACGCCGGATTCGTAGCCGATGCGCGCCGCGTAGGCGATCTCGTCGGGGGTGAAGACTATCGTTGCCCCGTCGGTGAAATCGCGAGGGTAGATATGCGCGACCACAGGCATGCCGTAGCGGGCCGCTGCATTCACCGAATCGGTCAGCCAGCGTATGTATTTGCCCTCGGTCGCGCCGCGCACCGGAATGGCCACGGCCAACGCATCGGCCCCCGCGCGCACCGCATCCTCGGGTGTTGCTATCAACTCGCTGATGCGATCGTCCGGAGTGAAGCAGCCCGCCTGAATCACCAGGGAAGCCTTGCCCGCATATTGCGGCCACAGATGGCGCGCGGTGCCAGGCTGGATGCTGACGTAGTCGGGTTTGCCCGCCATGACGCGGGCAAGCGCACCCGGCAGGTCGGCAAGTCCGCCTTTGCGCACGTCGCCATAACCGACGAAGTGGTCGACCGCGCCGCCAAAAAGGTTCCCCGATGGATGCGAGAAGAGGCGCGCAAGACGCACCTTGGTTCCTAGGCTCATGAGTTCAAAATTCCCCAATCGTTTGTTTTCAAAATCCTGCTGCGCCATCATTTTCATATGCTCTATAAAAATTTTACGCGCGTCAAGAATTAAAATGTTGTATAGCGGCTTTCGACTGTGATCCATTGCTGGCGCAAGGGTGCAGCCAGGCCATGACCGCTTGGGGAGGTAGATCTGAAATGCACGGGACATCAAAGACAAAGCTCGGCATCGGCATCATCGGATGCGGCAACATCTCGATGACCTATCTGCGCAATGCGGGCCTGTTCGGCGGGGTCGAGTTGCGCGCCTGTGCCGACATTTCAGCCGACATGGCGGCGCTCCGTGCCAAGGAATATGGCATCCGCGCGCTCGGGGTCGACGCGCTGCTGGCCGATCCGGACATCGACCTTGTCCTCAATTTGACGATACCGGCGGCGCATTTGGACATTTCGCTTTCGGCGCTTTCAGCGGGCAAGCACGTCTTCACCGAAAAGCCGCTGGCGACGTCCGTCGCCGATGGCCGCCGGCTGGTGGCGGAGGCAGCAAAGCGCGGGCTGCTGCTCGGGTCGGCCCCCGACACCTTCCTCGGCGCCGCCGGACGGCGGGCGCGCCGGCTGATAGATGAGGGCGCGATCGGCCGCGCCGTGACCGGCACCGCTTTCATGATGGGGCGCGGCATGGAGCACTGGCATCCCAACCCGCAATTCTACTACCAGCCTGGCGGTGGCCCGGTCTTCGACATGGGTCCTTACTATCTGACCATGCTGGTCAACCTGCTGGGCCCGGTCGCCCGCGTCATGGCGATGGCGACGCGCGGCCAGGAGGAGCGTCTGATCACCGCCGACGGGCCTTACAAGAACACCACCTTCAAGGTCGGCACACCGACCAACATCGTGTCGCTGCTCGAATTCCGCTCCGGCGCCACGGTCACCTTCGGCGCCTCCTGGGACGTCTTCAAACACTCCAACCATCCGATCGAACTGCACGGCACCGAGGGCTCGCTGGGGCTGCCCGATCCCGACACCTTCGGCGGCACCGTTTCGCTCTCGGCGCGCGGCGCCGACTGGAAAGATCACGAGAGTGAGAGCCAACTCTACGGCGCGCGCAACTGGCCCTATGCGGCGCCCGACCGTGCCAACTACCGCATGCTCGGCGTCGCCGATCTGGCGCGAGCGTTGGTCGAGGGACGCAAGCCCCGCGCGTCCGGTGAATTGGCGCTGCATGTACTTGAGATCATGGAAGCCATCCTGGCCTCGGGCGAAAGCCGCGGCTCGGTTGCCGTCAACGGCACGGTCGACCAGCCGCCGCTGCTCGGCGAGGACGAAGCGGCGAGCCTGCTGGCCTGACGGGAGGTCCGCCGATGACGACAACGCCACTGATGGCAACGCCGTCCCCGTCCGCGCTCGACCGGCAGGCGCGACATGTTCTCGATCTCGGCCGCCGGGCGAACAGGCCGCCCTTCGAGGCTGGCACGCCGGAACAGGCGCGCCGTGCCTATGTAGACGGTCTTCCCGATCTACAAGGCGGTCGCGAGCCGGTGGGCTCAGTCACCGAGCGCACAATCGCCGGACCCGGTGGGCCGCTGACGCTGAGGATCTATCGCGGGCAGGGCGCGCCTAATGCGGATGCTCCGGCGCTGCTCTATCTGCATGGCGGCGGCTGGGTAATCGGCAATCTCGAATCGCATGACGAGATCTGCCGCTGGTTCGCCAATGTCGCGGCTTGCGTCGTCGTGTCGCCGGATTACCGGCTGGCGCCGGAGCACAAGTTTCCGGCCGCGGTGGAAGACTGCCGCGCCGTGCTGTCCTTCATGCAGGATCATGCCGCCGATCTCGGCATCAACCCGAAACGCATCGCCGTCGCAGGCGACAGCGCCGGCGGCAATCTGGCCACTGTGCTCAGCCTCATTGCGCGTGGGGACAAACATCCGCTGACGGCGCAACTGCTGCTCTACCCCAACACCTATGCCGCGCAGACGGCGGACAGCTATCGTCGTTTTGCCGAAGGTTTTGGCCTGACCGCCACGACCATGGCCTGGTTCCGCGACCACTATGTCCGCGACGCCGCCGATGTCGGCGATTGGCGCGTCTCGCCGCTCAAAGCCGAAAGCCTTGTGGGAGTGGCGCCCGCCTTCATCGCCATCGCCGGTCATGACATCCTCGCCGACGAGGGCGAAGCCTATGCCGGGCGCCTACAGGACGCCGGTGTGCCGGTCGTGCTCAGGCGCTGGCCGGGCCAGATCCACGGCTTCGTCTCGATGGGCCGTCAGGGGCCGGCATCACGGCAGGCGGTCGAGGCGGCGGTTGCCGCATGGCAAGGCTTCGATCGCGCTTTCGCGAAGATCAAGCCGACTGACGCATCACTAGCGTCGCGTCGAGTTTGACCTTGGGCGCGACCGCCGTCTCGTCTTCATTGAGCAGGGCAAGCAGCGTCTCGACGCTGCGGCCGGCCATCGACGCGAAGTCCTGTGCCATGGTGGTGAGGCCTGGGCATGCGTAGCGGCTAAGCGGATGGTCGTCATGCGCGGCGACGCGCAGGTCGCAGTCGGGCTTGCGGCCGATCTTGAGTCCCCGGGCAAAGGCTGCGGCCATCAGGCCGAAGGCCAGACGGTCATTGTTGCACAGGATGGTCTTGCCCGGCAGGTCGCCATTGCTAAGCATTCTTTCCGTCTGCTCGTAGCCGATGCGCTCGAAATCCCAAGTGTAGTCCTTGGTGTTGCCGATCACGATGGGCTCATGCCCGAGCCGCTTCATCGAGGCGACATAGCTGCTCAGCCGTTCGGGTGAATTGTGGTTGACGTGCGGGATGTCGAAATAAACCGGCGCGTCGCCCGAGCGGCAGAGATAGTCGACGACGGTCGCGACGCTCTGCGTGTTGTTGTTGCCGACGAAGGGCGTGTTGCCCTCGAGGTAAGTGTCGAAATAGACGATCGGGATCGCCTGCGTCAGCTTCTCGAGCGTCCGATGGTCGGAGCGCCGCCCGAGCGGCGCGACGAGCGCGCCCGAGACCTTGAGCGACAGGATGGTCCGCGTCGCCTCGACTTCGAGTTCGGTCGAGCCGTGCGAGGAGATGACGATCGGCCAGTAGCCTTCGTCGCGCAGCCGAAGCTCGATGCGGCTGACCATCTCCGAATAGAACGGATCGGTCACAGTCGGCACGACAATGCCAATGCTGCGCGTGCGCTTGCGGTTGAGGTTCCGCGCAAACAGATTAGGCTGGTAATCGGACGAGCGTAGCGCTTCCTCGATGCGCTTGCGCGTCGCCGGCTTGACGCTGGTCGGATCGTCGAAATACTTGGAGAGCGTGGGCCGGGACACGCCGCACGAACGGGCGAAATCCTCCATCGTCTTGTGCGTCATCGCCATTCAAACCCTCGCAGCATGGATTTCGGCCTGGTCCATGCGTTGTCCCCGATGATTTCCTTATGGTGAGCCGGCGCGCGACTGCAAGTCGAAATTTTACAGGAAGCTTTGCAAATTATCAACGCGTGGACAAAAATTATTGCATGCGTAAATTTATTAATTGACGTGAAATATACCAAGCCGTATTCACATCCGGGACGTTGCACGCAAGCGGCGCAGTGGATTGGAGTTTAGGCCGGAAACGAGGCCTCGGGCTTTGAGCGCCCTCGACCGTCGCTCAGATCGCCGTATCGAGGTGCGACAGTCTTGTGCGACGATTGTTTTCTATATTGGCACTATCGATCTGCGCCAGCGAACGAACTTACTCGCCCCGGAGGAGTCTGGCGTCACTCCCGACAGCGAACCGCGCGTGCGCATGATCGAAGGATGTGAGCGGCAGCCGTATCGTCGAGAATCTCGCGGCGAGCGACGCGGACTTAAGCTTGACTGGGCCGGGAGATGCCGCGGTCATTCGGCTGCCTTCTTCTGAAGCTGCTCGAACACAAACAGCTTGCCTTTGCGCACGCTGTTTTCGAGTGGGCTCGCGTTCGCCAGATGCGCCGCAATCGCGCTGGCCAGCATGCAGCCCGTCCCGCGCATCGATACGGAAAGTCGCGGTGTGTCAAAGCGGATTGGTTCTTGATCAAAGTGCAACAGAATATCGGTCGATCGGGGTCCCGCCGCGTGGCCGCCCTTGATCAGCAGGGCCTGTGCGCCGACTGCCAGCAATTTCCGTCCCTGTCTCACCGCATCGCTCTCGTTCGCCGCCGGTTCAGCGCCAACAAAGAGCGCCAGCTCGAAAAGATTGGGTGTGACGAGACGGCAAAACGGCATCAGATCACGTTTCATGGCGGCGATGGCGTCCGTTTCGAGTAGCGCTCGACCTGAAGTGGAGACCAGAACCGGGTCGAGCACTGCCGGCACCTGCGGATTTTCGCGCAGCACGGCGGCAACGCCAGCCACGATCTCAGCGGTTGCGAGCATGCCGATCTTGATGGCCGTCACATTGTTGGCCTGCAGCGCAGCGCGCATCTGATCGGCCACGAGACCGGGCTGAGAAGGATGGACTGCCATGACGGTTTCGTGCGTTTGCACCGTCAGCGCGGTGACAGCCAGGCAGGTGCGCACACCAAGGGAGGAGATCGTCTCGATATCGCGTCCTATTCCGGCGCCCCCGCTGGAGTCCGAACCACTAACGACGAGCACATGCGGTTCTCGCCTCAGCGCCATTTCTCTGTCCTTTCGATCCACTCTCGCGTGCGCGTTTCGGGATCGGCGTTGAGCGTGATGTCGGTCACCACGGCCGCGCTGTCCGCACCAGCCTCAAAGACACTGTCGAGCCGGTCGGGGTTGAGGCCGCCGATGGCGACCAATGGGATCGGCGCTACCCGATGCTTCCATTTGCTGATCCGCTCGAGCCCTTGCGGCGCCCATTTCATCTTCTTGAGGCTAGTGGGATAAATAGGCCCCAGGGCCACATAGTCCGGCTCGGCCGCTAGCGCCGTTTCCAGTTCGGTATGATCGTGGGTCGAAAGCCCGAGCTTCAATCCGGCGTACTTAATCGCCAGCAGGTCAGCCGCAGCCAAATCCTCTTGGCCGAGATGTACGAAGTCGCAGCCTTCCTCAATGGCGAGTCGCCAATAGTCGTTGACAATCAGTTGGCAACCATGGACCGCGCAGACGCCGTTCGCGCGGCGGATTTCCGAGCGCAGCGTGACCTCGTCCCTATCCTTGATGCGCAGCTGCACCAGCCTGACGCCGAGTGGCACTAGCCGTTCGATCCAGGCAGCGCTGTCGACGATCAGGTAGAAGGGATCGAGCTTCATGAAAAAACTGCTCTGCCGATCGTCGGTGTCGATGGCACGGCGACGTCGCGCGGTTCGAGCATTCCCGAACTGAAAGCCTCACGGCCGGCGTCGACCGCCTTGCCGAACGCGCGCGCCATGCCGACCGGATCGGCCGCCCTGGCGACCGCTGTGTTCAGGAGGACGGCGTCAAAGCCGAGTTCCATGACGGTGGCCGCGTGCGAAGGTCGTCCCAGCCCCGCATCCACAATCAGCGGGACGCCAGGGAAATGTCCGCGCATCGAGCGCAGCGCTGTGATGTTGACCGGCCCCAGCGCCGAACCGATCGGCGCGCACCATGGCATCAAGACCTTGCAGCCCGCCTCCAGCAGCCGCTCGGCGACGAAAAGGTCATCGGTGGTATAAGGGAATACATCAAAACCGTCCTCGCACAGGATGCGCGCGGCTTTGACCAGGCCGAACACGTCCGGCTGCAGCGTGTCGTGATTGCCGATCACTTCGAGCTTGATCCAGCTGGTGCCGAAGACCTCGCGCGCCATTTTCGCGGTCGTGACCGCTTCCTTGACGGAGTGGCAGCCAGCAGTGTTGGGCAGGATTCTGACGCCGAGCGAGCGGATCAACGACCAGAATTTTTCGCCAGCCCTGCCGCCTGCCATCTCACGGCGCAGCGAGACGGTCACCACCGAGGTTCCCGACGCCTTGACGGCCTCGGCAAGGATGGCCGGCGAAGGATATTGAGCAGTACCGAGAAGCAGGCGCGACGGAAGCTCGGTTCCATAAAGCTCTAACATGGTCTAACCGCCTTGCATGGGCGAGAGGATTTCGATCCGGTCGCCGTCGCTCAACTGGAATTCCGCCCGCTTGGCTTTGTGCACGAGGTCGCTGTTGACCGCCGTTGCCAGCCAATCGCCCTCATAGTCGAGCGCGGCAAGCAGTTCGGCCAGCGTGGCGGCGGCAACCTCATGCGCTTCGCCGTTGACCATCAGTTTCATGAGCAAGTTCCTTGGTCCGTTTTGATTGAAAAACGAGGTCGGCAGCCTGGCGCGCCATGGCAGGGGCGAGAAGAAAACCATGGCGATAGAGTCCATTGATCGCGACGGCAGTTCCAAGTGCCTCCACGCGCGGCAGATTGTCGGGAAAGGCTGGACGGATGCCGACACCTGTTTCAACGATCCCGGCCTCGCCAAAAGCCGGGTGGAGGGCATAGGCGGCACCGAGCAGTTCCATCATCGAACGCGCCGTCACCGGTCCGGCGGACTGGCTTTCAACCATAGTCGCGCCGACCATGAACTGCGTGTCGGCACGCGGCACCGCATAAAGCGGAAAGCGCGGATGCAGCAGCCTGACCGGGCGCGACAGCGAGATATCAGGCGTGCGCAGGAGCAGCATTTCGCCGCGAACGCCGCGCAGCCTGTCATCGGCTGCTGCGATTCCAGTGCAGTCGATCTGACGATCGAAACCGGAAACAGGCTGGGCGTCGGCGCCGAAGCGGAATTCGACGCCCATGGCCGCGAGCTTGTCATGAAGTGCTACCATCGCCTGGCGCGGGTCGAGATGAGCCTCATCGGGGAAGAGCAATCCGCGCCAGAAGCGGCCGGCGAGGTCGGGTTCCAGGAGCGAAATTTCGTCTTCGTCGACCCGCCGATATCCCGACGTGCGGCTGGCGAACCGGTCGAGTTCGCCAGTATCATGCAGCGCGGCCACGACCAACGTTCCGGCACGTATCACCTGACCCGGTAGCACCGCATCCCACCAGTCGGCGGCGTCGCGTCCGAGATCCAGCACCGGCTGCTCGGCGCTTTCACGCTCGCACCATGGCGCGAGCATACCACCGGCGAACCACGACGCATTGCCCTCGATGGCAGGCCTTGTCTCGGCAACGGTGGTCGCCGCGCCGCGTGCGGCGAGCTCGAAGGCGGCGGTGAGGCCGGCAACGCCGGCCCCTTTGACCAGCACCCTCATGATGGCGCACGCGCCTGTGGCATGGCCGGTGCGCCGGTCTCGTCAGCCGGTATGTAGAGATTGCCGCCCTCGCGGTATTTCGCCGCCATCGCCGCCATGCCCTCCTTCTGCGCCTCGGCGCGGATGTCGTGGGAGATACGCATCGAGCAGAATTTCGGCCCGCACATCGAGCAGAAATGCGCCAGCTTGTACGCCTCCTTCGGCAACGTCTCGTCGTGGAAGGAACGCGCGGTTTCGGGGTCGAGCGACAGGTTAAACTGGTCCTCCCAGCGGAATTCGAAGCGCGCGCGGGAAAGGGCATCATCCCTGACTTTCGCCGCCGGATGACCTTTTGCCAGGTCGGCGGCATGGGCGGCTATCTTGTAGGTGATGACGCCCGTCTTGACGTCGTTGCGATCGGGAAGGCCGAGATGCTCCTTGGGCGTGACGTAGCAGAGCATGGCGGTGCCGAACCAACCGATCATCGCCGCGCCGATGCCGGAGGTGATGTGGTCGTAGCCCGGCGCGATGTCGGTCGTCAGCGGCCCAAGCGTATAGAACGGCGCCTCGCCGCAGACGGCGAGCTGCTTGTCCATGTTCTCCTTGATCTTGTGCATCGGCACGTGGCCGGGGCCTTCGATCATTACCTGGCAATCCTTCGCCCAGGCGATCTGTGTCAGCTCGCCGAGCGTCTCCAGCTCGGCGAATTGTGCTGCGTCATTGGCGTCGGCGATCGAGCCGGGACGAAGGCCGTCGCCCAGCGAAAAGGACACGTCATAGCCGCGGCAAATGTCGCAGATCTCGGCGAAATGTTCGTAGAGGAAGCTTTCCCGGTGATGATGCAGGCACCATTTGGCCATGATCGAGCCACCGCGCGAGACGATGCCAGTGACCCGGTCAACGGTCAGCGGGATGTAGTGCAGCCGCACGCCCGCATGGATGGTGAAATAGTCGACGCCCTGTTCGGCCTGCTCGATCAGCGTGTCGCGGTAGACCTCCCAGGTCAGATCCTCGGCAATGCCGCCAACCTTCTCGAGCGCCTGGTAGAGCGGCACCGTGCCGATCGGCACCGGCGAGTTGCGCAGGATCCAGTCGCGGATGTTGTGGATGTTGCGGCCGGTCGACAGGTCCATCACCGTATCGGCGCCCCAGCGGATCGCCCACACCATCTTTTCGACCTCTTCGGCCATGGACGAGGTGACGGCGGAGTTACCGATATTGGCGTTGATCTTGACCAGGAAATTGCGACCGATGATCATCGGCTCGCTCTCGGGATGGTTGATGTTGGCGGGAATGATTGCGCGTCCGCGCGCCACCTCCTCTCGGACGAATTCCGGCGTCACGAAATCGGGCAGCGTCGCGCCGAAAGCCTCGCCGTCACGCTCAAGCTTGCCATGCAGGATCTCACGACCAAGGTTCTCGCGGATGGCGACGAACTCCATTTCGGGCGTGATGATGCCGGCGCGCGCATAGGCAAGCTGTGTCACCGCCTTGCCGGCCCTGGCCCTGAGTGGCCGGTTGCGAATGGGAAATTCTGGCGTCAGGCGTTCGCCCGTAGCGAACCCGTTGTCCTCCGGCCGGACATGGCGCCCGTCACAGGCCTCGACATCACCGCGCGCCAAAATCCATTCGTGGCGAAGCCGGGCTAGGCCTTTTTCGATGCTGGTTTCGACAGCCGGGTGGGTATAGGGGCCGGACGGATCGTAGACGGTGACGGGCGGCTCGCCGGCCGTCGGATGGACGGAGACTTCGCGCATCGGCACCCTAATCTGTGGGTGGATGGTGCCGGGCTTGTGAATTTTCCGTGAGGCAGGCAGCGGTCCCGTTGAGACGGCTGGGGTGAGGGCATTCATCTTGAGGCTCCTTTGCTCATGCATTGGAGACCCAGTTCTGTGCCGGAAGGATGAAAAGACGCTTTGGTTGACCTGCCGAAACAGGACCTCGGGCGTAAACTCCCGCAAAGCGCTTGCACCGTCCCTACGCCAGTATGAACTGGATCAGGTTCAACGGGTCACTGCGCCGCGAAAGCCAGCAGTATCTCAGCCCCTTGCCGGGACCCCCCTGGTGAATGCCTCAGGTTGAACGGGCCGGCATCGATTTGTCAAGCGCATTTGGGCCGAGGCCGTGATCGGCGGTCGGTCAGACCGTGCGGAAAAAACTCGACAAACCAAGAGTTGTGATGAAGGCCGGGATAAGGATCGCAACCGTGGGCCTGAAGATCCTTGTGAAGGTTACGCCTTCACTTGCCACCAAAGGTTTGCGCGTAGATGGCCTCGATTCTCCCTGCCTCCTCATTGGTCAGCGCGGCGAATTCCTTTTCGCGTGCGCGATTGGACAGATGGCCACCATTCTGGTGAAGGAAACGGAAGAGCAGGTCCGTCAGCCGCTCGGGCATGTCGATAGAGGCGTCCACCTGCCGCCGAAATTGGTCATAGCGCTGCAAAAAAGCGGTTTCCTCCGGAAGGTCCCGTTCGATCGTCCGCTGAACGCAGGCATAGAGGAATTCGGCGTGTGGGGTTGCATCGAAGAAACGGTAGAAATCACCGGTGTCATTCAGAACCCGGACGTTGAATTCGGGCGTCGGTTCCCATTCAACCAACGGCAGAAGGCGTTGCGAATAGCTCTCGAGCACGCCCCTGTACTCGTTGATCTTGTCCTGGATCGCCGCTGAGACGGGAAAGACCACTCCCGGCGGATTGAAACCGTGCATGGCAAGAACGTGGTGGATTAGGTAGCGGTGAATGCGGCCGTTTCCGTCCTCGAACGGGTGGATGTAGACAAAGCCGAAGGCGAGAATTGCGGCGGCTATAACTGCATCAAGGTTTTGCGCCGCGCCTTGATCGAAGGCCACCATTCCATCAATTAGCTGCGGCAGGTCCTCGGGCCGAGCGCTGATGTGATCGGGCAGGGGCATGCGGTTGTCTCGGTCATGCCCACCGACGAATCCTCCTTCTTTTCGGAAGCCCAGTCTGACGAAACGGGCGTCGCCGAGTACAATTCTTTGCAGACGCAGCAGCTCATCGCGATCTATTGGCCGGCCGCCGGCTTCGCCGATCGCGCGGCCCCAGCGTTGGATGCGATCTTGCGGCGGCCGCTCGCCCTCGATCGCGTAACTTGATCGCGAGTCTTTGAGCAAAAGAAAGGCGGCGGTCCGAGCAAGGACGTCGCGCGGCACGTCCGCTACGATTGCCTCCGCGCGCCTCGATAGTCCGAGGCCGATGAATTTTTCGAGAATCTTGGTGCGGAACACCAGAGGGCAGAACTCACGCGTGCCGGGGAGATTGTCCCTTACACGGTAGCGCGAAGCGGTCTTCTCGTGTCCGGGCCACTGCAGCTCAGGATCGACAACCGGAACGTATCTTCCGGCATCCGCGTCCGGCAGATCGATACGCGCGCCCCTCAGCCATTCATATAAAAACCAGATGCGGCGGGCATAACTGCCGGTCCGACTTTCACGGACCAGCGCCTCGATCGGCGCGGGACCGGTCACTTGGAACAGCCGCTTGAGGACGGCAAGGTCCAGTCCCTCGTACTTGAGCGCGAAGGTCAGGTGACCTTCGAGGGTAGGATTTGGGGCATGGCGGGGAGTCATGATCCGCCAGCCATCCCGTTCGGTAATGCGATGATGCTCGCCAGTAGCGAACAACGTGCGGGGCAAGGGCACGGCGAGCCTGTAGGCTCCTATCAGGGCGCTGTACCCGGCCGGGGTGGCCCTTTCAGGAAGGCGGATTTCCTGAAAAACAGTAACAGGACCTGAAAATTGGTGCTGTTGCGCCGCAGGCATGAAAAGCGAATCCTTTTATCGAATTTTGGTCAGTTCCGCCGAAACTATGAAAAATGATCCTATTCCATGAAAATTGATGCCACAAGGCCACTTTTTCCGAAAAACGATTCTAACACATTGCTGAAGTCGACAAAGTAACAATTCCGCCATCGGCTGATATTTGCACCAGTGGCAAAGCGGATGACGCGCACACCCGTGGCATTGATGGCTTCGGCGAAGAAATGATGGGTGGTGTCGGCTTCGAAGCCGAATGTCTCTCCCGCCAGATGGAAGACGCTTATCTGCCTGCGACCGTCCGCAAGCAGGCGGTAAATACGGACGCCGCCAAACTCGACCTGATAGAAGGCTCCGGCCTTTTCACCTTGGGCATAGATCTCCGAACCGGAGGGAAAGAAGCTGACCGGCTGTAGCGGTGTCGGATCGAACGCGGGCAGGCAGGCTCGACTGCAAAGAGTGTGACGGCAGCGAAATTCTGGAGGTCGATTGGGCGTGCATGGCTGTTTTCCCGGTTGGTCCGTGACACGGCAATCGCGCGAATCCGCAGGCCGCGAAATTCGGTTATGTCCCTACGGGAAATTACCTAGCGCAGAGGCGCTAGCGGTCTGGCCCAGTGCTGCACAGGATCGTCAGGCCGTTGGGAGCAATGCAGAACGGTTTTCGGGGTACCATGCACGATCCGGGAGAGAAGAGGGCGCCGGATTGACACCATCCAAATACACCGACCGATCCTATCGCTCAGGGAAATTGAGGCGCCGACCTCAACCAGGAATGCTGCAATCTTTTTGCCATCACAAAAGCCATGCCATCCACACTCCCCATCTGAGTCGGTCAGTGGTGCATCTTTGGCCTGCTACCCCGACACGATCGAGACCGTGCTTTCCGGCGACCAACGCAGCACGACATCCTGACCTTCCGCCAGCTTGTCAGCACCGGTGTTCTGCACGATGACTTTCAGCATCTGTCCGCCACGTTCGACGAAGTAGGTGCTGCTATTGCCGGCAAAGATGCGTTTCGACACTTCCCCCCGCAGCACGTTCGCATTGGCCGTATCCGGAGCCG
>NZ_JAMYUV010000066.1:0-29893 GCF_040323405.1 Mesorhizobium sp. M0048 | reverse complement strand
CGCTACGCTTTGGCCGGCCAGCAGCGCCGCGATCAGCTTCGGTCCGGCCTCGCCGGCATTGTGCTCGTGGTAGGCGGTGGTGCGGCGGCGGATGCCGTAGCGGTCGAGCAGCACGCGGCTGACACGTGTGTCCTCGCAAGCGACGATATCGGCGGCGGCGAGCGTTTCCAGCGCGCGCAGCGTGATGTCGGCGAGATTGCCGATAGGCGTCGCCACCAGGTAGAGCGCCGGCTCGAGCGGCCGGGCGGCGATTTCGGTCTGCCCGACCACATAACTGCGTTTGGCCGATTCGCCGGTCACCTGCACAACTCCGTTCGACCCTGTTTGGCACGGCTCACGCTTGGTTGCAAAAGCCTGGGTTGCAAAGGCCCGGGTTCCAAAAGGGATGCCGACGTGAACCAGCCGCCATGCCTTCGCCATAGTAGGGAACGAAACCGTTGCCGGCGAATTTTACACCTGATCTCGGGAGGAGCAGGATGAACAGCCTGACCATACAGGACGTTTTCGAACCCTACTATGCCGGCCGCAAACGCTTCGCCGCGCCATGCGACAAGAGCCTGCCTGCCGAAGCCGCAGATGGCAGAGCCAAGAAGCCGCTTGCGCGTCAGAGATCGGCAGAGAGCAAGCCCGCAACCGAAACCGACAGCACGACGGAGCACTGACCGGACGATGCCCAATCGCTTCGACATTTTCATCACCCGCCTCGAAACAAAAAGCGCCCGCGATGGCGCAGCGTCACATTCCACAGACGACCAGCACCATGCCTCACGCGACAAAAGCGAGATCAAGCCGGCCCGTTCCGGAGAGACCAGCGAAAAAGATCGCGCCAAACACCGCCACAAGCACGAGGCTTGACCCCGCAAACCTTAGCGATCGGTCGAGACAGTTCTCGAAGCGCGGTTGCGAATGCTCCGCGATCTATCATTCAACCCAGATACTTCGAGACACGCGCCTCCAGCAGGCCCACCAGAGCCGGGTCCATGAATGCATAGTCGTCGGGAATATCGAGGCAGATTACTCGAGCCTTTTTCAGGCTTGTCTTGAATTTCTGCTGCAGTTTGGCGCGGTGCGTTTTTTCCATCACGAAGATGATGTCGGCCCAGGCGACGAGTTCATGCGTCAACGGAATGTCGGCATCGTGATTAGTGCCGGCCGAAGCGACCTCGATGTCCCGCCGCTTGGAAAACACCTGCTCCGCCGTCGGGCTGCGCAAGCGATTCTGGCTGCAGATGAAGAGAACGTTCTTCAACGTGCTATCTGGCCAAATCCGCCACGACCGCATCGAGCACGATCATGCCGGCCGGCGTGGCGCGCAGGCGGGCATTGCCGATCGGTGCCACCAGGCCTTCGTCCTGCAGCACCGACAGCCGTGCCGTCGACAGGCCGCGCCCTGAAAATGCCTCGTAGCGGGAAAGGTCAATGCCTTCCGCCAGCCTCAGCCCCATCAGCAGGAACTCGTCGGCCTCTTCCGAGCGCGTCAGGATTTCGCCGCCGGTAACGCCATGGCCCTTGGCCTCGACCAGATTGGCCCAGGTCTCCGGCATTTTCTCGGCGATCGTCACCACGCGGCGGCCATTTTCGACGAACCGGCCATGCGCGCCGGGACCGACGCCGACATATTCGCCATAACGCCAGTAGGTGAGATTGTGCCGGCTTTCGGCGCCGGGCCTGGCGTGGTTGGAAATCTCGTAGGCCGGCAGTCCGTGCGCGGCGGTGATCTCCTGTGTCAACGCGTAGAGATCGGCGGCAAGCTCATTGTCTGGAATGATGAATTTCCTTGCCGCATGCAGTGCATGGAACGGCGTGCCTTCCTCGATGGTCAGCTGATAGAGCGACAGATGGTCTGCGGCGTGGCCGATCGCCTGCTCGAGCTCCGCCTGCCACGCTTCCGGCGTCTGACCAGGTCGCGCGTAGATCAGGTCGAACGACAGCCGTGGGAATATCTCGCGCGCCAGGCTGATCGCATGCAGAGCCTCATCGACATTGTGCAAACGGCCGAGGAAGCGCAGATCCTTGTCGTTCAGCGCCTGCACGCCAAGCGACACCCGGTTGACGCCGGCCGCGCGATAGCCGCGAAAGCGCTCGGCCTCGACCGAGGAGGGATTGGCCTCCAGCGTCACCTCGATGCCACCGGGCACCGTCCAGTTCTTCGCCACTGCATCCAGCACCGCCGCCACGGTCTGCGGCTTCATCAGCGATGGCGTGCCGCCGCCAAGAAAGATACTGGTCACCTCGCGCGGCCCGGTGCGGCCGCGCATCGTCGCCAGCTCGGTCTCGAAGGCGCGGGCAAAACGCTCCTGGTCGACCGGCTGGTGGCGGACATGGCTGTTGAAGTCGCAATAGGGGCATTTGGCCGCGCAGAATGGCCAGTGGACGTAGACGCCGAAACCGGGGCTGCGGTCGAGCAGCATGGTCATGCGCCGGCCAATCGGGCTTGGGCGAATTTCTGGAAGGCACGGGCACGGTGCGACAATGCGGTTGGCTGGCCGGGCTTCCAGCCATGCTTTTCCTCCGCGCTCATCTCGCCGAAGGTCTTTTCGAACCCATCGGGCAAGAACACCGGATCGTAGCCGAAGCCGAGCTCGCCGCGCGGCGGCCATACCAGCGTGCCCTCGACCTCACCGCGAAAATATTCCGCCTGGCCATCAGGGAAGGCAAGGCAGATGACCGCGACAAAGCGGCCCTTGCGCTGGGCAGGCGTGATCGCGCCAACTTCTTGCAAGGCCACTTCCGTGCGCTGCATGGCCATGCCGAAGTCGCGGGAGCCGTCCGGCGTCTCGGCCCAGTTGGCGGTGTAGACGCCGGGTGCGCCGTCGAGCGCATCGACACACAGGCCGGAATCGTCCGACAGCGCCGGCAATCCAGTTGCCTTGGCGGCGGCCAAGGCCTTTATGAAGGCGTTCTGCTCGAAAGTGGTGCCAGTCTCGTCCGGCTCCGGCAAGCCGTATTCCTTTGCGGACTTCGCTTCTATGCCGAATGGCGCCATCAGATCGGTGAATTCGCGCAATTTGCCGGCATTGTGGCTTGCGACGACGATCTTATGCCCATCAAGCGAATGAATAGTTGGTGAATGAACAGGCGGCGAATGCATCAGATGCCCCAAATTCTTGGCTCGGCGAATTCGATCGAATTGCCCGAGGGGTCGCGAATATAGATCGAGCGACCGCCCTGAGGCCATTCGAACTCACTTTCGATGGCGATTTTCTTCGCCTCAAGATGCGCTTTCCAGCGTGGGATTTCATCCGCGCTTGCGGCGAAGCAAAGATGGCCCTCGCCGACCGTGCCATGCGGCGGCACGGGCAGCTTGGCGTCGGCCCGCGGCGGCACTTTGGTCGCCTCGGCATTGAAGATAAGCAGCACGCCGTCGCCGCAGCGGAAGAAGAGATGCCTGCCATCGACCTTACCGAGCAGATCGAGCCCGAGGACGCCCGAATAGAACCGTTCCGCGGCAGCAAGGTCCGTCACGTAGAGTGCTGATTCCAGGATTGCGGAAGGAGTCACAGGATCGCCAATCTCTCCAATATTGACCGCAGCTAAGCCACCGCCATCTGCTGCAAGCTGACCAGGCGCTGAATGCCTTTCTTGGCGAGCTCCATCAGCGCCGCGAACTGCTCTTCCGAGAACGGCTCGCCCTCGGCTGTGCCCTGGATCTCGACGATGCCGCCCTTGCCGGTCATGACGAAATTGGCGTCGGTGCCGGCCGAGGAATCCTCGATATAGTCGAGATCGATGACCGGCTGGCCATCATGGATGCCGCAGGAGATCGCTGCGACGTGATCCTTAAGCACCTTGCCCAGGCTCGCCATCTGGCGGGCTTCCATCCAGCGCAGGCAGTCGTAGAGCGCCACCCAGCCGCCGGTGATCGAAGCGGTGCGCGTGCCGCCGTCGGCCTGGATCACGTCGCAGTCGACGGTGATCTGCTGCTCACCGAGCGCCTGCAGATCGACCACGGCGCGCAGGGAGCGGCCGATCAGCCGCTGGATCTCCAGCGTGCGGCCGCCTTGTTTGCCGGCCGAAGCCTCGCGGCGCATGCGCTCGCCGGTCGAACGCGGCAGCATGCCGTATTCCGCCGTCACCCAGCCCTTGCCGGAGTTGCGCATCCAGCCCGGCACCTTTTCCTCCAGGCTGGCCGTACACAGCACATGCGTGTCGCCGAACTTCACCAGGCACGAGCCTTCCGCATGCTTGGAGACGCCGCGCTCGAAGGAGATGGGGCGCATTTCGTCGAATTGGCGTTTGGAAGGGCGCATTCAGGCTTCTTTCTTTCTTCGGAATCTTGGCCGGGGAATCTTGGCCGGCTTGTAGCCGCACGGGGCGTGAGGCGCAAAGGAAAATGGACCGGTTGCGCCGACGCTGCGGAAGTCTATATCTTCGGACCGGAGGTTTTTGGCTCGAATGACCAAGGTAGTCGATCCCGGTTCGCAGTCGCCAGTGCTCTCGTCGCCGGCACTTCAACCGCCCGCGCTTCAATCGCTCGATATGCGTTCGCGCGACATCTTCCGGCGCATCGTCGATTCCTATTTGAGGGATGGCGAGCCGGTCGGTTCGCGCAGCCTGTCGCGCATCCTGCCGTCATCGCTGTCGCCGGCCACCATCCGCAACGTGATGAGCGACCTCGAGCACCTCGGCCTGATCTACGCGCCGCACATCTCGGCTGGCCGGCTGCCGACCCAGGCCGGCTTGCGCTTCTTCGTCGATGCATTCATGGAACTCGGCGACCTCTCCGACGAGGAGCGCCGCACCATCGAGGCGCAGGTGCGCGCCTCCGGCTCGGGCGCGACGCTGGAGCATATGCTGACCGAGGCCAGCCAGATGCTGTCCGGCATGTCGCGCGGCGCCGGCCTCGTGCTCGCCGCCAAAAATGAGGCGGCGCTGAAGCACATCGAATTCATCCAGCTCGAGCCGACCAAGGCGCTGGCCGTGCTGGTCTCGCAGAACGGCGACGTCGAAAATCGCGTCATCGATCTGCCCGCCGGCATCACCGTCTCGCAATTGCACGAAGCCTCCAACTTCCTCAACGCCCATATCCGCGGCCGCACCCTGGCCGAGGCCCGGGTCGAAATCGCCCGCATCAAGGAAGAGACCAGGGCAGCCCTCGACACGCTGTCGCAGGATCTGGTCGAGAAGGGCCTGGCGGTCTGGGCAGGCGCCGAAAGCGGGGTGCCTGGGCGGCTTATCGTGCGCGGCCGCGCCAATCTCCTGGAAAACGTCACCGCCCAGGCCGACATAGAATTGCTGCGGCATCTGTTCGAGGATCTGGAGACGCAGGATGGGCTGATCCAGCTCCTCGACCTCGCCGAGGAAGGCCCGGGGGTGCGCATATTCATCGGTTCGGAAAACAAGCTGTTTTCGCTGTCGGGCTCCTCGCTGGTGGTGGCACCCTATCGCGACAAGGACGCGCGCGTCGTCGGTGCGCTCGGCGTCATCGGGCCGACGCGGCTGAATTATGCGCGCATAGTACCGATGGTGGACTATACCGCCCAGCTGATTTCGCGCATGCTGCGCTAGGAGCCGCCGCGGCCTGCCGCAAGGAGAAAAAGAATGGCGCTGGAATCGTTCAAGGCCCAGATCAGCCTGCTGCTCGAGGAAATGGTCAATCAGCCTGAGGATCAGCACGAGGTGCAAGAGCAGTTGCGTGAGAAGCTGCAAGAGATGCGGGCCATGGGCCTGCCGCTGCCGGCCGATCTGGTCGCGCTGGAAAAGCGCCTCGACGACGACTTTTACACCTCTGGCAACTGAACGGGGTTCGGCTTCAAATCCTCGTGTGCTGAACGACCGCTTGGAACGACCAATGCCTGATCCCGTTTGCCCTCTTCGAGGCAAACCTCGGAGGACGTTAATGATCCGATCTGGCGGCTTTGCGGCCGTTGCCGCTGCCCTCCTTGTCGCGACACCGGCGCCCGCCCAGCAGGCGGATCAAAAGGTGCTCAAAGGCGAAGCCGCTTTTGGCGATTGGCACGCCGACAGGCCTGGCGTCCGCCGCCTGATCGGGCCGCAAGACATGCCGGCAGCCGACCCCGCTCAATCCGCTTCGAACGGCGGCGGCGTGGCGGAACGGCCCGAAAGCGCCGAGCCAGAATTGCCGCCGGGCTTTTCGGCCGAAATGATCGCCTCCGGACTGTATAATCCGCGCGTCGTTCGCGTTGCTCCGAACGGCGACCTGTTCATCGCAAACGGCCATGCCGACCAAATACGCGTCTACCGTCTGGCCGAGGGCCGCGCCAAACCCATCGAGAAAGCGATTTTCGCCCAAGGCCTCAACTATCCATACGGCATCGCCTTCTATCCGCCAGGCGGCAAGCCGCAATGGGTCTATGTCGCAAACAGCGACAGCATCGTCCGCTTCCCCTATCGCGACGGTGACCTGAAGGCGTCCGGTAAACCAGAAACCATTGTCGCCAAAATCCCGTCGGGCGGTCACTCGACCCGCGACATCGCCTTCTCGCTTGACGGCAAGACGCTTTTTTTATCGGTTGGCTCGGACTCGAATGTCGCCGAAGACATGGACAAGCAGCCCGATGGCGGCCTTGACGCCTGGGCGAAATCAAAGCCGCTCGGGGCGGCCTGGGGCCCCGAGGAAGGCCGTGCCGATGTGCTCGCCTTTGACCCGGACGGGAAAAACCCCCGAACTGTCGCCACCGGCCTGCGCAACTGTACGGGCATGACGGTGCAGCCCGCCAGCGGCGCGTTGTGGTGCGTCGTCAACGAGCGCGACGAGCTCGGCGACAATGTGCCGTTCGAGTTTGCAACTGAAGTCAAGGACGGTGCGTTCTATGGTTGGCCTTGGTACTACATCGGCAACCACGAGGATCCGCGCCATCAGGGCGAGCGGCCAGACCTCGCCGGCAAGGCCACTGTCCCCGATGTATTGATGCAGGCGCATTCGGCGCCGATGAACATAGCCTTCTACGACGGCAAGAACTTTCCGGCGGATTACCGGGGGGATGCTTTCGTCACCATGCATGGTTCGTGGAACCGTGGCGCCAGGACCGGCTACAAGGTGGTGAGGCTCAAATTCAGGGATGGCAAGCCGACCGGCGAGTATGAGGACTTCATGACCGGCTTCGTCATCTCGAACGACGCCGTCTGGGGCCGCCCGGTCGGTGTCGCCATGGCCAAGGACGGCTCCCTGATCGTCACCGAGGACGGTAACGGCACCATCTGGCGCGTTACCTACGAAGACGGCCGCTCCTGAACGGCGGCGTCGCCTGCTGCGCTGGCGCAATCGAATTCGGCGCGAGGGAATTCACCCAACTTCAACATTGTGCGACAAGCGCGAACCATGACGCTCACCGGGTTCCTCGCCTATAGCGCCGCCCTCGGCATCGCCGCAGCCATCCCCGGCCCAGGCATCACCGCGCTTGTTGCGCGTGCGCTGGGTTCCGGCTTCCGCTCGTCGCTGGCCATGTCGTTCGGGCTGATGCTCGGCGACCTGACCTATTTGACTGCCGTGGTGCTCGGCCTGGCTTTCGTCGCACAGACGTTCGGCGTGATCTTCCTGGCCATCAAATGGCTGGGCGTCGCCTACCTCGCTTTTCTTGGCTGGCGTTTCTGGACGAGCGGCATCACGCCCGAATCGGTAGAGGCGAAGAAAGGCAAAGGCGGCTTGGCATCCAGCTTTGTAGCCGGTCTCGCCGTCACACTCGGCAATCCGAAGACGATGATCTTCTATCTCGCCATCACCCCTACCATCGTCGATCTGAAGACGATCACACTGGCCGATTACGGCATCCTGGTCGCGCTCACTATCATCGTTCTGCTCGTGGTGCTGGTGCCCTATCTGGCGCTGGCGGCCAAGGCGCGCTGGTTCCTGAAGTCGCCGCGGGCGCTGAGGGCACTCAACCGCACCGCCGCCGGCTTCATGGTCGGTGCGGCGGCGGCAATTGCCGCCCGCCAGTAGATCTCTTCGCCAATCCGCCCAACGCCCTGCAAGGCGCCGGTATTCAGCACGAACGTCACTCGGATATTTTTCGAACGTGCCTATCTTGCGTGGTGGATGGCTCTATCCTATGCCCGCCCGGCTCTTGCCGCTTGACCTCTGGGAGGAAAACCAATGAACAAGCCCGCCACCCACACACACGTGCCCGGCCGCGGCCGCATCTACAATTCGATCACCGAGACGATCGGCGACACGCCGCTGGTGCGGTTGGATAAATTCGCCAGGGAGAAGGGTGTCGTCGCCAATCTGCTGGCCAAGCTCGAATTCTTCAATCCGATCGCCTCGGTCAAGGACCGCATCGGCGTCTCGATGATCGAGGCATTGGAGGCTTCGGGCAGGATTACACCCGGCAAGACCACGCTGATCGAGCCGACCTCGGGCAATACCGGCATCGCGCTCGCCTTTGCCGCCGCCGCCAAGGGCTACAAGCTGATCCTGACCATGCCGGAAACCATGTCCGTCGAACGCCGCAAGATGCTGGCGCTGCTCGGTGCCGAGCTGGTGCTGACCGAAGGGCCGAAAGGCATGAAGGGCGCCATCGCCAAGGCGGACGAGCTGGCGGCAACACTGCCCGACGCCGTCATTCCGCAGCAATTCGAAAACCCCGCCAATCCGGAAATCCATCGCCGCACCACGGCCGAGGAAATCTGGAACGACACCCATGGCGAAGTCGATATCTTCGTTGCCGGCATCGGGACCGGCGGCACCATCACCGGCGTCGGCCAGGTGCTGAAGAAGCGCAAGCCCTCGGTGCATGTCGTCGCCGTCGAGCCGGAAGCCTCGCCGGTGCTGTCGGGCGGCCAGCCAGGCCCGCACAAGATCCAGGGCATTGGCGCCGGCTTCGCGCCAAAAATCCTCGACACGACGATCTACGACGAGATCGTCAAGGTCTCGAACGAGGATTCGGTTGCCAATGCACGGCTCGTCGCTCGGCTCGAAGGTGTGCCGGTCGGCATTTCGTCGGGTGCCGCCCTGCAAGCGGCGATCGTCGTCGGCTCGCGGCCCGAGAACAAGGGCAAGACTCTCGTCGTCGTCATCCCCTCCTTCGCCGAGCGCTATCTCTCGACTATCCTGTTCGAGGGATTGGGGACTTAGAGTCTGGACACGAACAGCGATCCCTTCGCGCGCTGCCCTTCCGGCGGGCGGCTGAAAATACCTGTAGCGGCGTCGTTCGCTTGAGCGGCGGGTCACTTCCGTATCAAATCGTGCTGCCCGGCAGGTGGAGGACTTCATGTACAAGCTCTATACGCGTGCCAATACCGGCGGCTTTGTCGTCGAGGCGGCGCTCGCTTTGGCAGGCGTGCCTTTCCACCAGGTCGACGTTCCGAAGGGCCGCCTCGATCAGGCCTTTCTTGATATCAGCCCCTTGAACCAGGTGCCGGTGCTGATCTTGCCGGACGGACGCTCGATGACCGAATCCGCGGCGATCTGCATCCTGCTGGCCGAGCGCCACCCGGAAGCAGGACTGGCGCCCGCGGCAAGTTCGCCTGACCGTGCGGATTTCCTGCGCTGGATGTTTTTCATGTCCTCCGTCATTTACCCAGCCAACCTGCGGTTCTTCTACGCGCATCGCTACACGGCCGACGCCGGCGGCGTGGATGCCCTCAAACAGGCGGCCGTCTCGGAAATGGATCGCAGCTTCGCCATTCTCGATGCCGCTCTCGACGGCCGCGACTGGCTGGCCGGCGACCAACTATCGCTGGCCGACATCTATCTCGTTATGTTGGTGGCCTGGCATCCGGAGGTCGCGAAGGTTCCAACCGCTTGGCCGAAGATCGAACGCCTGTGGGCCAATTTGCGGGAACATCGGGTGATGAAGAGGCTGAATGCTTCCCACGACATGTGGCCGGCCTGAGCACTCCGCCTTGTCTCAGTCTTTTTCCGCGGGGCCGAGCGCGGCCCGTCGTTCCTGCAGGAACCGGCGCACGGCCGGATCGCGTTCGAGGCCGATAGCCCGGTCATAGGCCTCGCTCGCCTGCGGAACTTTGCTGACCCTGGCCAGCAGGCCCGCGCGGGCGGCCCAGTAAGGTTGATAGTCATACAGCCGCTTGTCGCCGCTGAGTTGATCAAGGGCGCCCAATCCTGCCGAAGCACCTTCGGCCTCGGCAATGGCCACCGCACGGTTGATCGAAACCACCGGCGAGCCGGCAATCACTGACAGCGCGTCATAGAGCTCCTTGATCGCGACCCAGTCGGTGCCGCCGGTCAGCCGTCTTGTCGCATGGGCGGACTGCACGGCGGCCTCAAGCTGGTAGCGGCCGACAACGCCCTTGGCCGCGGCGCGCCCGAGCAGCGTCTCCGCTTCATCGATCAGTGTATCGTCCCACAGTGCAAGATCCTGCTCGGCCAGCGGCACATAATCGCCCGCCGCATTGCGCCGCGCCGCGCGCCGCGCTTCGGCGAACAGCATCAGCGCCAAAAGGCCGAGCGCCTCCGGCTCGTCCGGCATCAGCGTGGCCATCAGACGGCCGAGCCAGATGGCTTCGGTCGCGAGGTTGCGGCGCCGCGTTTCGGTGCCGGCCGGGTCGGACCAGCCTTCGGCAAACGCCGCGTAGATTGCTTCCAGAACGGTGCCCAGCCGCTCGCCGAGTTCGGCCCGCTCCGGCACGCGGAACGGAATGCCTGTCTCGCGAATTCGTGTCTTGGCGCGCACCAGGCGTTGGCTCATCGTGGCTGGCGAGACAAGGAAAGCCGAGGCGATCGTCGCTGCGTCGAAGCCCAGGACCGTCTGCAGGATCAGCGGCGCGCGGACGCCGGCCTCGATCGCCGGATGGGCGCAGGCAAACATCAGCCGGAGCCGCTCGTCCGGCAGGTCTTCGTCGACCATGCGTGCCTCCATCTCCTCGGCGATCAGCCTAAGGTGGTCGCGGGCCGCCTCGCTTGTCAGTCGCCGTCTGACCGCGTCGACGCGGCGCTTGCGTGCCACCGCCAGCAGCCAGGCGTCCGGCTTGTCGGGCACGCCCGCCTGTGGCCAACGCTCGAGCGCCGCTGCAAAGGCATCTGCCAAGGCGTCCTCGGCAGCGGCCACGTCGCGTGTGCGCGCGGCGAGATACGCGACCAGCTTGCCGTAGCTTTGCCGGGCGGCCGCTTCCGCCGCCGCCCGCGCGATCTCCGGACGACTGTCCATCACACGGTCACTTCTGGGATGGGTACTCGGTCATTTCCCAGATCGGCCGCACCTCGATCGTGCCGGTGCTGGCACCCGGGCAGCGAGCCGCCCAGGCAATTGCTGCGTCGGCGTCCTCAGCCTCGATCATGTAGAAGCCGGCGAGCTGCTCCTTGGTGTCGGCATAGGGACCGTCGAGCACATTGGTCTTGCCGTTGGCCATCCGCACCGTGGTGGCGGTCTGGGTCGGCTTCAACCGGTCGCCGGCCAGCCACGCTCCGGATTTCTTCAACGCCTCGGTATAGGCTCCATAGGCTGCACTGATTTCGTAGGTCTGCTCCGTCGGCGCGGCCGCCATCGCGGCTTCGTTCGCATAGATCAAAAGCATGTATCGCATGGTCTTCTCCCGTTTTTCTCGAAGGCCGCTCCGTTGCGGGCCGAACGTATGTCGCGTGGCCTCGCCCGATTTCGACACGCGCTGCAAAAATCTTTCGGCTCCCATGGCATTTCACGCAAGCTCAACCGTTGGTCTAATGGCGACAATTGCGGGTTGGCATTTCCCGTCCGCTCTCTAAACTCGTCCCGGATCGCGCTGACGAGGAGAGTGCGGCAGATACTTCAGGGAGGAAACCGAATGCTCAATTTCAGGACGAAGTTCGTTGCCGCCGGCGCCATAGCGCTGTCGCTTGGCCTTGGCGCGGTATCGGTCAAGGCACAGGAATTCATCAACGTGCTGACCGGCGGCACGTCGGGCGTCTACTATCCGCTCGGCGTGGCGCTGTCGGAAATCTACGGCAAGGGCATCGAAGGCGCGCGCACCCAGGTGCAGGCGACGAAAGCGTCGGTCGAAAACCTCAACTTGCTGCAGCAGGGCAAGGGCGAGATCGCCTTTGCACTCGGCGATTCCGTCAAGCTGGCCGCCGAAGGCAATACCGAAGCAGGCTTCCCAGGCAAGCTCGACAAGCTGCGCGGCATTGCGGCCATCTATCCCAATTATATCCAGATCGTCGCCAGCAAGGAATCCGGCATCAAGACGCTCGCCGATCTCAAGGGCAAGAGCCTTTCGGTCGGCGCGCCGGCCTCAGGCACCGAGCTCAACGCCCGCACCATTTTCGCCGCTGCCGGGCTGAAATACGAAGACCTCGGGCGGATCGAATATCTGCCCTTTGCCGAATCCGTAGAGTTGATCAAGAACCGCCAGCTCGACGCCACGCTGCAGTCGGCGGGCCTTGGGGTCGCATCGATCCGTGACCTCGCCACCTCGGTGCCGGTAAACATCGTTGCCGTGCCGGCGGAGGACGTCGCCAAGATCGGCTCGCCCTATCTTTCCGTGGTCATCCCCAAGGGCACCTATGAGGGCCAGACCGAGGATGTCGCGACCGCCGCCGTCGGCAATTTCCTGATCACCAGCGCCGATGTCCCTGACGAGACCGCCTACCAGATGACCAAATTGCTGTTCGAGCATCTCGACCAGCTCACCGCTGCCCACGCCGCCGCCAAGGCGATCGACCCCGCCAAGGCGCTCGACGGCATGCCGGTGCCGCTGCATCCAGGCGCCGAGAGGTATTACAAGGAAAAGGGATTGGTGAAGTAAGGAGCCTCGCCTCGCTCCGCACCCTCCCTCGGGGAGGGGAGCGCCCCGCCAGGAACCCCGCCAATGACCGCAACCCCGACCGTTCTTTCCCCCACAGCGGAAGCTCCTGTCGAAGGATTGCCGCCGGGCTTCGGCGAAGGCATCGCCGGCAAGGCGGCTTTTTTTATCGCCATCGCCTTCTCCATCTTCCAGATCTACATCGCCGCCTATGGCAGCCTGCCGAGCCAGGTCGTACGCGCCATGCATGTCGGCTTCCTGCTGCTTCTCGGCTTTGCCCTAATCGCCAATCTGCGCGCCAAAAGCGTCCCGGCGAAAGCAGTGTTCTGGACGCTCGGCGTGCTCGGCTTCGCCATCGGTCTGTACAATTGGGTGTTCTATGCCGACCTCATCCGCCGCTCCGGCTTTCTCACCACGCCTGACCTGATCGTCGGCGCGGTGCTGGTCGTGCTGGTCTTCGAGGCGGCGCGGCGATTGATGGGGCTGCCGCTCGCCGTCATTGCCTTCATCTTTCTCGCCTACGCATTTGCCGGCAATCATCTGCCGCCGCCTTTCATCCATCGCGGCTATGATTTCGCCCAGCTCGTCGACACCTTCGCCTATGGCACCGAAGGCATCTACGGCACGCCGGTCTATGTCTCGGCCGCCTACATCTTCATCTTCGTCGTCTTCGCCGCCTTTCTTGAACGCGCCGGCATGATCGCGCTGTTCAACGATTTTGCGCTTGGCCTGGTCGGCTCATGGCGCGGCGGCCCGGCGCAGGTCTGTGTGCTGTCCTCGGCGCTGATGGGCACCATTTCCGGCTCCGGCGTCGCCAATGTGGTGGCCAGCGGCCAGTTCACCATCCCGCTGATGAAGCGCTTCGGTTTCCGCTCGGCTTTCGCCGGCGCCGTCGAGGCGACCTCGTCGATGGGCGGCCAGATCATGCCGCCGGTGATGGGAGCGGTTGCCTTTATCATGGCCGAGACCCTGAACATCCCCTATGCCGCGGTGGTCAAGGCGGCGATCATTCCGGCGCTGCTCTATTTCGGCGCCTGTTTCTGGCAGGTGCACCTGGAGGCAGGCAAGGCCGGACTGCACGGCATGGCCAGGACCGACCTGCCCAATCCGTGGGATGCGGTGAGACAGCATTGGCCGCTGGTACTGCCGCTCGCAGCACTGATCTACCTGCTGTTTGCCGGCTACACACCGGTGTTCGCCGGCACCATGGGCCTGGCGTTGACCATTGTGCTTATTCTCGGCACGCCGCTGGCAGCATCGATCGGGCCGCTCGCCTTCCGCATCGTCTTCTGGCTGGCGCTCGGGCTTGCCGCGGCTTCCTTCATGAAATTCGGCGTCGACATCCTCAGCCTGGTCATCGCCGTGCTGGTCGTCGCCTGCCTCACGTTCAAGGGCGGGCGCGAGACGCTGCGCATATGCATCGATTCCCTTGCGGAGGGAGCAAAGAACGCGCTGCCGGTCGGCATTGCCTGCGCCATTGTCGGCATCGTCATCGGCACGTTGACGCTTACCGGCATCGCCTCGACCTTCATCGGCTGGATCATCTCGATCGGCGAGAACAATCTGTTCCTGTCGCTGCTTTTGACCATGCTCACCTGCCTGGTGCTCGGCATGGGCATACCGACCATTCCCAATTACATCATCACTTCGTCGCTGGCCGGGCCGGCGCTGCTGTCGCTCGGCGTGCCGTTGGTGGTCAGCCATATGTTCGTCTTCTATTTCGGCATCATGGCCGATCTCACTCCGCCTGTGGCGCTGGCCGCCTTCGCCGCCGCACCCATGGCCAAGGAAAGCGGCCTCAAGATCGGCATCCAGGCCACCAAGCTTGCCATTGCCGGCTTCGTTGTGCCGTTCATGGCGGTCTATACCCCGGCGCTGATGCTGCAGGACCCCGGCCCGATCGCCGCCCAGTTCGGCTATCCCGTCGAGGTCGCCTATATCGTCATCAAAGCCTGCATGGGCATAGTCCTGTGGGGCGCCGCTGCCGTCGGATTTCTGGCCCGGCGCATGGCCTGGTGGGAACGCCTCGTCGCCTTCGCCGCCGGCGTGCTGCTGGTTGCGGCGCTGCCGCTTACCGACGAGGCCGGCTGGGCGCTGTCCCTTGCCTGGATCGGCTGGCACTGCTGGCGCGCGCGGCAGGCTTCGCTGGCCAACTCGGGATGAGCCTCTGCATCGTCGCGGCCGGCAAGACGGTGGCGCTCGCGGTCGCTGCCTTCACGCTCTCCTGGGTGCATTCGGTGGAGAAGACCAAGTGGCAGGAAGACTGGAAGGTGCTGCCGTCCGGCCTGCAGCTGGTCGAGGCCCGCATCAAGGGATCGGGCGCCGGGATGGAGCCGCCGCAAGGCTCGGTGCTGAGAAACGGCTGGTGGGTCTATGCGCCCAAGGTCGGGCCACAGCGGCGCCTCGTGCTAGCCGCGTCGGGCGCTACGGGTCAGGGTTGGACGCTGTGCACGGCGCAGGACTGCCGCGAACTGGCTAAGCTGGCAGGCGACACGATCTCGCTGGAGCCGTGCGGGCCGGAGGGCTCCAGCCAGCCGCGGTAGCAGGCGATCATGCCGGCAAGTGGATGCGAGATCTCGACGTGGAAGCGGAAGCGGCCATCCGGGCCATTAGCCGGCCAAGAACATTGCGCCCGCGTTCGACGCGCGCGCGGCCTGCCGCCATTGTTGTGCAATCGTGCATGGCGCGGATTTCCCGGGGCAGGCCATGCCAGGCGTCGCCGAGCAAGACGGCATAAAGCGACTTGTCCCTGTCAGCGGGCTCATTCCTGAACCCGGTGTAGATTGTCTTGCCGGCGAACAGCGCTTCATAATCCCGGAGCTCCAAATCGCGCACCGCCGCCCGTGCGCCCGGCGCGGGCTGATGTCCGGCCAGCGCTTTGCGGACCAGCGCTTCGACCGCCATCGACGGGATCAGCGGCCCATCATTGCCCTCGGCCAAGAGATGCCACGAGCGCTTGACGATGGCGCCCGCCCGGTCAGATCCCTCCACCTCGACGAACATGCCGCCGCGATGCTCGCCCCAGCGCAGCCGGTTCGTTGCCTGATGCATCAGCGGCGCCAGCGGCAAAAGCGAACCGATCAATCCGGCGCGCACCAGCCAGGCGAGGCAGATCAGGGCGCGGTGCAGCAACTCGGGTACCGGCCCGGCTCCCATCCAGATGGTCCTCGCCTCCGGCCAAAGCTCGGCCAAGGCGCGCAGGTCGGGAACGTCGACAAGCGAAAACAGCGTGTATCGAAGCGGCAGCCGGCCCGGCGGCGCGATGGTGTAGCGCAGTTGTTCGGTGAACGGACGGCCTTGTTCCGGACGGCCATTGCGAACAAGCCGCACCGGCTGACCGGCATAACCGGCGATAGCGTGAATGACGTTTCCGCCGACACCGGCAAAGGGCGACGGCGCGATGCCGCCGCGAATGCCGTCGACCCGCGTCAGGTCCGACGACAGGCGGCGCACAACCGCGGCCGTCAGCACCGGAAAGCTCGAGACGCCGGACAGCACGAAAACCCCTGCATTTCGCGCCGCCTCGTCGAACGCAGAGACGCCGGCGACGAAATCCGAGCCGTCGGCTAGATCGAGATAGTTGATGCGCCGGGCGATGCAGGCTTCGATCAGGCGATAGCGTCCCTCGCCATAGGCCTGGAATGGGCCGCTCGCGTCGACTACAATATCAGGCTCAAATGCAGCGAGTTGCGCGGCGAGATCGCCGTCACGGTCGAACAGGGCCGGCTGCAGCCGGGCTGCTGTCGGCGCACGCCTGTTGCAATAAGCGTCAGCCTTGGCAAGCGAGCGCCCGGCGACGAAGAGGATCAGACGCGGTTCGCCCTCCAAAAGCTCGACGGTGCGACCGCCAAAGGTGCCATAGCCGCCGACGACAAGAACCTTCATCCGCAGTTTCCCCAAAATGCCCCGCGCCGCTCCCGGCCACGGCAATGAGCCTAGCCGATCAACCTTGCCCTCACCTCGGCGGAAGGGATTTCACAATTGTCCTTCTTGCCGAACAGAGCGTAGCGGTTCTTTGCGATGCGGTCGTAGAGCCAGTCGCGAAGCGGGCGCGGCAACAGCAGCAGGATCCGCGCCGCCCGCCACGGCCAGCCGAGTTCGGCCATGACGGCAACGAAACTGTCCAGGCGGGTGAAAGCGGCGCCATCGACGATGACGAGATTGGTCTCGTAGCGATCCGTTCGCAGCCCGGATTTCTTGAACAGCATCTCGCCGAAGGGCGACTGCGCCGTTGCGAAATTGAAGCGGCCCTTGCGGTCGAGCTTAACCACCATGCGCACAAAGCCCGAGCACAACACGCAAATACCGTCGAACACGATCAACGGGCGACTTGATTCGAATTCTGGCGGCTCAGGAGAATGGTTCGGCTTGACGATCACGTGACGCCCGGCAGCTGGTGTCAGGCGACACTAGACCTGCCGGCGGCTGGATCAAAGCCCGGACTGCTGAAGGCTTGGCGTTGTCGCACGCCGTCTGTCGGTCAGCGCAGGGCGCTCGGCGCGATAGGTCGTTGACCGATTGTCGGCGTCGGGCCGGCATATCCGGCTGTCGTGACGGCTCTCCATGCTCATCATCAGTGCACGCTGATCCCAAGCGTGTTGCCACGGCGCGCGCAGGCGGGGCCTGGGCCGCGCATGTAATAGCGCTCGGGCCGATAGGTCGGTGCGACGAATTCGCGGATGGCGGCAGCATAGCCGGCGATGTGATTCCAGAAGCTCATTTTACTCGGTCCCTGTCCCGTTTCGGATGTCCCTTCCGAATTGCGGGGATCATAGCGTCCAGGCGTGAATAGTCGGTGAACGCGATGTTAATCTCTGGTCGAAAATGCCTTCGTTCATGGCTGGAATGCGGCTGATTCGCGGTGTTTCCATGCAGTCCGTCGGCATTTCGCCCAGTGTGACTTTTGCATCACATATGTTTCGCCTGAATGTCGCTGAGGCGCGGTTTTGTTTCAGCTTTTTGCTGGACCGCGAAATTTCCGTGCACGCGGCCGGAAAACCAGGAACCCGCCCGTCAGCCGCACGTTGATTTCCCAGTGCCGGGACGAACCGGTTCCGCAGGCTGTGGTGCTCGGGTTGGGCCGCAGCCAAAATCCGAAACTGCAAGAGCAATGGAAAGGCAAAGGCCATGGGCTTCTTTTCGAAGGATATCAAAACACTCGATGACCTGTTCGTGCACACGCTGCGCGACATCTATTACGCTGAAAAACAGATCGAGAAATCGCTGCCGAAGATGATCGACAAGGCGAGTGATCCGCAGCTGAAAGCCGGCTTTGAGAAACATCTCGCCCAGACCAAGGGTCATATCCAGCGTGTCGAGCAGGTGTTCGAACTGCACGGTGTGAAGGCCAAGCAGGTCGACTGCCCGGCCATCGACGGCATTCTCGAAGAGGCCGACGACATCAGCGGCGACATCGCCGACAAGGAGGTCCTCGACGCTGCGCTGATCGCCTCGGCCCAGGCGGTCGAGCATTATGAGATGACCCGTTACGGCACCTTGATTGCCTGGGCCAAGCAACTGGGCCGCAGCGACTGCGCCAATGTGCTGGCCAACAATCTCAAGGAGGAGCAGGCGACCGACCGCAAGCTTACCGAGATAGCGGAAAGCAAGATCAACCTGCAAGCCGCCGAGTAGGGCAGCGATAGAGAATTGAGTTCAGGGCAAGGCCGGGCCGAAAGCCCGGACTTGCCTTTTTGCGCCGCCGGAACCGGAACGGGCTTTGGCCGTTCTCGGTTGAACGCCGTTCTCGGTTGAACCTTGTCGCGCAGGGAGTTTGTCATGGCGCCGCGCCCCGCCTGGAGAGGATATCTCAAGCTTTCGCTGGTTACTTGCGCCGTCGAACTGACCAATGTCGTGACCCAGGCGGAGAAAGTCTCGTTCCGCGTGCTCAACCGCAAGACCGGCAATACCGTCAAGCGCGTCTATGTCGATCCGGCCAGCGGCAAGCCGCTCGATGAAGGGGACGAGATCAAGGGCTACGAGATCGGCGACGGCGACTTCGTCCAAATCGAGGAGGAGGAGATCGAAGCCGTGCAGATCGAATCCTCGCACACGATGAGCCTCGATGGTTTCATCGAAAAATCCTCGATCCAGCAGATCTATCTCGATACGCCCTATTATGTGACGCCTGCGGACGAGGTCTCGGAAGAGGCCTTCGCCGTCATCCGCGACGCCATGGCCGCCAAGAAGACGGCGGGGCTGGCCCGTATCGTGCTCTATCGCCGCGAACGTCCGGTGGTCATCGAGCCGTTGGGCAAGGGTCTGCTGCTGACGACCCTGCGCTATGGCGATACGGTTCGCAGGCCCGAGATGGTGTTCGGCGACATCAAGCCGGTGAAGACCGACGCCGAAATGATCAGGCTGGCCGAACACATCGTCTATGAGAAACAGGCGAAGTTCGATCCTTCCGAATTCGAGGACAAATACGAAAACGCCCTGATCGAGCTGGTCCGCGCCAAGAAGGCCGGCAGGAAGGCACCGAAGACAAAGGCGGAACCACGGCCCTCCAACGTCGTCAATCTCTTCGATGCACTGAAGAAGAGCCTTTCGTCGGAAGCCGGTGCGCCGGCAAAGACCGGACGCCCGGCAAAGGGCGCCAAGTCCAAAGCCGCTCGGCGCAAATCTGCTTAGGATCAGACCATGGTCAGCCTCGAGCAGTATCACGCCAAGCGCAATTTCAAGAAGACCACCGAACCGGCCGGCAAGGTTTCGCGCGGCAAGAAAGCCGAGCCAGGTGGCATCTTCGTCATCCACAAGCATGCCGCCACCAGGCTCCACTACGACCTTCGTCTCGAGCATGGCGGCGTGCTGTGGAGCTGGGCAGTGACGCGGGGCCCGAGCCTCGACCCGCACGAAAAGCGGCTCGCCGTGCATGTCGAGGACCACCCGATCGACTATGCGCCGTTTGAAGGCACTATCCCGAAGGACCAATATGGCGGCGGCTCGGTCATTGTCTGGGACGAGGGAACTTGGGTCCCCGATGGCGACCCGGCAAAAGCGATGAAGAAAGGCCATATCAGTTTCGAACTGCATGGCCACAAATTGCATGGCGCCTGGCATCTGGTGCGGCTGAAGCCGCGTCCGGGCGAAAAGCGTGACAACTGGTTGCTGATCAAATCCGACGATGCCGCCGCGCGTCCGGGCGAGGACATTTTGCAGGAGGCGCCGCAATCGGTGAAATCCGGCCTGACCATCGAGGAGGTTGGCGAAGGCAAGACCGCCGATGGCAAGAAGCCAAGCGTCTGGCAGTCCGACAGGCCGGCCGCCAGCAAAGCGAAGGCCGTCGCCGCAAGGCGGCTCGAATTCATCGAACCGGCGCTCGCAACGCTGGAGCGGGACGCCCCGCCCGGCAAGGACTGGCTGCATGAGGTGAAGTTCGACGGCTATCGCATGCAGGCGCAGCTTGCCGGCACCGAGGTTCGGCTTTTGACACGCGCCGGCCTCGACTGGACCGACAAGTTCGGTGGCGCAATTGTCGCGGCACTTGGCGGCCTGAAATGCACCGATGCTATCATCGACGGCGAAATCGTCGTGCTGGCGGATAATGGCGTGTCGTCATTCTCGCTGCTGCAGCAAGATCTGTCGGCAGGCCGCACGGATCGTTTCATCTACTACGTTTTCGACCTGCTGCGTCTTAACGGTGAGGATATCCGTTCCGAGCCGCTGGTCGAGCGCAAGGAAAGGCTGCGCACGTTGCTCGCCGGACAGGCCGAGGATCAGGCCGTGCGCTTCAGCGACCACTTTGCCGAGCCCGGCAAGATCATGCTGGAGCATGCTTGCCGGCTGGGGCTCGAAGGCGTCGTCTCCAAGCGCGCCGATGCGCCCTACCGCAGCGGCCGGGTCCCGTCCTGGGTGAAGTCGAAATGTACGGCGCGCCAGGAATTCGTCATCGGCGGCTACATGCCGTCGGACAAGACCGGGCGGGGCCTGCGCTCGCTGCTGGTCGGCTATCACGAGGGCGGCAAGCTGCGCTATGCCGGCCGCGTCGGCACCGGCTTCACGGCCAAAAGCACCAACGAGCTGAAGAAGAGGCTTGATGCGCTGAAGACGACAACCTCGCCCTTCGACAGGGCGGTGCCAAGGGGTAAGGGGCTGGTCTGGGTCAAGCCCGAACTTGTCGGCGAAGTGGAGTTTCGCAGTTGGACGTCGGACCGTATAATACGCCACGCGTCGTTCCAGGGATTGCGCGAGGACAAGCCGGCGGAGGAAGTCGTGCAGGAGAAACCGAAAGCACGCTCAGCCCCGGCAGAGTCGAAGCCAAAGCCCGCCAAACCCGTGGCCACGGCGAAAACCTCGGTTACGCTGTCCCGCCCCGACAAGCTTCTGTGGCCCGAGGAGAACGTATCGAAGCAGGATCTGGTCGATCACTACGCGCTGGTCTGGCCGCGCATGAAGCAATTCGTCATCAACCGGCCGCTCAGCCTCGTGCGGGCGCCGGACGGTGTTGGCGGCCAACGGTTCTTCCAGAAGCATGCCTCGGCCGGCATGCACGACAAGATCGCCGTGATGAAGGATCCCACCGACGGCGAGGAGATATTGTTCATCCGCGATTTCGACGGTGTCGTGGCCCTCGTTCAACTTGGCGTCGTCGAGATCCACATCTGGGGCTCGACCACGGACGAGCTGGAAAAACCAGACCAGATCATCTTCGATCTCGATCCCGACGAGGGTGTCGACGTGAAGGCGGTGCTTGCCGCGGCGCTCGACATCCGCAGCCGGCTCGACGAACTGTCCCTGCCTAATTTCGTCAAGACCTCGAGCGGCAAGGGCTATCATGTCCTCGTCCCGCTGAAGCCGTCGGCGGACTGGGATGAGGTCAAAGGCTTCGCCCATGAGTTCGCTCGAGCGCTCGAGCAAGCCGCACCCGACCGCTACACGGCGACGCTGTCGAAGAAGGCGCGCACCGGCAGGATATTCGTCGATTATCTGCGCAATGGCCGTGGCGCGACCACGGTCGCGCCCTATTCGTCGCGCGCCAAGAAAGGTGCCACTGTATCAATGCCGGTGACCTGGGCGGAAATCGAGGCCGGATTGCCGCCGAACGCCTTTCCGATAGGCGACAAGACGACGCTGAAGCGGCTTGGGCAAGCCGATCCCTGGGAGGATTTTTTCAAGCAGGCCAAGCCGCTCAAGCGCGGCTAGAGCAATTCCAGGAAAAGTGTGTGGAACGATTTTCTGTCCGGAATTGCGTCAAAACAAAAAAGATAGAGCGGTTCGGCGTTTCCGTGGAGACGGCGAGCCGTTCTGGTGCGTCGAAGCGAGCCGTCAGGCGAGAAACGTCTTCTCGAATGCCTGCTTGCCTGTCGGCGAGAAGATCACTGCACGGCTGTCCTTCTCGCGCCGCGCCCATTTTTCGGCGAGGATCTTATCGAGAATGGCGGCGCCCAGCGTGCCGGCGAGGTGCGAACGCCGCACGCTCCAATCGAGGCAGGCCCGGCACACCGGTCGCCGCGCCTTGCCCTCGACATCGATGCCGATCGCGGCGAAATGCGAGGCGGCCGACGGCCCAAGCCGGATCTCCTCATCATTGCGCAGGAGCACTTGTCGAGCGACGAGACGGTCCAGCATCGCCACCGCCTGCTCGCCGGCGAGGTGGTCGTAGCAGACCCGCGCCACGCGCATGGCAGCGTCGCGTGGGCCAGGCCGCACTCGTTGCGGCCCGACCGCGGCGGCAACACCGGTGATCGCCTCAATCATGCCTGCTACCTGCGGGCCGGCGAGGCCGTAGTAGCGGTGCCGTCCCTGGCTTGCCAGCGTCAGCAGCCCGCCTTCCATCAGCTTCGACAGATGGGAGCTCGCTGTCGGAAGCGACACGCCGGCCTCGAGTGCCAGTTCACTCGCCGTCAGTGCCGTGCCGCCCATCAGTGCGGACAGCATGTTTGCCCGCGCCGGATCGCCCACCAGGCTGGCAATGCGGGCTATGTCAGGTCCTTCGCGCATGGTTCGTTCATCATCGAAGCATCCTCGTCAGACAAGCATTAATCTCGATGCAAATCAAGGAGACGACAATGCCTGCAAGGACTATTCTCGGCGCCGCGCCTGCTCGCCGGCCGTTCCCGTTCATTGTCTTGCGCCGCCTGCGGCTGCGGCTCCTGAAGCGGTGGTACGACCGTCATTTGCAGCGTCTCGACCTCGCCGAGATCGACGATCATCTGCTGCGTGACCTTGGCCTGACACCCGAAGACGTCCGCCGCGAATGCGCGAAATCCTTCTGGCAAACCTGACCGGCCAGCGAATTTGCCTAGCATATCGATCTTCGGAACGTTTCGACCCGGCTCGAACTGTGACCGCCAGAAAACATCCACCGCCAAGGAGGCGAAAATGACCATCACCTGCTTCATCCGCTACGAGATCGATCCGTTCGGCAAGGCGGCGTTCGAGGAATATGCACGCAATTGGGGGCAGGCGATCCCGCGCTGCGGCGCCGATCTGATCGGCTATTTCGCGCCGCACGAAGGCTCGGCCACTACGGCTTATGCCGCCTACAACATCGACAGTCTTGCGGCCTACGAAGCCTACCGCGCCCGGCTCGCCGCCGATCCCGCCGGCAAGGCGAATTACGAGTTCGCCCGGCGGGAAAAATTTATCCTGAAGGAGGACCGCATCTTCCTCAAACTGGCCTCCGGGCCACATGCTTCTTTGGTGAAGCCATGATCGCCGTCATCTTCGAGGTCGAGCCGGCGGCGGGCATGCGCGATGCCTATCTCGGCATCGCCGCCGATCTGCGCCCACTGCTCGACGGCATCGACGGTTTCCTGTCGATCGAGCGCTTCCAGAGCCTTGCCGATCCGAACCGCATCCTGTCGCTGTCCTTCTGGCGCGACGAGGATGCGGTGAAGGCCTGGCGCAACACGCAGGAACATCGGCAGGCGCAGAGGGCTGGGCGCGGCGGCATCTTTGCCGGCTACCGTTTGCGGATCGCCCATGTCATGCGCGACTACGGCCTGACCGAACGCGCCGAGGCGCCAGCAGACAGCCGGGCGGTGAATGGGTAGCGACTGCTATGCATTCCCGATCAGCACCCCTGCCGCAAACACCAGCGCGCCGCCCAGCACCACCTGGAAGGCGGCGCGCCAGAATGGCGTCTGCATGTAGCGGTTCTGTACGAAGGCGATCGTCCAAAGTTCGAAGAACACCACGACCGCGGCGACGATCGTCGCCGTCCAGAAAAGCGGGATGAGATAGGGCAGCGCGTGCCCGAGCCCGCCCAGCGTCGTCATGACGCCGACGGTCAGCCCGCGTTTTACCGGCGAGCCGCGGCCGGATAGCTTGCCGTCGTCGGAGGCCACTTCGGTGAATCCCATCGAGATACCGGCGCCGATCGAGGCGGCAAGCCCGACCAGAAAGGTCTGGAACGTGTCGTGCGTGGCAAAGGCCGCGGCAAAGATCGGCGCCAGCGTCGACACCGAGCCATCCATCAGCCCGGCCAGCCCGGGCTGCACGTAGGTCAGGATGAACTGACGTTGCTCGGCCGCCGCCTCTTCGTCCTTGACCGCGCCCGATATATGCTTTTGCTCCAGCCGCTGCGCCAGTGTCTCGTGGCCCTGTTCGGCCACCGCCAGATCGTCGAGCAACTTTCTCGTCGAGGCATCGCCTGTGCGTTTGGCCGCCTCGATATAGAACAGGTAGGCCTGCCGCTCCATGGCCTCGGCTTGGCTGCGCACATGATCGATACCGAGCGGCCTCACCAGCCAGTCCGGCTTGCGCTCGTAATAACCCTTCACATGCTCGCGCCGGATCAGCGGTATGCGCTCGCCGAAACGCTTGCGGTAAAGCTCGATCAGCGCGTCGCGATGGCCGTCCTCTTCCTCCGCCATCTCCTCGAACACTTTGGCCGATTGCGGAAAGCTTTCCGCCAGCCCGTCGGCATAGGCGCGATAGATGCGCCCGTCATCCTCCTCGGAGGAGATTGCGAGCGCCAGGATCTCCTGCTCCGAGAGAGATTCAAACGGACGGCGGCCGAAGCCAAAAACGCGGGAAAGCATGAGAAATTCACCCCAGTTTAGAATAGTTCTAAACTAGAGCTTCGCACATCCTCGGTCAATCGCGCCCCTCCACTCATCTGCTCAAAAGTATCGACGTCGAAACCGAACGAGGCATCGTTTGCTATCGGCAAACGTTCACCTATATGATCGAATCTGAACCAAGAGAAAGGAACCCGCAGATGCCGGAACAACAGCAGCCATTTGACCCCAAGCCGGTTCTCGACCTGATCGCTAACATCGAGGCGGACTTGCAGCGCCTGAAAGGGCTGGTCGAGCAGCAGGTCGAAAAATTCGATCCCGCCAATCCACACAACAAGGCTCCCGACGGCAAGTTGACCGAGGAGGGCGTCGAGTGCTGCTATCGCCTGTTCGACGAGGGTAAGTCGCGCTATTCGGTTGCTCAGCAGATGAAGATCTCCTTCGCTGCTGCCACCCATCGCTTCAACACCTGGCGCAAGATGGGCGGCCCCAAACGGAAAAAGACGCTGTTGGGATGAGGAGCGGCCGGCAATGCCGGTCAGGCAACGATTTGTCGATTGAAGTGACGAATGCATAGCGGAGGGCGGAGGCGGCGGTGGGTGACAGTCACGCCCCACTCCTGCCTCCAAGTCGATTTGTAACGGTCACATTTTTTATTGGTGCGCGGCCTCCCTTTCCGTGCACCATAGGCGGTCTCATTTCTTGCAGGACCCCAGCCATGACCATCCCTCCCGGCATCGCCGATATTCACAGCGCAGCAGCGCGATTGTCCGGACTGATCGTCGAAACGCCGCTGATCGAATCGCCGGAGTTGAACAAGCGCTTCGGCGCCAGGATCCTGTTCAAGCCGGAGACGTTGCAGCGCACCGGCTCGTTCAAGTTCCGCGGTGCCTATAACAGGCTCTCCTCGCTCTCGGCGGAAGAACGCGCCCGCGGCGTCGTCGCCTTCTCGTCGGGCAATCACGCGCAAGGCGTTGCCGCCGCAGCGGCGATGTTCGGCGTCAAGGCCATCATCGCCATGCCTGCCGATGCGCCGGCGATGAAGGTCGGCAATGTCAGGAAGATGGGCGCCGAAGTGATCACCTTCGACCGGGTCCGCGACGATCGCACTGCCGTTGTCCGTTCTTACGTGGAAAAGGGCATGGTCCTGGTGCCGCCCTACGACGATCCGGCCATCATCGCCGGCCAGGGCACGATCGGCCTCGAATTGATGCGCCAAGCAAAAGCGCTTGGCGTCAGCCTCGATGCGGTGGTGGTTCCCTGCGGCGGCGGCGGGTTGAGCAGCGGCATTTCGATCGCGATCAAGGACGCCTCGCCGGACACCGCCGTCTGGGCTGTGGAACCCGAGCATTTCGACGACACACGCCGCTCGCTGATCCAAGGCGCCAGGGTGTCGAACGCGCCCGGCCACACCTCGATCTGCGATGCCCTTCTCGTCGCCGAGCCGGGTGCGATCACTTTCGAGATCAACCGCAAGAATCTCGCGGGCGCCATCGCCGTTTCCGACAAGGCGGTGGCTCAGGCGACGCGCGACGCGATGGCTTGCCTGAAGCTGGTGGTCGAACCTGGCGGCTGCGTCGGCTTGGCCGCGCTGTCGTCAGGCGAGATCGACCTTACCGGGAAATGCGTGGCCGTGGTGCTGTCCGGCGGCAATGTCGATTTCAGCACCTATGCCGAGATCATTGCTGCCAGCTAAGATAGCAATCAGTTGCAGGTCATGCGCCGGTTCGAGGCGCTCGAGCCTCCGTTGCGTCCGGTCGAACCGGTCCCATTCAAGGACTGAGATCAATGAAACTGTTCTTCAGCCGCAATCCCAATCCTCGCCTCGCGGTCGCCGTGGCACGTTATCTCAATGCCAAGGTCGAGTTTGAATTCGCCTCCCCCTTCGCTCCGGGGCAGGCCGAGCGCTTTCGGCCGCTCAATCCAAATCTTTCATTGCCCATCCTTGTGGACTTGGGAAAAAGCCTCTGGGAGGCCGATGCCATAGCCTGCCGGCTTTCACGCGACACGCATTCGCATTTTTGGCGCACCGGCGACGATGAGCCGGAGATGATCCGGTGGCTGAGTTGGGGCAAAGAGAACCTCGCAAGAGCCTGCGATGTCGTGCATTTCGAACGCGGGACCAAACAGCGCTATGGGCTCGGCCCGATCGATCAGGCACGGGTTGAGGAGGGCCTGAGGGACTTCAGTACCGCCGCTGCAATACTTGATGCCGAGCTTTCCCAGCGAGAATGGCTGGTCGGAAATTCGGTTTCCTACGCCGACTTTCGAATGGCGACGTTTCTGCCCTTCAACGACGTCGCCCGATTGCCTCTCGATGATTATCCCTCTGTCGGCCGCTGGTATCGGCAGCTTGAAGAAATCGATGCCTGGCGTGATCCCTTCGAAGGGCTCAATGCACCTGAATTGACACCGGTCCCGGGCCAGGCCAAGGCCGTGTGATTCTCGATCATTTGCGCAAGCTGATTGCGTCGACCCTAATCCAGCGTCCGGCGGAACCGCACCAGCGCAATGCCGGCGAATAGCGCCACGAACACCACCAGCCAGCCGATCTCCGTTGCCACTGCCGGCAGCTCGGCGCCCTTCAGCATCACCGCGCGGATAATGCGCAGGAAATGCGTCAGCGGCAGCACTTCGCCGAAATCTTGCGCCCAGTCCGGCATGCCGCGATAGGGGAACATGAAGCCGGACAGCATGATCGACGGCAGGAAGAAAAAGAAGGTGAGCTGCAGGGCCTGCATCTGCGTGCGGGCGATCGTCGAAATCGTGTAGCCGAGCAGTACCAGCGCCAAGACGAAGATCAGGACCGCCGTCAGCAGCAGCGACATAGATCCGGTGAAGGGTATGGCAAACAGAAGCTTCGAGGCCGCCAGCACCACCAACACCTGCACGGCGCCGACCGCCAGATAGGGCAGCACCTTGCCCAGCATGATCTCGAGCGGGCTGGACGGCATCGCCAGAAGGTTCTCCATCGTGCCGCGCTCGGTCTCGCGCGTCAGCGCGATCGAGGTCATCATCACCATCGTCATCTGCAGGATGACGCCGAGCAGACCGGGCACGATGTTGTACTGCGAGACGGCTTCCGGATTGTAGCGCCGGTGTACTACCACCTGGAGCTGGCCCCGGGCAGCTTCAGCCGCCGTCTCCTGCATGCCGCGTGCCCTGAGCAGCGCCTGGTTGGCGACGGTGCCGAGCGTCGAGATGGCGCCGCTGGCGACGGCCGGGTCGGTTGCATCCGCCTCGATCAGGATCTGCGGGCTGTCGCCGCGCTCGACCCGTCGGGCAAAATCGGCGGGAATGGTGACGACGAAGGCGACATCGCCGCGCGCCATCAGGAATTCGGCTTCGGCGGCACTTTGCGCAACATGGTCGAAGCGGTAATATCCGGTGGTCTGCAGCGCCGAAACCATGGCCCGCGTGTAAGGATCGCTGCTCATCGCCACCAGTGCTGCCGGCAGGCTCTTCGGATCGTTGTTGATGGCATAGCCGAACAGCACCAGCTGCATCAGCGGCACGCCGAGCATCATGGCGAAGGTGATGCGGTCGCGCCGCATCTGGATGAACTCCTTGATCAGCAGAGCGCCTAGCCTGGCGAAGGAAAAGATGCTGTTTATCCCGTTCTTCATCCCATGTTGTCCTTCGAACCGGACATGAACTGGATGAACACATCCTCCAGGCTGGTCTCGCCGGGCGATACCGTGACGCCCTTGTGCTCTTTCTCGACATCGGCGAGCGCTGCCTGAAGCGCCTTCCTGTCGGAACCGACGACATGCAGCGTCGCCCCGAACGGCGCCACCTGGTCGACGCCGTGGCGGCCATGAAGTGCGGCCGCGACCTTATCGAGCCGTGGCCCTTGCAGGACGAAGGTGGTCAGCCCGGCATTCCTCACCACGTCCTCGACCGTGCCAGTGGCCAGCATCTTGCCGTAGGAGATGTAGCTGATGCGGTGGCAGCGCTCGGCTTCGTCCATGTAATGGGTGGAGACCAGCACGGTCAGGCCGCCGCTCGCCAGCCGGTGGATCTCGTCCCAGAATTCGCGTCTGGCCTTCGGATCGACGCCCGCCGTCGGCTCGTCGAGCAGCAGCAGTTTCGGCTTGTGCATGATGCAGGCGGCCAGCGCCAGCCGCTGCTTCCAGCCGCCGGACAGCGTACCGGCCAGCTGGTTCTTGCGCGATGTCAGGCCGAGCTCCTCAAGCGTCTTAGCCACATGCCCGTCGAGCGGCTTCAGCCGGTAAAGCCGTGCCACGAATTCGAGATTCTCGCCGATCGTGAGGTCTTCGTAGAACGAGAATCTCTGCGTCATGTAGCCGACTTCGCGCTTGATCCGCAGGCTGTCGGTGCGGATGTCGAAGCCCAGAACCGTGCCTTCGCCCTCATCCGGCGTCAGCAAGCCGCACATGATGCGGATGGTCGTCGTCTTGCCTGAGCCGTTCGGCCCGAGGAAGCCGACGATCTCGCCCTCGGCCACCGTCATCGTCACATGGTCGACGACGGTCTTGTCGCCGAAGCGCTTGACCAGGCCGTGCAGGTCGATGACGTTCATTTTCCGATGTCCGCCAGATCGACGTCGACGATCTGCCCGGGCTGCAATGCGCTGGCGTCGCCCTCCGGCCGCGCTTCGACCAGATAGACCAGCTTTTGCCGGGTCTCGAGCGAGTAGATCACCGGCGGCGTGAATTCCGGATCCGGCGACACGTAGCTGACGCGAGCCTTCACGCCCGCTCCGCAACCGTCGCAATGGACATTGAGCAGCGTGCCGACATCGACCGAGGAGAACGCGCTTTCCGGCACATAGACGCTGAGCTTCACCGCGCCATCCGGCAGTATGGAGATGACCGGCGCGGTCGGCCCGGCCGTGTCGCCTGGATAGCGGATGACATCGTTGACCCGGCCGGGCGAGGGCGCCGTCAGCACGCGCTTCGACAGTCGCCATTGCGCTTGCTCCAGCGCCGACTGCGCCTGCCTGACCTGATTGTCGGCGGCCTTGATCGTCTCGGGCCGTGCGGGCAGCCCGCCGACGGCGAGATTGGCCTCCGCCTGGCCGACCTGCGCGTTGGCCGTCTCCAGCGTCGCGGAAGCCGTGTCGTAGTCGGCCTGCGTGCCGGTGCCGCGTTTGAACAGATCGCTGGCGCGGATGTAACGGCGTTTGGCGTCGGCGGCTTGCGCCTTGGCCATGTCGACCTGCGCCTTGAGCACCGCAATCTCTTCCGGCCGCGTGGCCGCCAGCCGGGGGGGCAGGTGGGCCGGGGCGGGGCGCAGGGCCCGGGCGGGGTGTGGGGGGTGGGTTTTTGAGG
>NZ_JAMYUV010000065.1:0-30081 GCF_040323405.1 Mesorhizobium sp. M0048 | reverse complement strand
GGCCATTCGCTTCAGATTTTGGCCTTCGCCCGACTAAATCCACTAAGTCAATTGGGGGCCAAGCCCATTCACTTCAACAATATTCCTATCTCTACATCGTGGCAGGCCAGAGGGGGGTGGGACGGAGCGCAACGGAGCAGTCTCCCTGCCTTGCAACAATCAACGCTATTCTCCCCCTCCCGCATCGGCCACGAATCCGCCTATAGTGCTGCCATGCCCATCCGCCAGCTTTCCGAAACGATGATCAACCAGATCGCCGCCGGCGAAGTCATCGAGCGTCCGGCAAGCGTGGTCAAGGAACTGGTCGAGAACGCGCTCGATGCCGGCGCTACCAGAGTCGAGATCGTCACCGCCGGCGGCGGGCTGAACCTGATCCGCGTCAGCGATGACGGCTCGGGCATTCCGGAAAAGGAACTGGCGCTGGCGATCGCGCGCCATTGCACCTCCAAGCTCGCCGACGACATTCACGACATCCGCTCGCTCGGCTTTCGCGGCGAGGCCTTGCCCTCGATCGGCTCGGTGGCGCGGCTGTCGATCCGCTCGCGCACCGCGTCCAGTGAAAACGCCGCCGAGATCGGCATCGACGGCGGCCGCGTCGCCGCCGTCAGGCCGGCCGCGGCCAATCGCGGCACCACGGTCGAGGTGCGCGACCTGTTCTTCGCCACGCCGGCGCGGCTCAAATTCATGAAGGGCGAGCGCGCCGAAAGCTCGGCCATCGGCGACGTGGTCAAGCGCATCGCCATCGCCTTCCCCACCGTGCGCTTCACCCTGGCCGGCCCGGACCGCTCGACGCTGGAACTGCCGGCGACCGACGACAGCACGGAAGGCCGGCTGCGCCGGGTGGCACAGGTGATGGGCGCCGACTTTCCGGACAATGCGATCGCCATCGACGCGATGCGGGACGGCGTGCATCTCACCGGCCATGTCTCGGTCCCCTCCTTCACCCGCGCCAACGCGCTACAGCAATACGCCTATGTCAACGGCCGCCCGGTGCGTGACAAACTGATCGCCGGCGCCATTCGCGGCGCCTTCGCCGACGTGCTGCCGCGCGACCGCCATGCCGTCACCGTGCTGTTCCTGACGCTCGATCCGGCGATCGTCGACGTCAACGTCCACCCGGCCAAGGCAGACGTGCGCTTCCGCGACCCGGGGCTGGTGCGCGGGCTGATCGTCGGCGCCACCCGTGAAGCACTGGCCCATGCCGGCATCCGCGCCGCCACCACGGGGGCCGCCGGCATGATGGCGGCGTTCCGGCCCGGCGCGGCATCCTATGCGCATGGCGGGCCGGCCAACGGTCACCGCAGTTACGAGGCCGCCTATCGGGCCTCAGGCTTTGCCGGGTTCGATCCGGCCCGTTCGCCGCAGCGGCCGCTCGATATGGGCGGCGGCTTTGGCGAGGACGAGCAGGCGGCGTTCGATGCCGGGCCGCCGCACAGTGCCGACGCGCGCGCCGGACAGGACCAGGCGGCAGAGACGCTGCTCGGCACGGCATTGGGCGCGGCGCGCGCACAAGTGCATGAGAACTATATCGTCGCCCAGACCAGGGATTCGCTCGTCATCGTCGACCAGCATGCGGCGCATGAGCGGCTGGTCTATGAGGCCTTGAAAAATGCGCTGCACTCACGCGCGGTGCCGTCACAGATGCTGCTGCTGCCCGAAATCGTCGACCTGTCGGAGGAAGACGCCGAACGGCTCGCCATGCACTCCGAGACGCTGGCCCGCTTCGGCCTCGGCATCGAGCGCTTCGGCCCCGGTGCCGTCGCGGTGCGCGAGACGCCGTCAATGCTCGGCGAGACCAACGTCCAGCAGCTGGTGCGCGACCTCGCCGACGAGATCGCCGACAACGATACGGTCGACACGCTGAAGGAGCGGCTGGACAAAATAGCCGCGACCATGGCCTGCCACGGCTCGGTGCGTTCCGGCCGTCTGCTCAAACCGGAAGAGATGAACGCGCTGCTGCGGCAGATGGAGGCGACGCCCGGCTCCGGCACCTGCAATCACGGCCGCCCGACCTATATCGAGCTCAAGCTCGCCGACATCGAGCGGCTGTTCGGGCGGCGGTGAGCATTACCTGCGCAACGCCAAGTGAAGCACCCGGTCAGTTCACCAATTTCTGATACTTCTTGGTTTTGCGCGAGAAAACATAGTCCATCGTGAAACCGGCGCCGCCGCCGCGAAAATTTACCGAAATAATCTCGACGGTTTTTTCTGTTTGTTTTTGAACGTTCATATAGATTGGTGTCATCAGCATTCCCGCGTCGCAATCTTCGTCATCGAAAGCGATCTCTTGAACGACTTTCTTGCTGCGCTTGCTGATGACTAGCAACTTTTCCATGCAAATGCCGGCGTCGGTTTTCGCGTAGATTCCCGCAAATCTGTCGGTGGCGGTCTGCGCCCAGAACGGGATCTCAACGGTTCCGTCAATCTTCCCGTCGCCGGTATCGTCCAGGCTCGCAACTTTCTTGAGCGAGACGGGATGTTTGTCCGCACCCTTGCTCCAGGTTCCTGTTGCGCCGCTTTCACCAATGTCGAGAGAAAATGGGCATCCACTGGTGTCGACGGGCGTTTTCGAACCCATGACCAGCACCCGGTCGAATTCCTTGTCGTCCGCAATCTCGCAAAGGGATACGCTGGTGCCGTTGATCTTGCCGTACACTGCTATCGGGCTTTGCTTCGCGTCGTAGAAATAGCTCCCCTCGACCGTAATCCCGCTGCCGAAACTGTCATTCCTCTGCAGCGACAGGTGGACCGGGTTAGGCCCAATGAAACCTTCGTAATTTTCGACCTGATACCAACCCGCGGCGGCTTTTTGGCTGAGCAGCAACACGAAAAAAACTGCGGAGATAAACTGCATTCCCATGTCGACCCTTACTGCGCTTCGCCAATGCGATCAACATAGACACCCGCCTGGCTCGTGTCTGCATCGCAATGGCCGTCAGTAGCCGGTTTGAGTCGGCAAAAGGCCTCAACCATCTGATTCATCTCTTCAAATTCACCACGATGACGCCACCAAGCGCCAGCGCGCCGCCGATTATGCCGAGCAGCGTCGGCACCTCGCCCAGCCAGAAGAAGCCGATCAGCGTCGCGACCGGCGACACCAGATAGAGGAAATTGGAGGCGCGCGCGGCGGGCAGCCGGGAAAGCGCTGTTGCCCACGCGGCATAGGCGATGAGGCTGGGCACGATGCCAAGAAAGATGACCGCGCCGAGCCCGGCGGTGTCGGCGACCGCCGCTTGCGCCAGACCGCTCGGCAGGAAGGGCGACAGGCAGAGCGCGCCAAGCACCATGTTCGAGGCAGAGATCGTCAGCGGGTGGTGGCGGCCAAACAGCGGCTTCTGGACGATGGTGTTGACGGCCGAGCACAATGCCGAGCCGAGGACAAGCAGCGCACCACTGTTGAAATTCAGCCCTTGCCCCTCGCCCATGGCGATGATGCCGATACCGGCGAAGGACAGGAATGTGCCGGCCCACGCCAGGCCCGAGAAGCGTTCGCCGAGCAGCGCCATGGCCATGATGGCGGTGAAGATCGGACTGACATTGATGATGAAGCCGGCCGCACCGGCTGAAACGGTCAGTTCACCGAAATTGAGCATCACCGTGTACAGCGCGACGAAGACGGCACCGCCGAACACAAAGCGCCAGAGTTCATCGAGCCTGGGCAGTGCCGGCCGCTTGACAGCGAGGAAGATCGCCGCCGGAACCGCGGCGATGGCAAAGCGCAGCGCGCCAAGTTCCAGCGGCCCGAAAGCGGCAAGGCCGGCGCGGATCGCCGGAAAGGCCGAGGCCCAGCCGAGCACCGTCAGCGCCACCGCGATGGCAGCCGCGGCATCCATGCGCTGTGTCGTATTCAACGTGCCGGTGTAAGCGCTCATCTGGGCGTCCTCGCGATCCAATGCCATGAAGTAGAGAAACGCTATTGCGGGTCGGTTGACAAACGAACAAATCGAGGATCACCTGTGACTATGGATCACAGCTCAGACCCGATGCTGCCGCTCGAAACGCTGCGCGCCTTCGACGCCGCGGCTCGGACCGGCAGCTTTTCGGCTGCGGCCGAGAAGCTCAATATCACCCATGGCGCCGTCAGCCGGCAGATCGCCAAGCTCGAGGGTTGGCTCGGGCTGAAAGTCTTCGATCGCGGCGCGCGCGGCGTCTCGCTGACCGTCGAGGGCAACCGCCTGCATCTGCGCACCACCGAAGCCTTCGCCCTGATCGCCAGCAATTCGGATCGCTGGGTTGAGCCGCGCGGCACGGCGGTGGTGCGGCTGACCTCGATCCCCTCGGTCAGCGGGCTGTGGCTGATGCCGCGCATGGCCGCGCTGGAGAACCACCCGTCCAAGCTGCGCATCGTGCTCGACGTCGACATCCGCCAGGGCGATCTTGCCGACGAAGGCATCGACCTGTCGATCCGCTGTGGGCGCGGCCGGATTCCGGGCCGGATCTCGGTGCAGCTTTTCGAAGAATATGTGTTCCCGGTCGCCTCGCCGGAATTGGCCAGGGAGATCGGCCGCGGAGATCCTGCCCGGCTGCTCGAATTTCCGGTGATCAACGATTCCGACGCTTCGGCCTGGCGCGCCTGGTTTGCGGCGCAGGAGATGGACTATCGGCCGCGGCCGCACGACCGCCGTTTCGAGGACTACAACCTCGTGCTCGACGCCGCCGCGCACGGGCTCGGCATTGCGCTGGCACGTCCGCCGTTGACGGTGGACCAATTGAAGTCGGGCCGCATCGTCGCCGTCGACGAACGCAGCGTTCTCAGCCCGATATCCTACTGGCTCGACCGGCCGCTGGGGCGGCCGCGCGCAGCCGCCGCCGAGCTCGCCCGGCGCATCGCCGTCCAGGCAGGGCTGCCAGCGGAGAAGATCGAGCAGTTTATCACGGCCGAGGAAGGAGATGCCTAAGACGCGTCGCGTTCGACCGGCATCATGCGACGTGCTTCAGGTTCTTGTGTTTATGCATGTCGCGCAAAACCGCCGCACACTTTGCGCGACATGCATTGGCATTCGCTTTGCCGGCTTGTTTGAGCAAGTGTCACCAGAAACAGAACCAGGCAAGGCCAACCAAGCTTGACCTCGCCGCAATTTGTGGCGATGACATCGTCATGAATTTCGGCACCACCCCATGATGAACCGTTTCGAAGGACCCGGCGGCAAGGAAGCCCGCATCCGCTATCTCGATGGCGACTTCCAGGTGACCAGCCCCGGCGCCTTCGTGCGCTGCGCGGTGACCGGCGAGAGCATCCCGCTCGACGAGCTCAAATACTGGAGTGTCGCCAGGCAGGAACCCTATGTGAATGCCGCCGCCTCGCTGCGCCGCGAGATCGAAGCGCATCCGGAACTGCGCCGCCGACGCTAGTTCAGCGCAAATGGGAGTCGCCCCGTTGCGATCCTGCGCCCTCTGCCGCGGCGTCAGGCCGGCAACACCGAAACCTTAGAGGTTATCTTGAAATAAAAAACCCGCCTCGGGCTCGAGGGCGGGTCACCGGCGAATCATCACCATACTCAGATTAGTAGCATAGCTGCCGGCACAAAGCAAGAACAAAATACGCTCGACCGGCGGAAAGCTGCAAATTCCAGTCCTACATCGCCTCGGTGCTCAAGCTGCTGGTCAGCCCCTCAGCCTGCGCTGCCGCCAGGCATCCAGCGTCTCGTCGATAATGCGCTGCGGCACGTGGTCAAGCTCGAACACAGTGTCGATCTTCAGCACATCGAGCCCGTCGAGGAATTCCGGCGGTGCTGCGCCGTGACGCAGGCGGGCAGCGTCCTTGGCGGTGGTAATGAGGCCAAGTCCGGCTTTACGTGCTGTCGCCGCCAATTCGGCAAGCTCGTCCGCACTGTAGAAATGATGGTCAGGAAATGGTCGGGTCAGCGCAAGCTCGCCCCCGGCCTCGCTTACGGTGTCGAAAAACCTGTCGGGATGACCGATGCCGGCGAACGCCAGGAACCGCCTGCCGGCCAGCGTCACCTTGCTGCTCGGCGCGGTATGCGCCTCGAAGATCGGCCTGCCGGCGCGCGCTGCCTGGCGCACGACCGTATCGGCCGCGGTGCCCTCGCCCATCTTCAGCAAGGCGCTGGTGAAGACCAATTGGTCGACGATGTTTGCCCGCAGCGGTCCGCCAGGGATGACGCGGCCATTGCCGATGCCATGGCGCGCGTCGACGACGACCAGCGCATAGTCGATGTGGATGCGCGCGCTCTGAAAACCGTCATCCATGATCAGGAAATCGCAGCCGAGCTTCTCCAGCAGAAGCCTGGCGCCGGCGGCCCGGTTCGGCGTCACCGCGACCGGCGCGTGTCCGGCCAGAAGCAGCGGCTCATCGCCGACATGCTTGGCGGCGTCGTGGTGCGGATCGACGATATGCGGCTGCGCGAAGGAGCCGCCATGGCCGCGTGACAGGAAACCCGGATTGAGCTGCATGCGCCGGGCCTGCTCGGCCAATGCGATCGCCACCGGCGTCTTGCCGGTGCCGCCGACGGTGAAGTTGCCGACGCAGAGCACCGGCGCCTCTACCTTTTCGCGCGGCGCATGCCGCATGCGGCGACCGGCGACAAGCGCATAGATGGCGGAGAGCGGCGACAGCGCCGTGACCCGCCAGTCGGGCTCTTCCCACCAGAAGGGCGGCGCTTCCGAGGTCACGTCAGCGCCCGTTCGCGCCCTTCAGGCGCGACTTGACGACCAGCGGCTGGATATAGGGCTCGAGCGACCTGAGGGTATGTGCCAGCGCACCGCGCATCTCGTCGACCGTCGCCGCGCCCGCCGCCATCATCTCATGGCGGGCCGCCTCGTTGGTCAAAAGGAAATTGACGGCGCCGGCCAGCATATCGCGGTCGCGCACCAGCTTGGCGCCGCCGCTATCGAGCAGGCGCTGATAGGCCTCGCGAAAATTCTGGACATTGCGGCCGGCAAGCACCGCCGTCTCCAGCATGGCCGGTTCCAGCGGGTTCTGGCCGCCTTCGGAAGTCAGCGAACGGCCGACAAAGGCGATTTCCGTCAGTCTCAGATAAAGCCCCATCTCGCCGATCGTGTCGCCGAGCAGAATATCGGTGTCGGCAGTGATCCTGTCGCCCTTGCTGCGCTGCGCCAGCTTCAGGCCCATGCCGGAAATCTGGGCGGCCAGCTGCCCGGCGCGATCGGGATGGCGCGGCACGATGATCGTCAAAAGCCCGTGGTGGCGCTTGTGCAGCATGGCGTGAACTTCGGCGGCGACCGCCTCTTCGCCATCATGGGTCGAGATCGCCGCCCAGGTCGGGCGACCGCCGATCTGGCGTTTCAGCGCCGCCAGTGCTCGCTCGTCGGCCGGCGGCGGCGCGGTGTCGACCTTGAGATTGCCGGACACGGTGACCGGCCGGGCGCCGAGCGAAAGGAAGCGCTCGCCATCGAGATCCGATTGGGCAACGACATGGGCGAGATTCTCGAACAATGCTTCGGCAATGTTGGCGCGCTTCTTCCAGGATTTGAAAGAGCGGTCGGACAGCCTGCCATTGACCAGAACCTGCGGCACGCGGCGGGCGCCGAGTTCCAGGATGGTCATCGGCCAGATCTCCGATTCGGCGATGATCGCCAGGTCCGGCTGCCAATGGTCGAGGAAGCGGCTGACCGCCGGCTTGAGGTCGAGCGGCACATATTGGTGGATGATGCGGTCGCCCAGCCGTTCTTCGGCGACCTGCGCCGAGGTGACGGTGCCTGTGGTCAGCACGATGTTGACGCCGTAATCGAGAATGCTCTCGACCAGCGGCACGACGGCGATGGTCTCGCCGACGCTGGCTGCATGGATCCAGATCACCGGGCCTTCGGGGCGCTCGCGTCCGGCGACGCCGTAGCGTTCACGCCGGCGAATGCGGTCCTCCTTGCCTCTGGAAGTGCGCCAGGCGACGTAAGGTCCGACCAGCGGGTAGGCGGCGGCCCCGGCGAAACGGTATGCCGTCAGGAAGGCGCGCGCCCAGCGCATACTCATTTCGAACCGTCCACAAGCCGATAGGCCTCGGCGGTCGCGGCATTGAGCGAGGCCGTGACCTCCTGGCGCTTGCGTTCCATTTCCGCGGCGTCGGCGTTGGCCGGCACGAAGACGGGCGTGCCGACGACAATCGAGGAGCGGCCGAAGGGCAGGTTGATCGTCGTCTTGTCCCAGCTGCCCTCGATCACCTTGCGGCGGCTGGTGGCTATCGCGGCAGGCAGGATCGGCCGGCCGGACAGCCGCGCCAGGAGGACGACACCCAGCCCCGCATCGCGTGGCGTTCCGTGGGGAATATCAGCTATCATGGCGACATTCTTGCCGGTGGCGAGCGACTTTTTGAGGGCGATGAGCGCCTTGGCCCCGCCCTTGTCGAGATGCCTTGCGCTTTGGCGCCCGCCAGAGCCGCGCACCGCCTCGATGCCGAATTTCTCGACCATCAGCGCGTTGAGCTCGGCATCGGCGCTGCGCGACACCATGGCAACCAGCGGCCGTCCCTTGGGATAATAGGCCGGGGTCAGCAAATGCTGGCCGTGCCAGAGGGCGATGATGCCAGGCTCGAGCTGCGCATAGGCGCCGCCGGAAAACTTGGCCGATCCGTCGACCATGCGGTTGGTCAAGCGGACAAGGCGGACGAAATACGCAAACAGCGCGGCAAGCGCATTCTTGACGAATCGCGACTGCGCCAGCGGTTCGCGGATCTTGCGCCAGAACGTCTTCGGCTTGCGACGTCTGACCGCCGACCGCGGGGCTGAACGCTTGACCGCTTCATGGTTCATCGATGTCAACCGACAGCCTTGTTTTCGGGGTCGAGCAGGCGGTGCAGGTGAACGACGAAATAGCGCATATGGGCATTGTCGACACTAGCTTGCGCCTTGGCCTTCCAGACGGCGTGCGCCGATTGGTAGTCCGGATAAATGCCGACGATGTCGAGCGCGTCGAGATCGCGGAATTCGGTGCCGCCCAGCTTCTTGAGTTCGCCGCCGAACACCAGGTGCAAAAGCTGTTTCTTTCCGTCTTCAGCGGCCATGTCGATCCTTCACATATCGTGAGTTTGGGACAGGTCTAGACCAAAGCCGCCGACTTTGGAACTATTGATAGCGCTCAATTGTCCAGCCCGGCGATGACGCCCGCGAGCACGGCGAGGAGTTCGCCGCTGCCGGCGGCGAGCGGTCCGTGACGGATCACTTCGCCGGCATAGAGCGGCGCGCGGCCGTGCCGATCGAGCACGGCGCCGCCTGCCTCGCGCAGGATGAGATCGGCCGCAGCGATGTCCCAGTCATGCGCGTTGGCCTTGACGAAGGTGGCATCGAGCTGGCCGCCGGCGATCATCGCCAGCCGGTAGGCGAGCGAAGGAATATAGGGCACCCGCTTCAGCCGTTTGTGCCATTTCGCCGGCAGCAGGTCGATCATCGGCTTCGGTCCGGCGATTTCGGCCGTTTCCGACGGCGGACGCACGCTGATGCGCTTGCCATTCAGGAACGCGCCCTCGCCGGGCAGCGCCCAATAGATCTCGCCCTTCGCCGGACAGTCGAGCACGCCGGCAAGCGTGCGGCCGTTCTCGACCACCGCTACGCTGACGCACCATGTGGGCAAGCCCTCGAGGAAGCCGCGCGTGCCGTCGATCGGATCGACGACGAAGGTGCGGCGCGCGATAAGCCTTACCGGGTCGTCGACGGTTTCCTCCGACAGCCAGCCGTAGTCCGGCCGGGCCGCCAGCAAGGTTTCGCGCAGATATTTGTCGGCGGCGTGATCGGCTTCGCTGACCGGCGAGGTGCCGCCCTTCATCCACACCTGCGGATTGTTGTTGAAGTACTGCATGGCGATGAGCCCTGCCTCGCGGGCAGCGTCGAGCAGCAGCTGCAGGTCTTCAGTAGCGCCGGCCGAGACGGCCGGATCAAGCTCCGGCAAGGGTCATTCCTTCGATCAAAAGCGTGGGCGCGGCAGTGCCGAAATTGCGGTCGAGATCGCTCGCCGGAACCATGTTGAGGAACATGGTTCTCAAATTGGAGGCGATGGTCACCTCGGCGACGGGATAGGCCAGCTCGCCGTTATCGATCCAGAAGCCGGAAGCGCCGCGGCTATATTCGCCCGTCACCATGTCGACGCCCTGGCCGAACACTTCGGTGACGTAGAAGCCGGTCTTGAGCGACTTGATCAGCTCTTCCGGCGTCCGTTCGCCAGGCTCGATTGCAAGATTGGTCGATGACGGCGAGACGGACGAGCCATTGCGCGAGCCGCGCCCATTGGTGACGAGGCCGAGTTCCCGCGCCGCGGAAGTCGACAGGAACCAGTGGTTGAGCACGCCCTTGTCGACCATGAACAGTTTTTCGCCCTCGACGCCTTCGCCGTCGAACGGGCGCGAGGCCTGGCCGCGGCGCCGGAGCGGCTCGTCGGTGACGGTAATTGCGGCCGAAGCCACCTTCTTGCCCATCATGTCGCGCAGAAAGCTGGTCTTGCGCGCCACTGCGGCGCCATTGATGGCACCAGCGAGATGGCCGGCAATGCCGCGCGCCACGCGCGGATCGAACACCACGTCGACCGGCCCGGTCGCCGCCTTGCGCGCGCCAATACGGCGTACGGCGCGCTCGCCGGCCTTGCGGCCGATGTCTTCCGGCGCGTCGAGATCGGAAAAATGCTGGCGCGAGGAGAATTCGTAATCGCGCTCCATGCCGGTGCCCTCGCCGGCGATCACGCTGGTCGAACGCGAAAAGCGCGACGCGACATAATGGCCGACAAAGCCATGCGAAGTGGCGAGCACAAGGCCGCCCAGCCCGGCACTGGCGCTACTGCCGGCCGAATTGGTGACGCCCTTGACGGCAAGCGCCGCCGCCTCGGCGGCAAGGGCTGCTTCCTTCAACTGGTGGGCCGATACCTGAGTGGCGTCGAACAGATCGAGGTCGCGCGGCGTCTTGACCAGCAAGGCCGGATCGGCCAGACCCTGATAGGGATCTTCGGGCGACACTTTGGCCATGGCGACGGCACGCTCGGCCAGCATATTGGGGTCGGATGCCGCCGTTGCCGAGACGCTCGCTACCCGCTTGCCGACGAAGACACGCAGCGAGACGTCTTCGCTCTCGGACGCCTCTGTGCCTTCGACCTTGCCGAGCCGCACCGACACGCCGGTCGAACGGCCGCGCACCGCAACCGCATCGGCGGCATCGGCGCCGGCCCGTTTGGCAGCCTCGACCAGGGCTGCGACGCGATCGGTCAGTTTCGCTGCGTCGAGCGTATCGGTCATGCGCATGATCCTGTTATTTCCGGCCGGCTGAAGGGCAGCCGTTGCTGCACCATCTATTGTCCCGGTGCGGCTTCTGCAATGGGAGAAGCGGACAATCAGGGGGCATCCAGCCCAGGTCGGCGCGACTCCTGATCGCAACCCGACGGCGAAATGTTCGATCGATCAGGCGCGGAAGCGATCAGCCGAAAACGCCGCGAGACGCGCTGGATCGCCGCGTCCAGCGATCAGTTCGGCGACCAGGCGCGCGGCGATCGGCGCGAGTGTCAGGCCGAGATGACCATGACCGAAGGCATGGATCACCTGGAGCTGCCGCGCGACGGACCGATGACCGGCCGGGAATCGGTGACATTCATCGAGTCCGGGAAGTACAGACCGCTGGCCCCGGTCGCGGGCAGGCCGGGCTCCAGCGCGGCCACCGCTTCCGCCATCACAACCTCTTGATGGACGCCAAACCCGGCGCGCAGTGCCCTGCCCCCAGCGGCCTTGGCGAAATCGCTCTCGCGACGATACAAGTAGAGACAGCCGTGGAGCGCGGCAAGTCTGCCAGGTCAGCGTCCGCCATCACCTCCTCCCAGGCCGTCAGGGCCTCGGCCAGCAGACCGGCGAGCGCCAGCGCATTGGCGCGGGTGGCCGCCGGAAGCGATTGCCGCACGAATTGGAGGCATTGAAAGAGTGCCGCCGGAGCAGGCGATCTTCCTGCAGGTGTTCATGCCCACATTCTTCGTCGCCGCGGTGGAGACGCTGGCCACGCTGATACTGGGCTTCCCCCTCGCCTGCCTCATCGCCTCCGTGCCCAAGGGCCTCGCATGGTGATCCTGTTTCTCCTCGTGCCGATCCTCGTTCCGGTCCCCTTGTCGTTCAACAGCGGCGCCTTCTTCATCTTTCCGCTGGAGGGGATTTCGACGCGCTGGTACGCGGTCGTGCTCGGCACCCAACGCTGGCAATCGGCGATCGGGAACAGCCTGATCGTTGCGTTCGGGACGACGCTGATCGCAACGACACTCGGCACGTTTGCAGCGATTGCGCTTTCCGACGAAAAGTTTCCCGGCCGCCGCATCGTCATGCCGCTGCTGCTGTCGCCCCTGATCGTGCCGGTGGTGATCACCGCCGTTGGCTCATAGCATGTGCGGCAGTCAGCCTGTAGAGTTGGGATCGGCTGGATCCACCCACGGGCGGCCCAACCGTGTCACCATCGCCGCGTACCCGACGGCACCTGCCGCCCAAAGGAAGATGCCAAGCTCTTTGACAGCGTCTTCCGCGATGTCGACCGCCGAACTCGGGCTAGGAAACAGCTCTCCCAGCTGGTCGATCGCTGCTGACATCGCGAGTAGGAAGCCTGCGGCCACAAATACGATCGAGCCGTCGAATGTCTTCCGTCGCAGCCGAAAGAACCAGAACAACCCGGCGACGGCGTAGGCAATCATCGTAACAATCTCTGGTATCGCGACAAACGGCAGCACGTCCTCATGGATCAACAACAGGTCATCGAGGCCCATGACCAAGGTAAGGCCGCCGAGAAACGTGCAATCCCATCGGTGCGTGAGCAGACCGGCAAACAGGGTCGCCGCGCCGGTGCCGATCCACAGTGAAGCACCTAGGGACGAAATCCACCCCGTATAGAAGCCGACATCCGCGGCTGCAGATGGATCTCGATAGAAGATTGTAGCGTCCAGACCAAGAGTTTGCGCGACGAACAGCGCGGCCAAGAGCATCACAACATTAATCGCCACGGCCGCAAGTATGACCAGGCGCCAGGACATTGTCCATTCGCTGCTATGTTTTGCGTTCAGCGCGTTTTTGTCTGGCATTGTGCCGAAGGCCATTCTGAGTACGACGGCCGATAGCTCCGCGGCGCCGAGAACCCCGCCAGCACTATGCCGGCCCACCATGATCGTGGCAACACACGGAACGGTTGCAGCGTCTCGCACATGACGAGGTCGTCGCGGTGCAGTTCCTGGCCAGCGCCAACCAACGCACCATGCCGCTCGAAATGTTCATCGGCTTGCGCGAAAAGCTCTCCCCGGCAATAGCGCCGCCGCCACGCTGATGATGGGGCTGTCGATAATCCTCCTGGTCGTCGCCAATCTTCTGGCTCGACGGAGCCGGCGGCGGCCTGGACCGACCATCTGATCCTGGCTTTCAAGCCGGGCGAGATCGGCTTGTCCAACCTTCCTCAGGGACCAGCCACCGGCGTCCAGATCACGTCGTCGATCCTGAGCGCGCCGGTGGCGAGCATCACCAGCCGGTCGAAGCCGAGCGCCGCGCCGCTCGCCTGCGGCATGATGGCGAGCGCGGCGAGGAAATCCTCGTCGATCGGGTAGCGTTCGCCATAGACGCGCTGCTTCTCATCCATTTCGGCGGCAAAGCGTCGGCGCTGCTCGGCCGGATCGGTCAATTCGCCAAAGGCGTTGGCGAGTTCGATGCCGCAGCAATAGAGCTCGAAACGCTCGGCGGTGCGTGGATCGTCGGCGCTCGGCCGGGCCAATGCCGCCTCCGAGATCGGATATCCGAAAAGAATGGTAGCGCGCCCCTGCCCCAGCGCTGGCTCGATTTTTTCGACCATCACCCGGCTGAACAGGTCGGCCCAATTATCGTCGGGCGCGGTCCGCAATCCGGCCTGGACCAGGGCGGCATGCAACCCCGCGCGGTCGGTGTTGCCATCGGCCGCAACCGTCGCCAGCAGATCGATGCCGGCATGGCGCATGAAGGCTTCGGCGACGCTCAACCGTTCCGGCCCGGCGAACGGATCGGCCTCACGGCCGCGGAAGCTAAAACGCTTCGCTGCGGCCCGTTCGGCCGCCAGCGCTACGAGCTCGGCGCAATCGCGCATCAGGCTCTCATAGGTCTCGCCGACGCGGTACCATTCGAGCATGGTGAACTCAGGATGGTGCAAGGGGCCGCGCTCGCGGTTGCGCCAGACAGCCCCGAGGCTGAAGATGCGCTCTTCGCCGGCGGCAAGCAGCTTCTTGCAGGCGAATTCCGGCGACGTGTGGAGGTAGAGCGGCTGGCGCTGCCCGTCCGGCCCGATCGCCTCGGTGGCAAAGGCCGACAGGTGCGCTTCATTGCCGGGCGAGACCTGCAGGGCCGATGTCTCCACCTCGACGAAGTCGCGGCGGGCGAACCAGTCGCGCATCCCGGTGGCAATGGCATTGCGCAGGATCAGCCGCGGCCGGCGGTCGGCGTGGACATGCGGCGTCCACCACGGCGAGGCGGCGGTCATCGGCTTCAGGGGAATTGCACAGAGGGCTGGCGATTGCGGCCAAGATGCGCTAGGCCGCACGCAACGGCCTCTCCAGCCGATTTGCGCCAACAAATTTTATCAGGATGGAAACCCGTGAAGGTCATCGCCAGCTCCTTACGCAAAGGCAACGTCGTCGAAAAGGACGGCAAGCTTTATGTGATCCTCTTTGCCGAAAACATTCATCCTGGCAAGGGTACGCCGGTCACCCAGCTCGACATGCGGCGTATCTCCGACGGGGTAAAGGTTTCCGAGCGTTACCGCACCACAGAGCAGGTCGAGCGCGCCTATGTCGAGGAGCGCGAGCACACGTTCCTCTACCGTGACGGCGAAGGCTTTCACTTCATGAATCCGGAGACTTACGACCAGGTCGCGGTGCCGGAAAGCGTGGTCGGCGACATGGCGCCCTATCTGGTGGAAGGCATGCCGGTGCAGATCTCGCAATACAACAACATCGCCATCTCGCTGGTACTGCCGCAGCGCGCCACTTTCGAGGTGGTCGAGACCGAGCCGGTGACCAAGGGCCAGACGGCGTCCTCGTCCTACAAGCCGGCAACGCTGTCCAACGGCGTGCGTACCCTGGTGCCGCCACACATCAGCGCTGGCACCCGCGTGGTGGTGATGACCGCCGATGGCGCCTATGTCGAGCGCGCGAAGGATTGAGGCGCGAGGCCTGAAACGCCTCGCCGAACGCGTCGAGGCTGCCGGTCATCGTCAACCGCTTTGTGGCAGGGGCTTTCGAGCATTGGGACGCTTTACGCGGACCGAAGCGTCAACGCCCTGCCAGTTCTTTCCTATTGCACGACGCCAGCGGGCAATCTCTGAGCCTCGAGCAACGCCGACCGTCCCTTTCGCCAGGTGCCAGGTGGAATGCCGACGAACTTTTTGAAGGCGCGACTGAAGGCGGCTTCCGACTCGTAGCCGACCTCGGCACCCGCTTGCGCGATGCTCATTTCAGGGCGTTCGAGCAAGCGTCCTGCCAGTTGTAGACGCCAGCGAGCAAGATAGTGCATGGGCGAAACCCCGACATAGTGGGTAAAGCGGCTCGCAAACGCCGTGCGCGAGAGCCCTACTTCGCGGGCGAGCCGGTCCAATGTCCATTCCTCCCCGGGGCGAGCGTGGATGAGCCGGAGCGCCTCGCCGACATGTGGATCCCGTAGGCCTGACAGCCAGCCGCGCGAATCGTCGGGCAGGGTCTCGAGATGGCGGCGGATGATCTCGACAAACATCAGCTCGCTCAGCTTGGCGAGTATCGTCTCACAGCCCGCCCGCCCACTGCCACCTTCTGCCAGCGCCAGCCGAAAAAGGTCGATAACCCAGCTGCTTCCATCGGCGGGCTTGCGGGCGCACAGGATGGCCGGCAATGCGGCCAGGAGAGGATTGAAGGGACGTGCATCGCAGCCAAGATACCCGCAAATGAACCGGGTCCGCTCGTCTCCCCCGCCACCATGGATCACCGCAAACGGCAGGCTCTCGTCTATCGGCCGATAATACATTGCCATATTGGGTTCGCCCCGCGCCCCCGGCGAGGAGCTCAACACGTTCGGAACACCACCGGGGAAGACAACGACATCACCGGCGTTCACGAGCACCGGGGGCACCGAATCGTCTCCCAGCGCGGCCCAGCACGAGCCCGACATCACGGCATGAAAAGAAATGATGTGCTCTGCCTCCGGCATGATGGCGGCGGCAATGTCGGCCGTGCCCGGCGACTCGCCAACCCAGGGAGAGCTGGCGTCAACGTCGAAATAGATCGCACCGGTGAGGCGAACGGCTCGGAGCACATCGGAAAGGACATCCATGCACTACACCTCCGGAAACGATCGGCTACTCCCTTTGACAACGAGTTTTTCCGCCAGGCATCTCGAACTATCCGGCAATATGGCCGCCCGAGCAACTATCCATCCGGTCTAATCCTACTCTGAACGATCGGGCAACAGAAATGGACGATGTGACATTTGCGGGAACAGCGGACGGGATTAGCGTTTCATCGGCCGGCCGACAGGTCCAATAACAGGGAGGAATGTCATGAACGATGAAGACATCACCAAATTCGCAGCAAGCCTGCGAGGCGAAGTCATCCGCGCCGGCGACGCCCGCTATGACGAGGCCCGCAAGCTCTACAACGGCATGATCGACAAGCGGCCGCTGATCATCGCCCGCTGTGTCGACGTCGCCGACGTAATCACAGCGGTGAATTTCGGCCGCGACAACAATTTGCTGGTTGCGGTACGTGGCGGCGGCCATAATGGACCAGGATTGGGGAGCTGCGACGACGGTCTGGTGATCGACCTGTCGGCGATGAACGGCGTGCGCGTCGATCCGGATGCCCGCACGGCGCGGGTAGGCCCGGGCTGCACTCAGGGCGACCTCGACCATGCCACCCATGCCTTTGGCCTGGCCGTACCGGCGGGCATCATCTCGACCACCGGGGTCGCCGGACTGACGCTGAGCGGCGGCCATGGCTATCTGACGCGCAAATATGGCCTGACCATCGATAATCTGGTCGAGGCCGATGTCGTGCTTGCCGACGGAAGCTTCGTCACCGCCAGCAAGGAACGGAACCCCAACCTGTTCTGGGCGCTTCGCGGCGGCGGCGGCAATTTCGGCATCGTTACCAGCTTTGTGTTCAGGCTCCACCGGGTCAGCATGGTCTTTGCGGGGCCGATCGCATGGGATCAGCGCCACGCCCGCACCATCATGCAGCATTATCGCGAGTTCCTGCCGAACGCGCCCGAAGAACTCGGGATCTTCCTCGGGCTCAAGACCGTCCTGTCGAGCGCACCCTTCCCGGAAGAGTTTTGGGGACAGCGGATGTGTCTGCTGATGTGCTGCTACAACGGCCCGGAGGAAAAGGGCAGAGAGGCGCTGGCCCCGCTGCTCGATGCGCTGCCCGCGCCCTGGTTCAACTGGATGGGAACGATGCCCTATCCCGCGGTGCAGAGCATGTTCGATGGGCTCTACCCGAAGGGAATGCAGTGGTACTGGCGCGGCGATTTCGTCAAGACGCTGTCCGACGAGGCGATCGACGCCCATCTCGAGCAGGCGGCGAAGACGCCGAGCGAGCTATCGCTCATGCATCTCTACCCGATCGATGGTGCGGTCCATCGCGTCGGCAAAGACGAGACACCCTGGAATTACCGTGATGCGACCTGGTCGATGGTCATCGCCGGGATCGATCCGGACCCACAGAAAGCGGGCCCGGTGACGCGCTGGACCAAGGCCTACTGGGAGGCCGTGCATCCATTCGATCTGGGTGGCGCCTACCTGAACTTCATGATGGATGACGAGGGCGATGCAAGGCTCAAGGCGGCTTATGGCGACAACTATGAGCGCCTGGCTACGCTGAAGAAGAAATACGACCCGAACAACCTCTTCCGGGTGAACCAAAACATTCGACCGGCTGCTTGACGGCGGCGACCGGCCAGGCCGGCAAGTGTCGTACCGGCTGCGGGCCAGCTGAGGCTTGGCCGGTACGATAAGGCGGCCGGTTAGGGCGCTCGCTGGCCTGCCAGCGGGACACTCGGCCGCGCTCGCCGACCGTGTTCCATGAGCGATGTCCGGCATGCGTCAAAAGCGGTCGGCCCGCACCCTTAGGGTCACCCGTAGCCCCGCTTTAACCGACAAGTCCGGGAGAGTAGGCCTCGCGGTCAACGCGTTATGCCTCAACGACTGCTTCTCGCCAGCCCGATCGCGCCGGCAGCCACCGATAGTTTACGCCTCGATGTGGACGTCCGACCTCACGACGACATCCTCCAAGTGCTTATCGAGAACCGGTACTCCCTCCAGAACTAGATAAATTAGCAGTTTCTTAAGTGCCTTTGGAACTTTGTAGCTTTCGTTCCATTTTCAACCGCATGCGAGAGTCTGTGGTCCACGACCCTGGAATGACGGTGAACAGGTCACCGCCTCGCTACTCGCTGGTCCTGCCCGTATACAATGAAGAACAGGTGCTTCCTCGGCTGATCGAGCGGATCAGTTCGCTTATCGGCCGGCTGGACGGCGAAACGGAGGCCATCTTCGTCGATGACGGAAGCCTCGATGGAAGCGTCGAATACCTCCAAAAGGTGGTTGCCGCCGAGCCGCGCTTTCGGCTGATCGAATTTTCCCGCAATTTCGGTCACCAGGTGGCGATTACCGCCGGTATGGACGCCGCTGCGGGCGATGCCGTCATCGTCATGGATGCAGACCTGCAGGACCCGCCGGAAGTCGTTCTCGACCTGGTGGCAAAGTGGAAGGAAGGCTTCGAGATCGTCTATGCCCGCCGAGTCAAGCGCGAGGGCGAATCCTGGTTCAAGCGCTTTACGGCAAGTCTTTTTTATCGCCTGCTGGAGAAAATGACGTCGGTCGATATTCCGCGCGACGTCGGCGACTTCCGCCTGGTCGGCCGCAAGGCGCTGGAAACCTTCAAGCATATGCCCGAACATGACCGCTTCGTCAGGGGCATGTTCGGCTGGATGGGCTTCAAGCAGACGGCAGTGCCATTTGAGCGCCACGCCCGAACCCTGGGCCAGACCAAATACCCATTCTGGAAGATGATGCACCTTGCGGTTCACGGCATCGTTAGTTTCTCCGAGAAGCCGTTGCGCCTGGCCCTCTGGGGCGGATTGGCCATTTCCGCGCTTGCGGTGGTCTTTGGTGCCTACGCCATCTTTGCCTGGTTTTTTGAAACCGGCATCATTGCCGGCTGGACATCAACCGTGGTGATCGTGTCGCTCCTGTGCGGCATCAACCTTTTCATGACCGGCGTGGTCGGACTCTATGTCGGCAGCATCCACGCCGAGGTGAAACGCCGCCCGCTGTATGTGATCGATCGGCTCACCGGCTTCGACGAGGCGATGCGTGCCGTCTCTGGTGAGCGCCGCCGATCGTTTCACAAGCCCAGGAGTGGAGTCCCCGCCAATGGGCGAACTCTTCGACAGCTATAATTCCAACTATGGCGAGGCGGTCGAAGGGTCCATCCGGTTTTCCGGACTCAGGCACGACTTCTTCCTTGTCGCCAAGGCGGACCTGCTGCGGCGTCTGCTCGTCGAGCGAAAGCTTGGACAGGGTGGGGCGACCGTAAGGGCGCTGGATGTCGGCTGCGGCGTCGGTTCGCTCCACCCCTACCTCGAAGGTGCTTTCGACAGCCTGGATGGCTGCGACGTCTCGCAAGAATCGATCTTGCGTGCCAGCCAAGACAATTCGCGTGTGGCCTACAGGACCTGCAGCACGCAGCGGCTGCCTTATGAGGACGGCACGTTCGATCTGGCTTTCGCCAGCTGCGTCGTCCATCATGTCTCGCCCGCTGTCTGGCTGGATTTCTTCCTGGAACTGCGCCGCGTCGTGCGGCCGGGCGGCGTCGCCTGCATCATCGAGCACAATCCCTACAATCCACTGACGCGTCTTGCGGTGTTTCGGTGTCCGTTCGATCACGAGGCAGTCCTGCTCAACGCCGCTAAAGCAAGGTCCCTTTTTCAGGAAACAGGCTTCAGGGACATCCGCTCCGAGCATTTTCTGCTGCTACCCTCGGCAACGCCCTTGGCCAAAAAGGTCGAGCGCCTGCTTTCCGCCCTGCCGCTTGGAGCGCAGTATGCGTGCAGTGCGCATGTCTGAGCGCCGTTCGACCGGCGACGCTGGGCTGAGGCTGCTGGCGCGCTTCGGGTCGGTCGGCATTGCTGCAACGATCCTATATGCAGTGATGGCCACCGCTTTGGTCAAATGGCAACGGTTCGGCCTCTCGCCGGTCGGTGCCTCGCTCGCGGCTTATACCGCTGCCGCCCTGTTTTCTTATCTCGCGCATAAGTTCGTGACCTTCGCGTCGAGCGGATCGCATCGATCGGAGGCTCCGCGTTTTCTGTTGTTGACGGCGACAGGCTTCGCCGTTGCCTACGCGGCGCCGGCACTTTTGACCGCGAAATTCGGCCTTCCACCGATCATCGCCATCCTGGTTACATGCTTGCTTGTTCCGGCGGTCAATCTTCTCATGCTCGACCGCTGGGTTTTCGCGCAGCGAAGACGCGGCCAGCAGCGTGATCGCCTGCCCTAATCCGCCTCAATGGGATCGAGCCGGAGCGACAACAATTTGATGGAGCGCTTGTAGATGTTGCTGGCGGCCGGACTTGGCGGAATGCCGTCGAGGTAGTCGAAAGCGATGTCGAGTGTTTTAGCCTCGGCGAGAGCCGCCGGTGGGATAACGAACGAGACCGTTCGTGGCTCTTTGCCGGACAGCGTGACCGCATGCGCCCGAACGCGGTTTACCGAGATCACGACCCTTTGCGTGACCTGTGGCGGGCGAATGACGGCGGCCATTTGCAGCGTAGCCGTCAGGCCGTCGCGGAGCGGCGGTATCTTCAGGCGAAGCCGCGAGGTCTCGCCCAGCGAATGGGTGCCGTCGGCTACCGGTCCCGACCAGCCGCAGACCCTCATGCCGGCTGCCTTTTTGGCTCCGTCGGACCGGAACGACACCGTCTGGCCAAGGGTGTAGCTGCCGACCGCATCGCGATTGAGGCAGGTTGTCATCCAGTCGATGTAATAGGCGCGATAGTCGGCATTGACGTTTGGATTGACAGCAAGCGCAAGGATGATGACTTCCGCCCCGGCCAGAACCGCCGCCAGTGTGTAGCCGCCAAGCGAGGCCGCGCGCCGATGCGGGCCCGGAGTGCTAGACCAGGGCAAGATAGCCCCCGATCCATGCCACCGTCATGAAATAGCAGGCGCCAAGGAAGAGACCCAGAGCCGAAAGAAAAGTCAGCTTCGACGCCGACAACAACGTGGTCAGCAACATTGTCAGAGGCGCAAGCCCAATGACGTATCTGACCATGGAGGCCAGGTTCGTGATCAGCGGCAGGATGATGCAGCAGGCGCAGAACAGCGCGGCGCCATATTGCCTGCGAACCGCCAGAACCGCCGATAATGCCAGTCCTATGAGTGCGGCGAGCGCGCTCCATTGCGGCGCCGTAGGCAGCCATCCAGTCGTCGGAACGGCCGAGAGTCCATCCCATATGAAGGCGAGCGGATTGCCCGCCACCCGTCCAAACGCGCGCTGGACGTGCAGGAAGGCAAAGCCGTCCCCGACCGTCAGATAGAGGAACAGGATGTAGGCGAACAAGCCGGCAGGCGAGATGAGAATTGCAACGAGCAGATCCGGTCGGCCAAGCACCCAACGTGGGAACGAAAGCGCCGATCCGCCCTTTGCGCGGTAATCCCTGAACATCTGAATGACGGTCGCAAATACAACAAGCACTCCGACGAGCCTGGTTGCCGACAGCAGAGCCGATGACAGCCCCGCGGTCAGATAGCTGGAGCGTTTGAGTGCCAGAAAAACGCACGACGTCAGGAGCACGAAAAGAGGTTCGGTCAGGAAAGTCGTGAAGTGAAAGGAGAACGGGCCGCTGAGCAGAAAGGCGCAATACAGCACATAAGCGCGCATGTTCTTCTCGAGCAGCGGCCACGCCACCAGACAGGCCGCGTAGCTGCACGCAATCGATGCGATCGACGCGAGCAGTATCGTCGGCAAAGGGAAAACAGACCGGATTGCCGCCACCAGCATCGGATAGAGCGGAAAGAAGCCCCAGCGTCCGACATTGCTCTGGCCTGGAATGGGAAAGCGCTCATAACCGTGTTCGGAAATGTCGACATACCACGCGCAATCCCACCGGCAGAGCGCCTGGGCATAGGCTGCGAAGCCTGGTTCCGCCGAGATCGAGGCAAATGCCGCATAGCGAATGGCCAGTCCACCGACGACGAACAGCAATGGCACCGCCACGACGGCGACCGCAATATAGCGACCGCCGGGACGCGCGACAGCTTCGAGCGCCACAATCTGCCTCCACCCGTTCAAGTGACTGGCGCCACTCAAAGCTAGATGACGCGCGCCCGGGCGAATTCAAGGCATGCATTTGGCGGCTCAAATTGGTGATACCAGCGATCCGGCGTCCCTGAGCCAGACCAGCATCTCGCTGCATCACGTTGAAATGGGTTCAGTCGACGCGTTTAACCCGTCGCGTAGGTATTTGTGCAGTCAAGCTGTTGTACACGACAGTTCGAATCCTGATACCGCGCTGGTGTACTCGGCCCTTGAGAATCTTTCAGCCTTCGGCAACATGGCGGCAAGGCTGAGAGCATGAGGATGAGCAAGGTCATTTCCGCCGCATCACGGCGTTCGCCACGCAAGACACCGATGGCGCTGACCGAGGCGCTGGTCGCCCGCACCTTGCGTGCGGTCGAGGATGCCGGGCCGACACCGGGCATGGTCTACATGACCGATGCCGATTACGCGCGCATTCGCGACGAGGTGGTGGCCGGCGCGCCGGCCGGGCCGGTGAAGCTGTTCGCCTATGGCTCGCTGCTGTGGAAGCCGGCCGGCGAGGTCAGGGGTGGCGAACGGGCCGTGGCGACGGGCTGGCACCGTTCGTTCTGTTTTACGGTGCAGCGCTTCAGGGGCACGGTCGAGCAGCCCGGCCTGATGATGGCGCTCGACCGCGGCGGCCAATGTCAGGGCATGGTGTTCGAGATCGCCGAGCCGGTGGCGGCCAATCTCGAAGCGCTGCTGCGCCGCGAGATGACCATCCTGCCCTCCGTCAACCTGCCGCGCTGGCTGCAGGTCAGGACAGCCGACGGCATGGGCCAAGCGCTTGGTTTCGTTGTCGATCGCGCCAATCCGCGCTATGCCGGCAAACTCGACAAGCGAGCGATAGCGGCGACCCTGGCCAACGCCGTCGGCCATTGGGGTTCGGGCGCCGAATATCTGTTCGAGACCATTCGCCATCTCGACGCCTGTGGCATCCGCGACCGCAATCTCTGGCAGCTGCAGGAACTTGTGGCCGAGGAGATCGGTCGGGCGCTGCCGCCGGGCTTCATTCGTCCCTGAGCCAGACCAGCATCTCGCCGGGGTCGCGGTTGTCCCAGGCGAAATACGGGACGGCGGTGAGCTTCGCTTCCTCCACCGCAGGCGGTTCGGTGCGGTAGAGCCCCTCTTCCCAGTTTTCGAAAGCCTCCTTTTTGGCGATCGCCGAAAGTGTCACGACGCCGCCCAGAAGGTTCGGCTGCTGATGCGCCTCGATGTCGGCCGTGCGCGGCAGGGCGATGCGGTGCAGCTGGCTGGAATTGTCGGTCTCCTCGACGCAATAGATCAGCGGGCCGCGCGCCAGTGCGACGCGGCCGATATCCTGCCGCACCTGCGGGTTGGCGTAGAGACGGTCGACGGCCATTTCGAGGTCGAGCTCGACGCGGTCGCCCTTGCGCCATTCGCGGCGGATCGCGGCATAGCCGTCGCTGCTGATGGCAGCCAGATCGACATCGGCGCCGTTGACCTTGAGCGCTGCCTTGCGGCACCAGGCCGGCAAGCGCAGGTGCAAAGTGAAGTCGGTCGGAGCTTCCGGTTCGACAGAGATCGAGACCGCGCCGTCCCATGGATAGTTACTGGTCTGGGTGAGCTCTATTTGCCGGCCCGCGATATCGAAACGAGCCGTGCCGTTTCCATAGAGGTGGACGGCGAGTGCGTCGTCCGACAGGCCGTAGAAATAGCTGCCGATCGAGGCGACCATGCGCCCGACATTGGGCGGGCAGCACGGGCAGCGGTGCCATTTCCAGCGGTGGTGGGCGCCGCGGCTCTCCAGCGGATTTTCGTAGAAGAACAGCGAGCCGTCGAGCGACAGGCCGGAGATCGAGCCGTTGTAGAGCGCCCGCTCCATGATGTCGGCGTAGCGCGCGTTGGGACCCATGCCGAGCATGCGGCTTGCCCAGAACACCAGGCCGACCGAAGCGCAGGTTTCGGCATAGGCGGTGTCGTTGGGCAGGTCGTAATCGGCGGTGAAACCCTCATTGTGCGAGGACGGCCCGAGGCCGCCGGTGACGTAGAGGTTCTTGGTCATGAGATCGTCCCACAGCCGGTCGAGCGCCACCCGCAGCGTGTCGTCGCCATATTCGGTGGCGATGTCGGCCATGCCCGAATATAGATACATCGCCCGCACCGCATGGCCGACGACCTTGTCCTGCTCGCGCACCGGCTTGTGCGACTGATTGTATTCGTAAGTCTTGAAATGATAGGCCTTGGGGTCGGCGCCGCGGGCGCGCGCCTCCTCGTCGAAATAATGCGGCTCAAGGCCGCGCTGGTCGATGAAATATTTGGCAAGCTCCATGTATTTGCGCTCGCCCGTCACCCGCGCCAGCTTGACCAGCGCCAGCTCGATCTCCTCGTGGCCGCAATAGCCCTTCTTCTTGCCGGGCTCGGGACCGAACGTCTCGGCGATGTGATCGACGTAGCGGCACATGATGTCGAGCAGCTTGCGTTTCCCCGTGGCCTGGTAGTAGGCGACCGCGCCTTCGATCAGGTGGCCGGCGCAATAGAGCTCGTGGCAGTCGCGCAGATTGGTCCAGCGCAAGCCCGGCTGGATGCGCTGGTACCAGCTCGACAGATAGCCGTCGGGCTGCTGCAGCTTGCCGTACATGTCGATGACGGCGTCGATCTTCTTCTCCAGCTCGTCGTTGCGGCGGCGGTAGAGCGAATAGGCGGCGGTCTCGATGGTCTTGCCCCAATCGGAGTCCCAGAACATCTGCGTCGTCACCGTCGATCCGGTGAACTCGTTGCCGGCGGTGGCCGCCTCGTCCGGTGAAGGTGAGTGGAACGGAATGACGACGCCGGGCGATGGCCGGTCGGGGTCGATCTGCTCGAGCATGCGCGCTTCGACGCAGCGGTCGTAAAGGATGCCGGCGGTCTTTGAGGCGACGGCATCGACGCGGTCGCCCCAGAAGCCGCGGACGTCGACCTGCGGCACCGGCAGCGGGCGGAAGGCGAGTTTCGGCTTGGCGCCCTGACTGGCGGATTGCGATGCGGTCATCAATTTACTCCCGTTCGATTTCTTGTGGTCACTTCACGGCCCCTGCCATCAGGCCGCGGATGTAGAAGCGCTGCAGCAGCAGGAAGAGCACCAGGCACGGCACCATCATGACGGTGACGCCGGCCTGCACGGCACCCCAGTCGATGGCGCCGAAGCGGCCGGACTGCAGCGCGGTCATCATGATCGGCAGCGTGAATTTCGACTGGTCCGTCATCAGCACCAGCGCAGCCAGAAACTCGTTCCAGGCGCCGAGGAAGGCGAACAGCGCGATGGTGACGATGCCCGGCCAGACCAGCGGCAGCATCACCCTCAACAGCATGGTGACGTTGTTGGCGCCGTCCATGCGCGCGGCCTCCTCGATCTCGCGCGGCACCGCATCGAAGGCGTTGCGCATCATGAAGATCGAGAACGGCAGCTGCAGCGTGACGTAGACGCAGACCAGCCCGGTCAGCGTGTTGTGCAGGCCGATCTTGGTCAGCACCAGGAAGATCGGCGTCAGGATCGACTGGAACGGGATCATGATCGTCGACAGGATGACGACGAACAGCAGGTTCTTCAGCGGAAAGCGGAAGCGCGAGAAACCGTAGCCGGCGAGCACGCTGACGATCACCGACAGCACCACCGTCATCACCGAGACGTAGATGCTGTTTTGCGCCGGCAGCCAGAGGCCGTCGCCGAAGGTGTTGAGCGTGGCGTAGTTCTCCAGCGAGATGCCGCTGGTCGGCCACGGCGGCAGCGGCGGCTGGCGCGCCTCCTGCGCCGGCTTGAAGGCCGAAAGCACCGTCCAGACGATCGGTGCCAGGAACAGAATGGACGCGATGATGCCGGTCGAGTGCTCGGCAATCTGCATGGCGATGCGGCGTTTGCGAGTGCGAGCCTGCGCCATCAGTCGACCCCCTCGGGATTGCGCAGCAGTCGCAGCTGGATGAGGCTGAGCGCCACCAGGATGACCAGCAGGACCATCGACAGTGCCGCGCCATAGCCGAGCTTGAACGACACGAAGGATTGGTTGAAGATCCAGTAGACGGCGGTCAGCGTCTGGTTGCGCGGGCCGCCGCGCAGGATGATGTAGAACTGGTCGAAGGCGAGGATCGAGCCGGCAACCGACAGGATCAGCGCCAGCGCCAGCGTGCGGCGCATCAAGGGCAAGGTAATCGCCCGGAACCGCGCGAATGGCCCTGCCCCGTCGATCATCGCCGCCTCCTGCAGGTCCGGCGGGATCGACTGCAGGCCGGTCATCAGGATGATCATGGTGAAGCCCGCCACCTTCCACACCACCATGGCGATGATCGACCAGAAGGCCGGCTGGAAGGTCGCCAGCAGGTTGAATTTCTTCTCGGTCAGGCCGAGCTCGAAGGCGGCCGGGCTGAACAGGCCGGAATCGACATTGAGCAGCCATGACCACAAAAGGCTCGCCGAGGCGAAGCCGATGACCGCCGGCATGAAGAAGGACGTGCGGTAGAAGCCGGTCAGCTGCCGCGGCCTTTCGATGAACAGCGCCAGCGGAAAGGCGACGGCGAAGATCGCGATCGTGACCACCACCGTGTAGTAGCCGGTGAACCGCAGCGCGTTCCAGAAGCGGGTGTCGCGCAGGATCGCCCAGTAATTGTCGAGGCCGATAAAGCTGTGCGCGCCCATCAGCGGCCAGTTGTGCAGCGACATCCAGGCCGTCATGCAAAGCGGCACGATGAAGAAGACGACGACAAGCGCAACGGCCGGCGCGACATAGAGCAGGCCGATCCACTGCCGGCGGCCGGCGCCGACCAGTTTGTATGCGCGCGCTGGCGCGGCGGTGGTTGCTGTGATGGTGGTCATGCCGTGGTCTTCCGTTAGCGCTACGTCCCCCTCCCCCTTGAGGGGAGGGTCCGGCCGAAGGCCCGGGGTGGGGTCCTCCGCGAAGCGCGCCGACAGGAACGTCGAGCACTGCCGCAACGACCCCACCCGGACCTTCGGTCCGACCTCCCCTCGAGGGGGAGGTGGGCGCCGGCGCTTTACTTCTGCGGCGCCGAATCGATGATCGACTGCATGGTCTCCTGCGCATTGGCGATGGCGCCGTCGACGTCTTCACCGAAGAAGACCTCGTTCATCATCTGGTTCCACGGGCCGTTGGCCGAGTTGATCAGGTCGTTGAACACCACCGAATAGGGCGTGCGGCCCTTGGCCATGGCTTCGGCGGCGACCTTGTAGCGCGGGTCGAGGTCTTTCAGCGCCTCATTGGCGATGTCGCCGCGCACCGGCAGGCTGCCGTATTTCGCCAGGATGGTCTGGCCTTCGAGCGAATAGGCAAAGTCGAGGAACTCCTTCACCACCGCGACCTTGGTGGTGCCCTTGGTGACGACGAAATTGTCGCCGCCGGCAAACGACGACCAGCCGCCATCCTTGCCCGGCAGGAAGGTGATGCCGTAGTCGATATCGGGATATTGCGTGTTCAACGCGCCGATGGCGAAGGCGCCGGACGGCGAGATGCCGATATTGCCGGTGGCGAAGGCGGCAAAGAAGTTGGAGCCGGTGTCGGTCTGCGCGCCTGAAGGCACCAGGTCCTTCTTGACCATCGAACGGTAGAGGTCGATGGCGCCGCGCATTTGCGGCGTGTCCAGCGTCGCCTTGGAGCCGTCCTCCGTCAGGATATCGCCGCCCGAGGCCCAGATCAGCGGCGTGAAGGTGAAGATGTTGCAGCCGCCGCAATTGCCGGAGAAGTAGAAGCCCTTGATGTCGCCGCCGAGCGCATTGACCTTCTCGGCGTCGGCTTCGATCTCGGCCCAGTTGGTCGGGCCCTTTTCCGGATCGAGGCCGGCCTGCTTGAACAGCTTCTTGTTCCAGATCAGCACCGAGGAGTCGGCCGAGAACGGCAGCCCGTAGATGCGGCCCTCATAGGTGCCGGTCTTGACATGCGCCGGCGACAGGCTGGCGAAATAGGGCAGCGATTTCGCCCAGTCGGTGATGTCTTCGAGCTGGCCGGCGGCGGCGAAGGACGGCGTGTAGATCAGGTCGAGCGAGAGCGCGTCGGGTGCGGTGCCGCCGGCAGCCGCAGCGCCATATTTCGGGATGATTTCGGCATTGGGGATGATGTCCAGCTTGATCTGGTTCTGATGCCCCTTGTTGAAGGCGTCGACGATGCGCGGCATGAAGTTCGAGCCGTCGGCGCGAACCCAGATGTTGGCGGTGTCGGCGGCGGCCGGACCGACTGTTGCCAGCGTGCCCAAAATGCTCGCGGCGATGGCGAGCCCGGTAATGGTGGTTCTCATGCTTCTCCTCCACATGGTTTTAACTCGGCCGCACCCCAGCGCTTTGCAATCGACACGGCCCGTTTCGTTTCAGCCGTCCGGCGGACGGCCGCATGACTGACGCACCACCAGCCGGCACGGCAGTTTTCTGATGCCCGGCAAAGCGGGTTCGCCGCCGACGAGCGAAAGCAGGGCAAGGCCGGCCTCGCGGCCAAGTGCTGCGAGATTCATGTCGACCGAGGTCAGCGGCGGCCGGGTCGCCTCGGCGACGATCTGCCAATTGTCGAAGCCGATGACGCCGACCTCGTCCGGCACGCCGATACCGCGCTCGCGCAAGGCGTCGATGACGCCGCGCGCGATCTGGTCGTTGCCGCAAAACACCGCGTCCGGTTTTTCGCGCGTGCCGTCAAACCCCTCGCCGTCGAACAGCGTCTTGACCGCCTCATGCCCCCAGGCCTCCGACCAGTGGCCAAGCAGCGGCTCCATGACCTGCAAGCCGTTCTCGGCCAGCACCGCGCGATAGGCCTCGGCGCGGGCATGCACCACGGCAAAGCTCGCCGGACCGCTGACATGGGCGATGCGCTTACGCCCGAGCCGGCAAAAGTGCTCGACCGCCAGCCGCGCCCCGCCGGCATCGTCGGACACGAAAGCGATGGCGTTTGGATCGGGCTCGGTAAAGGCATAGATCGCCGGAATGCCGAGATTGGCGAGGTCGACCGGCAGGTGGCGGTCGATGCGTTTGCCGGTGGCGATGATGCCGTCGACGCGCTTGTCGAGCATGGCATCGACATGCAGCTGGGCAAGGCGCGGGTCGTCCTCGACATTGCACAAAAACACCGAGACGCCGGCATCGACCAGCGCATCGGAAACGCCGGCCATCAGCGGCAGCGAAAAGCGGCCATAGGTGTCGTTGGTCAACAGCCCGACGGTAAAGGAGCGCCGCCTGAGCAGGCTCTGCGCCAGGCTGTTCGGGCGAAAGCCAAGCCGCTGCGCCGTCTCGCGAATCCGGGTTCGCGTCTCGGCCGTCATCCGCCCCTGCCCGTTCAGCGCCTTGGACGCCGTGGCAACGCTGACGCCGGCAATGGCCGCCACTTCACGCAAGGTGACGGGCTGCTTGGCGGGCGTTGGCTGGACGTCGGACGGCATGATTTGGACATGATCCTCCCAGGTGGGAAAAGCTTTTCTCTTATGACCCCTCAGGGTGCTGATCGGTGATGTCAGCGGATGCGAGGCGAGTTGGGAAAAGGTTTTCTCAAGGGAGAGATTAGGACGAAGGATGTGGGGATGGCAAGGGGGGAATGGCCGCTCAGCGGCACCGCGATCGAATAATCGCGGTGCCGTAGTCTACCCGTACGGCTAGCAGCTCTCAGTCTGCGGATCGCACGCCTTGTTTTTCTGCTTCTCCGGCTTGGGCTTGGCCGCCTGTTCCGGCTCGGCTTGATGCTGCTCGGCGGGCTGCTCCTTGGCCTTCTGCTTTTCGGGCTTGGCCGCCTGCTCGGGCTCGGCCTGCTGCTGCTCGGCGGCGGGCTGCTTCTTGGTCTTCTGCTTCTCAGGCTTGGCCGCCTGTTCCGGCTCGCCCTGCTGCTGCTCGGCGGCGGGCTGCTTCTTGG